>NZ_DLJD01000028.1:166362-372263 GCF_002484085.1 Sphingobacterium sp. UBA7625
AATACACCAAAAATCTAAACAGACAAACAGCAACAAGACGCACTTTTTATTTGAGTTTAATACTCGCTTTAATTTCATCATAATCGATTTAGCCAATCTTCTGGTTAGCCTAATTTTATCTTGAGGGTATAGCCTAAGGTACTATTTTGTGTCTTCTTGGGTAATTTCAGCCGCAATGCATGCTTATCCTGCTTAAAACGAACCTGACCATACCCTAAGATTTCCACTGACTTTACTTTAGCTTTATTCTGGTTCAGGGACTTCAGATGGACTATTCCATCCTTAGGCGCTACGAGAGCCATAGCATAAACACAGTCATTTTTTTTGGTAAACCAAAAATCCGAAGGTGTAAAAGATGCTCTAAATCCTTCTTTCTCCCGTTGTTCAGTATCCGTTATCCGAATCAGTGTTGGTCCCTCATGTGTGGTGATCCAGGGTGATGTTCCATAAACCGCCTCAGCATTAAAACGCAACCATTTTCCTAAGATAGCCAGATTATTTTTTACAGGTGTAGCTATATTTCCTTGTGCATCTGGGCCAATATTGAGCATATAATTACCACCTTTGCTGACGATTTCCAAAAGCCAATAACGCAGTTCGTCCACATCTTTCCAATCATGGTCATAAGATTTATAGCCCCAGGAATGGTTGAATGTACCGATAGCTTCCCAAGGTCTGGTAAAATGCTCCGAAGGATCGGGAATCCGATTATCGCCCGGAATGGCATAATCGCCCATCCCATTACCAATCCGTTCGGAGACGATGATATTCGGATTGAGGTCATACACTGTTTTGTAAAAGCGAAAGCTCTGTTCGGCAGTCATCAATCCGGGCATGTCGAACCAGATATATTTTAATTTTTTGAAACGTTGTAAGATTTCCTGTACCTGCGGAATTGCTTTTTCATTCAGGTAGGAAGCAAAGGAATTGGCACTGGGGTCCCAAAGATTTGCCCCAAAGGCATCAGTTTTTTTGTTTAGCATATCATGCTGTGCTTTGGTAGTGGCATACTGTGCGTCACTACCGTCTTTCCAATCAATATTATGGGAGTAATAGACACCAAAATCGAGTTGATGACGAATGCAAGCATCGTAAAGTTCCTGAATGACATCCCGTTTATAGGGTGTCGCCTGTAACACGTTAAATGAGCTTACTTCCGAATGGTATAGGGCAAATCCATCGTGATGCTTGCTAGTCACAACAAGATACTTCATTCCGGCATCCTTGGCCATTTTAACGATTTTATCGGCATCGAAAGATTGCGGCGCAAATTGATCCGCCAATTTGGCATAGGTGGACCGTGGAATTTTTGCAACCAATTGAACCCATTCGGCTACACTTGGACTACCCAAATCTTCTATCTTCTTTCCATTCCATATACCCGCCGGAATGGCGTACAGCCCCCAATGAATAAAGAGTCCAAATTTTTGTTGCTGAAAATCCTTGAGTGCCGGTGCCTTCTGCCTGTTCATCTCCTGCCATTCCTTCATCAATTGCGCAAGCCGATGTCTTCGCTTGTTCCAACGCATCAACGCTTCTAAATAATAATAGTCTGCATATACCAAAGGGACATCGATCTCCCCTTTATGCGGAATACTGCCCACACTATGCTTCAAGACAAACAAGCCATTTGCTCCAACCTCACTGGAGTACTGTGGCGAACCCAATGATCGCAAGATCATCTCGGCCACATCCAAATATTCCTGCTGTTGTCCAGTTTCCATATAGTCAACCAGTTCCAGCAATGCCGAAGCAGTGACTGCGGCGGCAGAAGCATCACGCGGTACGGACTTAAAATCAGCGTTACGATAATCCCAATTTGGAAAGAATCCGGGCTGGTTGACATCAAAATCCCATAGCGGCACCTTATCTTGGGGTAGACGCGGATGCTTTATATAAAAATCCGCCATTTTTTGTGCGGCTTCAAGATACTTTGGGTCTTTCGTTTCACGGTACATCAGCACAAAGCCATACAATCCCCAAGCTTGCCCTCGCGCCCAGGCGGAATTGTCCGAAAAACCTTGTGCGGTCTCCTTGCTTAATACAGCACCGGTGTTGGGGTCATAGGCAACAACATGATAAGAGCTATAATCTGGACGATATTGGTTTTTTAGTGTTGTCTCCGCATGCCGAATGGCAGCATTACGGTAAATGGGATCACCGGATAACTTGGAAGCCAAAAAAAGCAGCTCCAGGTTCATCATATTGTCAATAATAACCGGAAACTCAAATTTATGTTTACCGTCCCAAGAAGGAAATACATCCCATGATTTAATAGCACCTACCTTGGGATTAAAACGTGTCAGCAGCGATTTAGCACTCTGGATTAAAATCGCTTTGAACCTTGTATCGCCAGTAAGCCGATAGGCATTGCCATAACTGCTATTCATGACAAAACCAATATCGTGGTGATTGGTATTGAATTGATTTTGGTGTAATGAATTCGTCCATTTTAATGCTGCGTCCCGCCATTTATCGTCACCGGTATAGTCAAAAACATACCAGAGACAGCCCGGCCAAAAACCGCCGGTCCAATCCCGGATATCCGTAAAAGTTGTTTTTCCGTTGCGATCTGCCGAGCGTGGATACTTACTCATGTCCTTATGATCTTGATACAGTAATGCATATTGTCGTTCGGCTAAATCGAATCCTTTTTTTGCGATATCACTTGTATCTGCATGCAGAAGAAAAGGATAAAAAAAGGTCAAAAAATAAATAACGTATAGGCTATATTTAAAAACAATCATGTTTAGGTTTATTTTATATGGAACCGGGGATAGCTCCAAATGGCCTCACTCCCCGGTTTTATTTTACAAAAACTAGTCGATCCAACCCGGATTTTGCACCAAGTTCACGTTCATCTGTATTTCGGAGGTAGGGATAGGCCATACGGTCAAGAAATCGCCCTTATAGCTGTAATTCCCAACATTTGTTCCCCAAACCTGCTTACGTCCATTGCCCGCTTTAAACACGGTCTCTTTCCAGGTTCCCCAGCGCAATTCGTCAAAATAATTGATGCCTTCATTCGGAAACTCCACACGACGTTCGTTGCGGATACGCAGGCGTAAGCCTTCCTTCCCAGCGACAGTAGTTGCGGCATTGGAATTTAACAGCGCTACGCCAGCACGTTGCCGTACTTCGTTGACTTTTGCAATAGCCTCATTCAATTTCCCGTCTTCATTCAATGCTTCAGCCCACATCAGCAATACGTCGGCATAGCGGAAAATCGGAAAATCAATGGGACCATAATTACGGTCCACAATCTCATTGACTCCTTCCGCAACAAATTTTCGGTAGAAATAAAAGAAATTGATCTGTGTATCACTCTGAATATCGCCATCTACCTGTGCCTGTCCACGAAATGGCCAGCGCATAAATTGAAGGCTTTCTACATTGGTAAAATTATAGGCGCCCCTAAAAGTCGAATAAGGCGTCACGACATTGGCCTGCAAACGAGGATCACGGTTTTCATAGGCTTTTTTGATACGCTCTTCATTACCTTGCGGCAGATATAGGCTCATCTTTGCTCCTCTCAATGCCGCGGCCGCTTTCTCGGCCTCCGTCAGGTCGTTGCGTAGAAAAAAGACTTCTCTTTCATTTTCAGTTAAACTGCTATATCCGGGAATGATTTTATCCCATTCAAATTTAGAACCGTCATTATTTTCATAGAGATCGACCAAATGTGGTGAAGGCATGTAATAATTCCAGCCCCGCGAATAGACTGATGGCCAACCGCAAAACAATTGCATATTATTTCCATAGCCTGACTCACTCCGATGCTGAATGGAAAAAATCATCTCAGGACATTGCTCATTGGCTTCCTTAAACAAAGCTTTATAATCAGCAAAGAGTGTGTGGCCAGCATCTTTTACTTTTTGAAAATCAGCTGCAGCCTTTGCCCAATCTTTTCGATAGAGATACACTTTACCCCGTAGGGCATAAGCCGCCGCCTTTGTTGCATGTCCATAATTCCCATTGCCCGCGGGATAACGATCCGGAAAATTAGTTTCCGCAATACAATCGTTCAAATCAGCCAATATTTGATTCCAGACCTCATCTTCCGAACTACGCCCTTTGATGGCCTCGACCGCCGTAAAAGGCTCAAGGTAAATAGGTACTCCTTTGTAAAGTTGATTGAGTCGAAAGTAAAAGTAAGCGCGTAGAAATTTAGCTTCGGCTATATATTTCGCTTTCTTTTCTGCTGTTGAAGGCGACTTTATGGGAATATTTTTCAAAGCGTCGTTTGCCCGCTGAATACCTTCGTATTGGATCTTCCAGACATTCATAAATAAGGGATCGCCGGCAGTGATGGTCCCTGTCAATAAGGGTTCATCAAAACGTGCCTGCCCAGTGTAGGAGAAACGGTCAAACTGATAGAGCTCATAAGGCGAAATCAATCCGCTATGCCCCATTAAGAGTCGAAAGGAACTATAGATTCCCGCAACGCCCAAATCTGTTAAATTATCGGTTGTCCACATCGTTTCAGTGGAGACCGATGAATACGGAGAGGTATCCAAAAGATCTTTTTTACACCCCACTATACTTGTTAGCAATACAATCGCCAGAAATTTTTTCATCTTTTTCATTGTTCTCATTCGGATTAAAAAGTTAGATTCAAACCCAGTGAATATTGGCGCATCGTTGGGTAGTTTACAACAGAAGAGTTGATCAACGATGGGTCGTTGCTTGCTGGTCCAATTTCCGGATCCAGTCCCGGGAACTTCGTCCATGTCAGCAAGTTTTCGCCAGCTAAATAAATCCGGAGTTTAGCGATCGATAAACGGCTCGCTAAGCTTTCAGGAAGGGTGTAGCCCAACTGAAGATTTCTCAGCTTCACAAAAGAAGCATTATACAAGTAATAATCGCTGGTACGTCCATTCTGTGCGTCAGTCACGCCTTTTAAGCGTGGATAATAACCATCGATCCGATTGTTGGGATCTGAGGGATTTGCAGGATTATAATAATAATGGTCGTTAGCGACCAATGCCGGTACCGATTTACCCTGCGCCACGATGGATGAATTGAGATAAAGTTCATTCCAATAATACGACATGCCTGAAGAAGCGGACCAGATCATAGACGCATCAAATCCTTTATAGGCCATGTTGATAGTAAGACCATAGTTAAATGATGGTGTTGCCCTTTTTCCCATAAACTTTTGGTCATACACATTTCCATAAATACCGTCCCCGTTCATATCCGAATAAATCAAATCACCATACCAGATCTTGGTAGGGTCTATGCCATCTGCAGGCTGAAACAAATAGCCTGCTGCGACCATGGCCTTTAACCAGGCCATATCCTGCTCGGTGCGGATCATACCGTCGCGCGGTCCGCCATTTTTATCAACAGCACCATCCGTTAGAAAATGGTTTCCTGATCCACGGTACACATTATACAAGTAGAATTCATTGATTTCGTGCCCTTCCAGAATCCGCTGGTTTACCCCGTTAGAAACCATGCCGATATTTGACTGATAAACCCGATTACCTGCGGCATCAGTGACATAGCCCTCCGACAATGCCCCTTTATATTTTTCTACCCGATTGGTATTATAGGCGAAGTTGGCTGATATTCCATATTTAAAATCGCTGATTTTATCTTGGTATCCTAAGGTCAATTCAATCCCCCGTTTGCTGACTTCGGCAATATTCATCGTTGCTGCTGTAGCGGTCCCTGTTGTCGCAGGAATAGTCGGGACATATAAAATTCCATCCGTGTAAGCGCGGTAGGCATCAAACTCGACTGTCAATTTATTTTTCAATGCTGTCGCTGTAAAGCCAACATTTGTCGTGGTGGTCGTTTCCCAGTGCAGCAGGTCATTTCCCAACTTAGTCTGTGCCAAACCACGGACAGCCTGATTATTGAATGAGTAATTTACAGTACCATATGACGGAAGATGATCGTAATTACCCGGAGATGCATTATTTCCGGTTTTCCCCCAGGAGGCTCTTAGCCGCAAATCATTCAGAAAGGATTTGAGCGGGCTCATAAAAGATTCCTCCGAAATACGCCATCCCGCGGAGAAGGCCGGGAAGAAGCCCCAACGTTTGGCGGTGCCAAATCGCGATGACCCATCGTACCGTACCACCGCTTCGGCAAGGTATTTATTATCGTATGCATAATTGGCACGGCCAAAAAAGGACCGCAAACCGTAATCAAGCTCATCACCAGTGATGGAACTCATTGTTGTCGCCGAATTAAATGTCGTCAAGTCGGGATGCACAAGTCCCAGTTTGGCCGCACCAATATTATATTGGTTGAAATACTGTTCATTGTACCCCAAAATCCCCCCCACATCGTGTTTACCAAATGATCCTGAATAACGCAATACATTATCGATGATCACGTTATAGTTCTTAGTCACACCATATTGCGTTGTTATTTGTCCTGACGATAGCGCCGCTGTACTCAATTTGTTTGTTGCAAAATTCCATTTTTCATAAGGAACCTGATGGGAATTGGTTTCGGTGTACGTATGGTTATAATTTACCTTTGATTCAAACTCCAGCCCTTCCATTAAATTTAATTTTGCAAATACTGTGGTATTGAATCGATTGACCTGGTTCTTCCCGCTCATCCCATTTAGAAAAGCCAAGGCATTATTTGCAGTGGCCGATTCTTCGGCAGCAGCCGGGAAACCATAGACACCATTGTAATAAGGATACACTCCGGGCACAGTTTGGGTCAGATAGGAATATGCAGTAACCACATCGGCCACACTCAAATTCTGCATATCGCCAAAGGTCTGGGTGCCTACAGTCAAAAACTTGGCGACTTTGGACTGTAAGTTTATACGCATACGGATCTTGTCCGCGCCAGTTTCGGGCATCGTTCCGGGATTATTGAAATATCCGACTGAAAAAAGGTATTGCGTGTTGTCGTTGCCGCCATTTAAAGAGAGATTGTGATTTTGTAAAAGTTTGCGCTGTCCAAAAAGCACATCGCCCCAGTTTGTATTGGGGTAAGCGACCTCATTGGGAATTCCAAATTCAGTAAAGCCTTTCGGATTTCTCTTTGCTTCCTCCCAGAGATTGATTGTTGCGTCCGTGTAAACAGCTGCCTGGCCCAAATTCTTGAAGCCCTCATTCACCAGACGCATATGTTGTGCATAATCGGTGATAAATTCGGGTACATTATTAGGCTGCAGCATCGAAACCATTCCCGTATAGGACACATTGTTTTTCCCCTTGGCTCCCTTTTTTGTGGTAATTAATATAACACCATTTGACCCCAAAGAACCATAAATTGCTGCGGTAGCTGCATCTTTTAAAATTGAAATCGACTCGACATCGTTTGGATTAACAGCATCCATAGAACCGACGATACCATCGATCACCACCAACGGTGAGGTGTTATTTAAGGTCCCTTTTCCGCGGATCAGAATATTAGCACCATCTGCTCCAGGTTTTCCTGTTGTATTCTGCACATTAACGCCGGCCGCGAGTCCAGCCAATGAAGAGCTCAGTGTAGCAGTCGATCGATTTTCAACCGAACTTCCGTTCACAGTTGATACAGCACCAATCACATTTGCGCGCTTCTGACTTCCGTATCCGACAACAACGACCTCATCCAAACCACTGATAACCTCCTGAAGCACAACATGCATTTCTTCAATGCCAGTGGTACTTTTTTCTAGCCCCTGATACCCTACATTTGAAAATATCAAAATACTGTTTGCGGCTGGCAACTGGATCGTAAATCTCCCATCCTGATCTGTTACTGTGGAGATATTGGTACCTTTTACGCTAATTGTCGTTCCGACAAGTATCTGCCCCTTTCCATTGACGACCTTACCACTAATACGCCGCTGCAGAGTTTCTTTAGGTTCGGAAATCATTGGATTTCTTTTAGGCTTTATCACGATCACCTCATCTTTTTTAACCCATTCCAGGTCCAGAGGCGCTACGATGGCATTTAAGGCATCGTCCAATTTGGCATGTTGTATATTGACAGACAAACGAGTCTGGGCCAAGGACTTGCCATTTAAGAAAAAATTAAACCCGCTTTGTTTTTGGATATCGCGCATTACCTGATTTAAGGTCACATGCTTAGCGGTTAAGTTTATGGTCTGCGCATTTCCCTCAGCAAACAGTTGCATGGTGGTCAGCAAGGAAATGAGTACGATCAATTTCATAATCAGTATACTTCGTAAAGTTAAACTCCACGGGTGTAGCCTAACAAATGGATAAAAAATCATATGTTTGTACGGTTTGTATTTATTTATAAATGGTTATCAAAAATTTGCCCTCGGGCAATACTTGTAAGTATATGCATCCAAATCAAGGCAGTGCCCCCCAGCACTGCCCTTTTTGTCTTGCCTATACCCTTCTCCAGCTTAGGTGGAATCCATGATCATTTCTTTTTTCATCAGTATTTAGGGTTATTATTGCAATGGTGTCACCAATAAGATATTTTTTTCCTGTTTTTTGTTCAGCTCAAAATGCAGCCCACCTTCTTCCAATACTTCGAGTACTTCCCGGAGTGGCTTGCTTCGTTTTATACGACCATAGAAATGCGTCTGCGGCACTTCGGCTTTGTATCTCACTTCTACATTATACCAGCGACCAATCTGCTGCAATGCTTCCGACAGTGGTGTTTCATCAAAATAAAACAGGCCATCTTTCCAAGCAGTGAAGGGTGCTGTATCCACATTTGCAACTTGTATATTTCCGCTATTGGTATTGGTCGATTGTTGTCCCGGCTTCAAGTACATCGGCAGCGTGGCATGATTTTCCTTTGATAATTTAACCTTCCCTGTGATTAAGGTCGTCTTGATCGTCGTATTTTCGGGATAAGCATTTACATTAAACGCGGTCCCAAGCACCTCAATTTCCTGTCCTTTACTCAGCACTTTGAAAGGTCGTGAACTATCTTTGGTCACCTCAAAAAAAGCCTCGCCCAGCAGGATAACTTTTCGTTCATTTTTGGCAAAGCTCATCGGATATTTTAAAGATGAGGCCGCATTAAGCCACACTTTTGTACCATCAGGTAAAGTAATCTGGTACATCCCGCCCAACGGAGTGGTTAACTCCAACATAACCTTGCTCGGATCTACTGTCATCCTCTCTTTACCTAATGTGGCGGAAGCAATAGATTTCCCATTTTCGTAGGTAATACTTTCGCCCATAACAATCCCGGATGCTTGCTTATCAAGCTCCAGAAGTGTACCGTCCGCCAAACGAAGTGTCGCACGGTTTCCGCCAGGCTGTACGATATCCTTCATTGTATCCTGTATCCCAGCCAGGTTGCCATCCATCTGAACAGGACTCGTCTGCTGCCGCCAAAATACCATTGAAAAAACAAACAGCAGTAGACAAGCCGCAGCAGTCCAGTATAGCCATCGAATAGAAAATATGGTTTTCTTTTGCATCGGAACGATACTTTCTTCACTCATATCGGATATCTCATCGCTATCTTCAGCCCTCCGCTGAATTTGCTCTTTGATGTTTTCAAGCATTATTTTCTGCCTAGATTCGCTCATTTTCTCTACAGAAGAAGGCTGCAGTAAATTAGCGACTATGGCTTGGTCGATTGCGTCCTGCCCATGGATATCAGCAGTAGAAAGCGCATGCTGTAGCCATTCGATCTCCTCAAGCGAACAGTTCCCTTCCTTATATTTTTGAAGTAATTGGTCTATTTTAGATTTATTGGTCTCCACTGAGCTGTATTTTTAAAGTAAATACACACAGCATGGAATAAAGGTCTGCTCTAGAAAAAACTTTTTTTTAATGTGCAGAATGGAGAAGCAGAATCAGTAACAAGGCCGAGAAACCATTGTCCTGCAGTGCACCGCTTCGGATAAACTTATTTGCCTTGACAATATGGTCACGAACAGTAGCAATAGAAATACCCATTTCTTCCGCAATCTCCTGATAGCTTTTACCTTCTAGCTTAGATAGCCTGAATATCTTTTGGCGTTGTTTGGGCAATCTGCTCAACAAGTCTTCAACCAGGGCCATGGCCTCCTTTGATTCCAGCACTTTATCAATGGTATTCTCGGATTCCGATGCCCCGTAGGCGAGCTGGATCTCAGATTCCATCTCCAATTTCAGTCGTCGTTTGAAATTAAAAGTAATATTACGCGAACAGGTAAACAGAAATGCTGCGAAAGATTGCTCAGGATCTATTTTTGATCTATTTTCCCAAATACGTAGAAAAACATCCTGAAGTAAATCTTCGGCGCTAGTTTCATCTTTTAGAAACTTAAGAATATTGGCGTAAATAATTTGGCTATAGCGATGGTACAAAATATCAAAGGCCTGCATATCTCCATGATGGAGTTGGCACAAGAGTTCCTTCTCAGGCAGATTTTGATCGATGTCCATAATTGATTATTCTAGGTATGAAGTTAATTACTTCGCTGCAATATTTCAAATCAAATTTCTGAATCCCTACAAACTTGTGGTATTTTTTCTTAATTTGCAGGAGCTAATCCCCCCCCATAGCTGCATAATCAATCAATTAATATATCCATTTAAAACCATGCAAAATTTCATATACTTATTTTTCGGCTTCCAGGTCCGAACCACCCAATTTCTAAAATTAGGATTAACCTTGTTGCTAGCCGGCCTATTTATCAGACCCACACATGGTCATGCCCAATCCTTAATGCACCCAATTACCCAAATCCATGATGTCAAATCCCAAATCAGCAAAAAATCCGAACCAGTATATACTGCATACAAGCAGTTGATTATACTGGCCGACTCTCTTTTATTGGCCGACCATCATGCTGTCGAGGATTTTAGTGTACCTGGCTTCTACAGCGATAAAGAAGGCCAACGTGCCATGGCAAAAAAACTCCATGCGGATGCTTTTGCGGCCTATTGTACTGCCTTAGCCTATACCTTAAACGGTGAGGAGAAATATGCATCCAAAGCCCTATATTTCATCAACTCCTGGGCCACAATCAATAAAAAATATTCTGATTTTGACGGACCCGTTGTACTTTCTTATGCTGGTGCCGGATTAATGATCGCAGCTGAATTACTTAAAAACGATCCTCTTTGGACGAAGAACGACCGTGATCATTTTAAGGTCTGGACTATGAATGTCTATCAAAAAGCGACACATTTCCTACGTGAAAGACCCAATAATATTGCTGATTGGGCAAGATTTGCTAATCTACTTTCAGCAAATTTTCTTGATGACCAAAAAGAGCTTTCTTTTACAATAGCCTTAATCAAGACTGATCTTTTTGAAAAGATCGCAGCAGATGGTCACCTTATCGAAGAAGTAAAACGGGGTGAGAAAGGCTTATGGTATACGTACTTTTCTTTGGCTCCATTGACAGCCTCCATGTGGTGCATACACAACGCCACGGGAGAAAACCTTTTTGCAGCAACGAAGGATGGAAAATCAATCAAGCGGGCCATAGATTATTTATATTATTACAATCAACATCCGACAACATGGCCTTGGTTTAAGAATCCTGATGTTGACATTCAGGACAGGACAGTGGGAGTCTGGCCTTCCAATCTGTTCGAAGCCATGAAGGATATTTATCATACGCCTGAATTTGATTCGTACCTCTCCATTTATCGTCCCGTGGTCTACAAAAAAAATCATTTTGCGTGGACCTTCCCAACACTAATGCCGGCACACTTGCGTCCAGACAATACGACCAAGTAGCGCAGGATTAAAGCGATCCTTGTCGTGACAAAGGATCGCTTTAATCGCACAAACCAGCGCTTATTTTTTAAACTCAGCGATGCTCAGCTCTTGAAACTCCAGCTTTTTATCCCCTAGGATACGAATCTTGGTTATTGGCTTATTCGGAAAAAATAAGCTGGTCATTGTCGTCAGTCCTCCATCTGCAAAAAGCTCCACAGAGCTCACATCGACATACAAGCTGAAAGACAATGTTCCGGTATTCAACAAGCGTTGCGCCAAAGCCGTTTTAGCGAATTCCGCATTGAAAGACACTTCGCCGGACTTAGAACGATCGATGTAATATGCATTTTGGTCTTCACGATAACCAATGACCAATTCGTCACCGGATTCATTTGATAAGATCACTTTAAAAGCCTGTTGCTTCAATTTCTTGAGGTCCAAACGGTACGCTTGTGGAAGGTGTTCCTCGAATGAGACTTCTTTCGCCCCGCCGTCATGGTATTTTTTTAACGGCCGAAATGCAGTTTCAATTTCTTTAGGCGCAGTACTCGCGACGTAGAAAGACTGTCCAACTTTTTCCAGGGATAAAACACGGGGTATGGTTGATGAGGAACGCCATGCGGTCGTAGGCACCTCATTAGCATATTGCCAATTGCTCATCCAACCAATCATCAGAGGTCTATCGCCTAGATTGCTCCAGGTTACGCCAGCATAGTTATCCGGTCCCCAGTCTAACCATTTAATTGCTGTATCATCAGCTTTAAATTGCTTTCCATCAAAATCACCGACAAAATATTGCGTTACCGAACCACCATTGGGTCCACCCGGATTTATGCTTACCAATAGAGCCCATTTCGTCTCGCCTTTGTATTTCATGGGGATAAGGTCAGGACATTCCCAGACTCCGCCATGTGCGCCCACCTCCCTACCAAATTCGCTTTCCTTATTCCATTCCTTTAAGTTTTTAGATGAGTAAAAAGTGATGCAATCCTTGGTTGCCAAAGTCATGATCCAACGTTTACTATGCGCATGCCACATTACTTTTGGATCTCTAAAATCCCATATGCCCGGATTAGGCAGTACTGGATTCCCTTTATACTTTGTCCAGGTGACTCCCTCATCCAGACTATACGCCAAACTTTGGTTTTCATGTAGTCCTGTTTTCCGGTCTTCTTCCTGATGATTGTGATGGGTAAAAATGGCGATCATGGCACCTTTTCCAAAACCTGCTGTGTTATCCTTATCGATCACAGCACTTCCAGAGAAAATAGTTCCTAAACTGTCCGGATATAAGGCAATCTTTTTTTCATCCCAATGAAGCAGATCTTTGCTGGTCGCATGCCCCCAATGCATAGGCCCCCAGACTGGTTTATCGGGATTATGTTGAAAAAAGAGGTGATAATTTCCGTTGATATATACCATGCCATTCGGATCGTTCATCCAGCCTTGTCCGGGCGTAAAATGGTAGATCGGACGGTATTTTTCCTTAGGATCTTTTATTTCTTTCGAATCAACTTGCGCAAATGTTGTACTCGCTATGCCCGCAAGAAGCAGCATAGTTCCATATTTCTTTATTCTATTCATAGCTTATTTAGTTTATATCATTTCAGGTTATTTATGTTTGTCCATAAAATAGCGATATTTCTTATGATTTCTCGACTTTCATCATATTGACTTTAATGGTACCCTGATCAGCATAAATCGTCCATGGATTCTGCTCCATTTTATAAATACGATTGGTAAAAGCGACATTATTATTAACATAGACCACACAGATAGATTTTTCGATGACAATTTTTACGTCAAAACGTTTATCGGCAGGTATGATCAACGGCGTGAAGTTAAGTTCTGTTTTTCCAGCTGTTCCCCCCAAACTGACTTCCCGATTCATAAAGAGCGAAGGCATGCCCCAGCGATTTGCAGAAGTTAAGTCGAAGGCAATACTGTACAACTCAGAAGGATTGTCACAAGCACCAAAAGTGAAACCAAAGTGGTCAGATTGCGAAGCATCTATCGTCATTGATATTTTAACAGCGGTTTTGTTTCGGTTGAATTGTGCATAGCTCCTCCCATTGGACTGCGCCGTTATACGATATGTTTTATTATTTTCCAAAACATTTCCAACAGCATTCAGCTTTTCAAACAGTAACTCCTCATTAAACTTATTGTCCACAGCAGCGGGAATACCCGGATATAATCTCCCTGTCGGCCCCTGCAGTAGCCTGTGCGTAATCAAAGTTCCAGACCAGGGCAATTCATTATTACTGTTAATGGTCTGCCCTGTGGAGCACCAACCCGATAGGTAGCGTGCTGTTCCATCACTTGCTGTCTTGCCAGCATACAGGTATAAGCCATCAAAAGTTTCATGATGGCCGTTTGCATCTCGACATATTTTCCAAGGGCCATCGGGTGAATCAGCAATGCGATAAAAAGTCTTGCGATGCGCGTCCCGATTGATCCGGGAGAATGTCAAATACCATTTGTCTCCCATTTTAAATAGATCTGGACACTCCAGTATTTCTGCATCCGTTTCAATCTGATACTTTCCTACAGCTTGTGCATCTGTCGCTACGATGGGTGTTATACTAGACCAATTGTTCAGGTCTGCAGATGTATACCGTGCAATAGCACCTTTGCCATCCTTACGCGTGGTTACCAACATCACGTAACTGCCACGAGTTTCGTCCCAATAGACATGGGGATCCCGAAAATTGTTTTGGTCATACCCCGGAGCGGCCTCTATTGTCCAGGCAGGCTGCTTTGTCCAATTCAGTAAATCTGTCGAAGTCGCGATCATCACTTTTTCGGCTGGGTTCAGGTTGCCATTATGCCCCGTATAAAAACAAAAATAGGTCTGATCCTTCTTAATAAAACTGCCTGTCCCTATCCATTCATCCTGACTTCCGATAGCCCCGGCCGGCAATACTTGTGTAAAACCATCAAATGTGGCGTAATCGCTGGTTTTGGTCACGTAAATCGGATGACGATTGGCATTTTCGTAGAGATAAAACAAATAATAATTTTTATCATCGGCATTGTAATACGGCATAGGATCTCCGACAAATCCCTCCTGTGGCTTATAAAAGGTCTGAAACAGGCCGGCTTCCTGTACCGAAGTACAGGAAATAGACCGATCTACTGCTTCTGGATCACTCTGCTTATCGAGAGGTAAGCTTTGATCACCACTTTTACAATTTGTCAGCAACGCTATCAAGCATAGCACCTGAATTAAATATAATTTTGTTTTCATTTACGATCTCAATAAAACTATTACTTACTATTGTTTTGCCTATTCCCCTACAGTATCTTTAACTCCTCCCAATCCATCCTGTTTCACTTAGGCTTAATCTTCGCAACAACCATCTCACTATGATGAATTGTCACTACCTAGGCGCTTCCGTCTTTTCTTGCTTAAAGTATATCGGAACTATTTTTCTAAGCTCTTTAGCGTAAAAATTGAAAACAGACCAATATTGACGGAACCACAAGACACTATCCTATCGTTCGTTTTAATATTCCCACAAGAGGCATTGGCTAATGTTTTAATATCCCGGGTTTTGCTTATAGAGGTACTTGCTTAACCTGATCTGTGCTTCCGGAATGGGCAAATACTCATTCTTATCTGCCGTAAAATGAGCTACAGCATAATAAGAACGACGCGATTTCTCCGATTCATAATACGCATTCATGGTTTGATCCGCAATTCCCCAGCGTACCAGGTCGAAGAACCGGCCATTTTCCATCGCTAATTCCAAACGGCGCTCCCAACGTAAAGCCTTCCGTGCATTTTCCTCGTTCCATATGATATTTTCACCATTTTTATACGTTTCGATCAACATTTTATCGGTGGCATACCCCGTCATTGTGGCACTATTTTTTGCACGCAGACGCACTTGGTTGATCAACGGTAAGGCTTCGGCCGGACGATGTGATTCTATAAGTGCTTCGGCACGCATCAGCAAGACATCGGCCACACGCAGCACAATACGGTTTTTGGTATTCGCAAAAAATGGAGCCATCGGTACAAAACAATCACAATCAGGATCAACGTTCTCTTTCAGCGAAGCATAAACCGAATAGTCCGCGGGATTACGATTCCAGCTCTCTTGATAGGTGCGTTTGGTATTGTATTTATAAGGCAGTCCCGGAATCGCTACGGTATGAAATAACCTTGGGTCATATCTTTCCGAAGCGTTGAACGTATTTAAAGTATTGTAGTTATCAAGAGGCACACCCTTTCCTGTCGTGCGAAATGCATTTACCAGGCTTTGACTAGGTTTATTAAAATCACAGCAGCCTACACCCATTGGCACAGAGAGCACATCCGAGAAATTCACACGGCCAAACTTGGTTCCATCATCTTTTGAGAATTGAACTGAAAAAATTGCTTCTGTACCGTTCTCATATTTCCCGGGCAAAAAGTTGAAAGCGAAGTCCGCTTCAAGTGCATGATTTGAAGCAAGTACAATGTCTGTATTTTCCAACACTTTATTCAGATCGTCCGAGTTAATTCCTGTTACGGCATGTCGCTCGGCATTGTCCTGGCGATAAGCTTTATACAGATATGTTTTCGCAAGATAAGCAGCAGCTGCAATTCGGTTGGCACGACCAATTTCCGTTTGCGTGGTCGGCAAATGATCTACCGCGTACTGAAAGTCGTCGACAATTTTTTGCCAGAGTGCATCGTTGCTCAACGCTCGATTTGATACCGTTTCATAATTATCTATCGGCACATTTTCATCGATATAGGGCACAAACTTAAAGAGGCTTTTAAGCATAAAATAGAAGTGTCCTCGCAGAAATCTTGCTTCGGCTAATTTTTCTTCCTTACCAGCAAAATCCCCCATCTCCTGAATCGTTTTGATCGTCGTATTGGCACGTGAAATGGCTACATACAGCTGAAACCATAGTTTATCCAGCTCCGCAAAATTGGTCGTAATATTGCTGGATACCTCCAAAAAATGGAACGTTTGAATATCCTGCGGACCCGAGCCACCTTTGTACGCGTCATCAGACCTTACTGTACCATAAGGCCAGAGACTAAAAGGTACATCATAATGGTCATTGCCCAAAGCAGCATATGTAGCCGTCAGTAATCTTTCAGGTTCCTTTACCTGGTCGGAGCTCAGTACAGCATTGGGGGTCTGCTCCAGAAACTTGGTACATCCGGACAGTAGGCCGGTTGACACCATCATTATTATCGCTAGTTTATTGGTTATTTTTTTCATTGGAATTCTATTTATTAACATGTTCCATATTGATGGATTATTCTTTTGGTTCCTTTGTCCATTATCTAAAGATTCTCGGTTTCTTTTTGCTAAAAGCCAATATTTACTCCCGCGGTCCATGTCGTAGGGATAGGATAGCCCCAGCCTACATTCTCCGGATCTACACCTGTAAAATTCTTCGATTTGACAGTAAACAAATTCTGTCCCGTAAGGTAGACGCGTAACCGGCTCATCCGCAAACGAGAAGCGGTTGCTGTGGGTAACGTGTATCCAATGGACAGGTTTCGAAGTTTCAGATAGGATCCGTTTTCAATAAAATAATTGGACAGTCGGCCTTCATCATTATTATTTGTCGTCTGCAATGCTGGAATTGTCGAAGTTGGATTCTGCGGTGTCCAAGCATTGAGCAGGCGCACACCTTTGTTGGAGTTTACATCATCTACACTCCAAAAATCAGTCTGTTTTTTCAGCCAATTTTCAACATCAATCCCCTGCACCCCCTGAAAATAGGCTGAAAGATCGAAGCCCTTATATTTCAGTGCGATATTCAAACTATAGGAAAAATCAGGATGTGGGTTTCCAATCCAGGTACGGTCCATGTCTGTAATTTGCTGATCTGCATCATACACATTTACGTAGCGCAATCGCCCTATCCCTTTCCCGGTTTGGTTGACATGATTGTCAACATCCATCTGATTTTGAAAGATCCCATCGGTTACATAACCATAAAACGAACCCAACGGTCTACCAATAATATTATCCCCCTGGCGTCCACCGTAGGAGTTTTCAACGGCTACAGGCAAGTGAGTTACCTTGTTTTTATACGACGATAAGACAGCGGTCACATCATAATCCAACCCAAAAGCGGTCTTATTGCGGTATCCCACAGTAAAATCCAGGCCTTTGTTTTCCATCGAAGCCCCATTGGCCCAGCGATAACCACCCTCACCTACAACACCAATATAGGCGGGATTAATCAGCATATCTTTTGTTGCTTTGACATACCAATCAACTGACCCGTAAAGACTTTGGCCAAACAGCGTGAAGTCCAAACCGATATTGGTCTGTGTCGTAGTTTCCCACTTCAGGTCGTTGTTTTCTGTCTGAATTTTCCGGTATCCCGAAGGTAAGATTCCGGTTCCCGAACCCGAAAGATCATAAGCAGTACCGTCGACGATATTCCAAGTTGGGTCACCAACCCCATACTCAGGCACAAAAAGTGCATAAGTCGCTAGATTACCAATCCCCTGATTACCAGTCTGCCCCCAGCCCACACGTAATTTAAGATCAGAAATGTAATCTTTGGTATTCGCCATAAAACGTTCGGATGAAATCCGCCAGCCCGCTGTTACAGCCGGAAAGGTTGCAAAGCGGTTATTTTTGCCAAAACGGGAAGAGCCATCATGTCTCACTGTAAAGGAAGCCAAATAACGGTCATCAAAAGAATAGTTTGCCTTTCCAAAATAAGAGAGGAGCGAAAAGCCTGTCGAGGTACCACCGACAGCAGCAATTCCAGTGCTTACGCCAGGCCACATATACTCAGGCGTTTCGATAGAAAAAGCCCCATCACCACCGGTATATGCGTTAAAATTAATATCATTCTGACGATTCATTTCAACACCAGCCAATAGGTCTATCGTATGATTAGCGATCTCTTTTCGGTAGGTTGCCGTATTCGACCAAGTCCATTTCATTCCATGTGACTGTTCCATATTGACAGCACTTCTATCGCTGCTCATAAACCCGGAACGGTAGGAAAGTTGCAAGTTACGTTTATAATAATTACCGTAATCTATCCCATAGCTTGTCCGGAGATGCAAGTCTTTAATAAGCTGCAAATCGGCATAGACATTTCCAAATAACCGCCAATAGTTGTATTTATTATTTCTGTTGTCATGCAGCAGGCGTACCGGATTATGGCGATCGTTCATTCCCAGCGCTGGACCGCCCCAACCAATGCCGTCAACAGTATGTACTGGTATGATAGGCAATGCTTTCAGGGATAGATCAAGTACATCTCCGGGTACCTGTACCTCGCCTGTATTGTTGACCGTAAAATTCTCCCCAACAACCAGCTTACCATCAAAAAGTTTGTAATCGGCATTCATCCGAGCTGATATGCGCTGGAAATCCGTATAACGAAGAGTTCCGTTATTACGCAGATAACCCAACGAGAAGTATGAACTCGACTTATCCGTCGCCGAACTCAAAGTGGCATTATAGGATTGGAGCAGACCTGGTTTAGAAACTTCATCGAACCAATCCGTATCTGCGGCATACATGGTATGCTCGCGGTCGATATATTGTGGTATAACGACCTTGTTTAGCTGTGGCAGACCATTAGCGTCATTGTTCCACTCAAACTGATAACCAATATTATTGCTGTTCGGATTACCACCGCTATTAATCGTAGCCTGCCATAGTGCCTGTCCATACTGCTGGGCGTTAAGCACCTTCATCCGGTTGTTAAAATGTGTACTGGTTGCATAGGCATCAACTGTAAGCTTTGTTGCGCCGATTTTTCCTCTTTTGGTTGTAATCACAATAACGCCATTTGCTGCGCGTGATCCATAGATACTTGCTGATGAGGCATCTTTCAGGACTTGAATACTCTCGATGTCGTTAGCATTAAGCTCATGCATCCCACCTTGCGTAGGTACCCCATCAATGACATAGAGTGGATCTTGGCTACTGTTGATCGAACTGATACCGCGCATCCGTACCGTGGCAGCTCCGCTGGGACTACCGTCAGAGGTTACCGTCATACCTGCCACGCGTCCCTGAAGTGCTTTCATTGGATTATTTTCAGGCGCTTTCATCATTTCTGTCACATTGACGACGCTCACCGCCCCAGTCAGGTCCTTTTTGCGCTCGGTCTGGTAGCCTGTAACAACCACTTCATCAAGTCCCTTTTCGGTGTTGATCAATCGGATATCCAAAAATTTCCGATCCCCCAATAACATAGTCTGAGGTTCATAGCCTACATAGGTTATTTCCAAAGTACCTTTGTTACCCGCTACCTGCAACACAAATTCCCCTTTTTCATTCGATTTGGTTGCCTGAGTGGTTCCCTTGACCACTAATGACGCTCCAGCGATAGGAGCTGCTGTTCCGCTGTCCGAAATCCGCCCCCGAATTTCTGTCTGCTGCGCGAAAGCAGCTACCGAAAAGAGCGCCAAAGACGGGAGCAACATAACTTGCTGTCTTGTAAACATAATTGGTTATTATAAGTAGATTATTAATTAGATTATTTGTCTCGCTGTTGGTTTTATTTTTGTCATAAACAGCTATTGTTTCACCTTTAGATTGCTATCGCGAAAGATTGGATTCAGCCAATGGAAGCGGTTGATATCTTCAGGACTATAAGCAGGGCATGCACCGCTGCTCTGCGTCACAAAACCACTGAGCGTAGCTGCAAATTCCAGTACTTCCTCAAGTTGAACACCATCCTGCATCTGAAACCTCTTGGCCAGAAAAGCTGCCAAAAATGAATCCCCGCTTCCAATCGTATCTTCTACCTGAACCTTCAATGCTGGAAAATGATAACTTATATTGTCTTTTTTAAAATGATACACTGCACCGTCTGCACCATACGTTACTATAACTTCCTGAATTGCAAAACGCTCCATGATTAGATCTACACGCTGCTGATCAGTAGAAGTAGCTGTAGCACCATTCCAATCCGAAATAATGTGCAGTTCTTCGGCATTCATTTTCACAAAATCAGCGTATTTTAAAAGGCTATGTATTTTTTCGGGACCGAAATATGGAGCGCGCAGATTGACGTCCATCACGCGGAAACGTGCTTTTTCCAGTAACAACAACAAGCTTTGAAAACTTACCTCATCTCTACAGGCTAAACTGCCGTATACCAAAAAATCTATGACCTCAACCTCTTCCAGTACAACAGTATCCACCGCTATTCTATCCCAAGCAACAGGATAAACGATTTCGTATTGTACATTGCGTTCCGCATCAATCGTAACCTCGACCGTTGAGGTGGGTAAACTGTCGTCAAACTGAAAAAGTGTTGTCGGAATTCCCAGTTGCTCACACGCAGAAAGTAGTTCGCTTCCATTTTCATCACGGCCTATGCGTGTCAGCATACGCGTCACAACACCCAATTTATTTAGGTGATACGCTACATTCAAAGGAGCGCCACCCAATTTTTTGCCTGTAGGTAGATTGTCCCAAAGAACCTCTCCAAAACAAATACCTTGTATTGATTTATCTCCGTTTCTCATATTTACTCTTTTTTATACAGCGCTTTGGCTGAGTGCCAAAACAGTGTACCGAATTGATTATTTTAATTTCCTTTACAAATACCTACTTAATGCAGATTGATGGTCTGCCCCATATCTTCCAAAGACCGTCCTTTTGTCTCGGGCATAAATTTCACTACATAAATAAGCTGCAATACCATAAACAGGGCAAACATCAGAAAGGTGCCACCACCGCCAAGAATATCCGTCAGTGCCGGAAAACAAAAAGTGATAATTGCCGCCATCACCCAATGCGTCAGGCTACCAAATGTCTGCCCTTTGGCCCGTACATCATTTGGAAAAATTTCGGAAATAAACACCCAGATCACCGCTCCCTGCGAGAAGGCGAAAAAAGCGATAAAACTCATCAGGTAGATGGTAATGGCGAATCCTGTTGTCTGTCCGGTGTAGAAAGCCTGCGAAACCAATGCTAGCGATACGATCAATCCCAGAGAACCCACAAGCATTAATTTTTTGCGACCTACCTTATCAATAAAATTGATCGCCACCAAAGTGAAAATAAAATTGATCACACCGATACCGACTGTGGATAGCAGCGAACTCTGCGAGCCGAGGCCAGCCATCTCAAAGACACGCGGCGCATAATAAATAATCGCATTGATACCCGAAAGCTGGTTGAATAGCGCAAAACAGAGGGCTAACAAGATCGGCTTGGCGTTTTCACGTATAAATAATTTACCTTCGCCCGCCATCTTATTATTGGATTCCTGAATTTTCTCGATTTCAAGCTCGTAATCTTCAGAATTTATTCTTTTCATGATCTTCGTTGCTTCGGACAAATTATTTTTATGCAATAACAGCCACCTCGGACTTTCGGGAATAAAGAAGATCAATATAAAGAACAGGAGCGATGGAAAGCATTGCACACCCAGCATCCAGCGCCAGGATTCTTCCCCCAATTGTCCGATAAAATAGTTGGATAAGTAGGCAATCAGAATTCCCAATACCACATTAAACTGAAAGAGGCCCACCAACTTGCCTCTTGAAGCCGCAGGGGAAATTTCGGAAATGTAAATTGGCGCCGTCACCGAAGACACACCGACCCCGATTCCTCCCAAAAAACGGAATAAAATAAATATAGTCCAGTCATTCGCCAATGCGCTCCCAATGGCGGAAATAAAATAAAGTGCCGCCACAACAAATAATGTATTCTTGCGGCCAAGCTTATCCGAAGGCAGCGCCCCCAATGCTGCACCGACGACAGTACCTATTAAGGCAATAGCCATTGTAAGCCCATGCTGAAACTCGCTCAGATGCCAATGCTCCTGTACTGCCTTTTCAGCTCCAGAAATCACTGCTGTGTCAAAGCCAAATAAGAATCCGCCCAACGCCACTACAAATGACCAGGCTAATACGGTGTTTTTGTTCATGTTTTCCCTATAATTGATTAACTCAAATTTAACTCAGGATTCATACTAACTTAAATTTGGACACAGCAAAAACATGTATTTATGTAACATTTTTAAAAACACAACAAACCTTTATATATCAATATTTTACAAAAAATTCATCTTTTAAAACTGTTAGTTTTTAGACATATCCTATAGAAAATGATACATATTTATCTCAATCCATTTTAGTGTAATGAATACACTAACCATATACTGATTATCTAAAAAAAGTGAAATGATGTATATTCGGATTGTAAAGGGAAAAAAAATCATGGGAAGACACACCGTTTATGGCCTATTGATCCTATTCCTTTTTTTGGGTTGTCAATCAGTAAGCCAAAAAAAGAAGCGGGTCATCGCTTTTTCGCAATGCATTGGGAATGATGCCTGGAGACAGACCATGCTCGAGGAAATGAAACGCGAACTCTCCTTTAATCCCGACATTGAATTCTTATACCGGGATGCCCATGGCAACAATGCGCAGCAAATTGACCAGATACGTGAACTTGCCAAAGCAGATATCGACCTGTTGATTGTTTCGCCCAATGAGGCGGAGCCGCTTACTCCCATCGTTGATTCCATATACCAGCTGCATATCCCTGTGATCGTAACCGACCGCAAAACCTCTTCAGGTCAATATAATGCATACGTAGGGGCAGACAACCTGGCCATTGGTAAACTTGCAGGTCAATATAGTCAAACTGTCCTTCAAGGCAAAGGCAAGGTCGGATTAGTGACCGGACTATCGGGGACATCAGCTTCCATCGAACGCGAAAAGGGTTTTAAACAAAGTATTTTGGCAGCATCTGGCATGCAAATAAGCGGTATTATCCACGGAGGATGGGAAAAAAATACAGCCTATGCCGAAACGCGAAAGCACATCAGTCAGATGGCGCAAAGCGATGTCATTTTTACTTTCAATGATCAAATGGCCATGGGCGTAAAAAAAGCCCTGGACGAAGCGCAGCTCAAAAAGGATATTAAAATCATCGGCGTAGATGCACTGCCCGGACCGGGCAATGGCTTGGAACAGATTATGCAAGGCCATATGTATGCTTCCATGTTGTACCCCACTGGCGGTACTGAAGCAATCCGAATAGCGCTAGCGATAATCAACAATCAGCCTTATAAACGTGAGAACATCCTTGCTACCTCCGTTATTGACAAAACAAATGCAGAACTACTCGCACTGCAGTCCCATAAGATCCAACAGCAACAAATAGATATCGACAAAAGACAGGAATTTATTACCGAGCAGAACCGTATTTATCAGAATCAAAAGTCTGTCCTCAATGTCCTTGTTGTCAGTCTGGTGCTCGCAGTCGTGTTTGGCGGTGTTTCCGTCATTGTCATCAAAAGCAATTGGGAGAAGAACAAACATCTCGAAATCAAAAATGGCGAAATCTTGTCCCAGCAGAAGCAAATCGTTGAGATGAACAGCCAGATTCAGCAGGCAGCGGAAATTAAAAACGATTTTTTCACCAACATCTCCCACGAGTTCAAAACTCCGCTCACTCTTATCCTAGCACCAATAGAGGATCTCGAAACACGGAAGGATCTTGCCGACGATATCAAAGATCAATTGTCACGTGTCAAACGAAGTGCGAAAAAAATGCAACGCCTGGTAAGCGATCTCATCGATATCCATCGCATCAGCAAAGCAAAGATCAAGCTTCAAGTTTCAGCAGTACAGATTGACCCTTTTATACAACAGGTAATCAACAGCTTTAAGCCGCTGCTCAAAAAAAACAGAATATCCGTCAGCTACGTTAACAAAAGTATATTAAAAGAAGTATGGATTGACGAATACCTGATGGAACAGGTGCTATCCAACCTCCTTTCCAATGCCATAAAACATACCGCAGCCAGCGGAAGAATTGAAATTTCATTGGAAGAAAATAGCTTCAAAGATTACTTCTACTTACGCGTATTGGACAATGGTTTAGGAATTGCACCTATCGATATAGAGCATATTTTTGATCCTTTCTATCAAGGAACAGGTAGCAGGAATGGCTCTGGGATTGGTCTTGCTTACGCCAAACAAATCGTCGAGCTACATCATGGCCAGATCACGGCCAGCAGCAAATTAGGCCATGGTTCGATTTTTACACTACGGATGCCCATAGGCAATGCCCATTACGAGCAGGAAGAGCTCCTGAAAGATGGATCTGGCATAAAGCCCATATTCAAGCAGCAAGAATATCTGGAGCCTGAGGTAAAGTCTCCCGAAAAGAATCTTTCCTTTCATTCTGATAAATCAAAAAGCATCCTAATTGTTGAAGATAACGATGAAATCAGGGACTACCTCAGATCTATCTTAGAAAGCGACTACAATTTATTATTGGCCAGAGATTCGCGTCAAGCCAATAACTTTATGAAAACGCATTTCCCAGATTTGGTACTCACCGATATTATGCTGCCTGACGGCAGTGGCCTAGATATCCTCAAAGATGTTAAAACCTTCTATCAGACTGCTCATATTCCAGTCATTTTGTTGAGCGCACTTGCTAACGAAGAAACTATGCTTGAGGGAAGCCTTTTGAAGGCAGACGACTATATCACCAAACCATTCAATGCAGCCCTCCTTAAGGTACGGATTGGCAATATCCTACAATCGAGGCATCAGCTGAAAGAAAAATATAGCAGCACTGTGGAGCAATTTGATACTTCACAGTCTGATAGCATTAACGAGAGCGACAGACGCTTTCTCAATAGTTTTTCGACGATTGTTGAATCAAAGCTGGCCGATTCAAGGCTGAGCGTCGACGATATTGCCAGCGAACTTCACCTATCACGCGTGCAGCTCTATCGAAAGGTTAAACAGTTGCTCGACTGTAGCATCAGTGAATATATTGTCGAAAGGAGGCTCAAAAAAGCCAAAAGCATGATGGCAGATGGCCTCCATATCAATGAGATCTTCAGCAGTGTCGGTTTTTCATCGGCTTCCTATTTTGCTTCAGCATTTAAAAAGAGATATGGACAGTCGCCAAGCAGTTTTAAAAAAGAGCTTGACCGAAAATAATAGAACAAAAAATCAAATAAAAAAACGGTTAAGCAACTAGTGCTTAACCGTTTTCAATCAACTCATCGCCACACTCAAAAGGTATTCCCAAATCGTGTTAAATGTGCGATTAATAACCTGGATTTTGTTTCAGCGTTCCCTTGCTGTTGTCGATGACAGCCTGCGGAATTGGCCATAATTCATTTTTATCAACTTTGAATGTTCTGTTTTCGGAGAAAAAGCGGTCAGTCAGAGACGTGTAGGTTACCTTCCCTGTTTTTGGATCAACCGTTCCTTGTGATAAAGCACCATTCACTGGACCGTTCAACACATCTTTCGCTATTCCCCAGCGGATAATATCAAAACGACGACGTCCTTCACCCGCCAATTCGACGCGAAGTTCTCGACGTACCAATTCACGTAATTTGCCTTGACCGGCATATACAGCTTTATCCACTTTTGGCATATTAGCACGTTCGCGTACCAAATCTATATTTTCATATACGCTGTTATCAATCTTTCCCAGTTCGATTTTTGCTTCTGCATTTAATAATAATATCTCCGCATAACGCATCACAATAATATTAGTCCCCACATTCCATAGATTGGCATAGCTACTTGGGTTTTGGATATATTTTTTATAGTTATATCCTGTACTTGAGGCATTATCTGCCGCAGTAGGGTAATCGTCTGAACTGCGGCTCAATGGATCAAAGTATTTTCCATTATAAAATGCTCCTGGATAAACAATTGTTGCGCTCAGACGTGGGTCTCTATTTTCATAAGGATTTGCTGGATTATAACTTGTCGATTCTTCGATTGGTTTTCCCTCAGCTGTTTCATAAGCATCTACCAGATTTTGGGTAGGCACAATTGATCCCCATCCCCCCATGGAATTGGGCAGCATAATGCCAAGCATGGTATATCCTTGCACATTGGCTACATACTCGATATTCATCATCACTTCACTGTTATTTTCATTCGCTTCTTCAAATAATGTCGCATAATTATCGAATAGTTTGTAGGTTCCGGATGAAATAATTTCTTGAGTTGTATTGATTACGTCCTGATGCTTCTTTTGAAAGGCATAACAACGAGCCAATAGGCCCAAAGCAGCACCCCTTGACATTCTTGCGCCACCTTTTGAATAAGTCAAATCAACCGCCGCCTCTTTTAATTCCTTTTCCACAAACTCGAGTACCTCTTTTTGAGTATTTGCCGGAATGTAAGCATCCTCCTTCGCCATTGTTTTGGTGACAATCGGCACAGCGCCGAACAAGGTGGCCATATCAAAGTATCTGTAAGCACGGATCACCCGAACTTCGGCTATCAACTTTTTTCTTTTTTCCACAGCCATCGGTGCTTTATCAATATTCTCCAAGATATAATTTGCACGACGAATATGTTCATAGGTATACCTTGCTTCGGCATTTCCAGAATTTGTTGGTGTTGCTGTACCGTTTCCTAGACCTTGAAAGCCCTCCCATGGAAAATCGCTATTGGAATTATCTGAAGTACAGTCCATATAAAAGATTTGCGTCCCATCTTCCCAGGCAGAACCCTCGTTCATTTTTCCGTCCCCATCACTTGTTCCACTATACAATCCAGTCACAGCAAAGTCCGCCTCCGCTTCTGTTTTCCAAAAATTATCAGCATTATAGGCATCTAAAGGTTCTTGATCCAGTTTCTGACACGAAAATAAAAGTGTCGCAACACCTAGTGCTATGGTTATATTTTTAAGTTTCATAATTTACAATTAAAAGTTTACGTTAAGACCAAAGACATTTGTTTTTACTTGCGGATAGTAATTACCGCGTGAATCAGCTGGTGCCTCTGGATCAAATCCTTTAGCAAATCCAGTGAATGTCAACAGATTTTGACCGCTATAATAAAGTTTGGCTCCCTTTATTCCAATTCGATCCGTAAATGTTTTTGGCAGCGTATAGCCAAAAGTGATATTTTTTAGGCGTACATAACTTGCATTTTGAATCCAAAAGTCCGAAGGGGTACCCGAAGGACTATTTTGTGCCCAGCTGGTCAGTGCACGTGGCATAGATCCACTTGGATTTGTTTCGGCATTAAAGCGATCAGCATAGATGGTGGTAGGTTTATCCGACCCAGAGATGCCGCCAATGGCTTCGCCCCACAGATATCCTTGTACCTTTGCTGCTCCTTGGAAAAAAAGACTCAGATCAAAGTTTTTATAGCTCATATTTGAAGTCAAGCCAAAGATGAATTTAGGATCTGGCGATCCTAAATACACCCGGTCATTGCCATCAATCTTCTTATCACCATTTTGATCCTTGTAAATAATATCACCAGCGCCAACAGTACCGTTTACCCCTTGAATTCCACTGTTTTTATATTCCTCATCCGATCTATAAATTCCAGCCGACTCATAGCCATAAAAGGAACGAATAGGTCGACCTTGCTCATAAACATAAAATGTTCCATTCACTTGTGCTTCGTCACTTGCCCATTTTTTAATCTGATTGTTTATATATGAACCATTGGCGGCAATGCTATATTTAAAATCACCTATGCTATTCTGATAATTGACCTGCAATTCCACGCCATTATTCTGTACTTTCCCCGCATTTTGGTATGGCGCAGGTAAACCATATAAATTTGATACAGGAAGTTTTAACAAAACTCCGTTTGTACGACGATCAAAATATTCAAATACAAAACCCAAATTATTCTTCAGGTTTAGATCCACACCAATATTTGTACTCGCTGTTTCTTCCCAACTTAGCAACGGGTTTGCGGACTGTACAGTCGCACCGCCTGAACTAGGCTCTGTGCTAAACGGATAGTTAAATCCTGGCGCAATTGTAAATATTCCCGGATAAAATGCATCCGCTGTTGGATATGCATTGTCTGAAATTGCTGAAAGCTGTTGATTTCCTAATTTACCCCAGCCTCCACGCAATTTAAGTTCTGCTATTCCATCGGCTAATGATGATTCTTTAAAGAAATCTTCCTGTGAAATACGCCATCCTGCCGAGAAAGAAGGGAAAGTGCTCCAACGGTTTGTTCCTAAGAAACGTGAGGTACCATCGTGTCTGACATTTGCTTCTACAAGATATTTATCCGCAAAAGCATAATTGATCCGGCCAAAGAAAGAACGCAAAATTAACTTCTTCGCACCACCATCTACCTTCATCCCTGCTTTACTGCCTAAATTTAGTTCCGAAAAATCATTATTTAAAAAATTTTGGGCATAGGCACTTGAATAATCAGCTTTGAATGTCTCATCCATAAAGCCGCCTAAGACATTAAACTGATGATTACCAATTTTTTTATCGTAGGTCAATAAGGTCTGAAACGTCAATCTTTCGGACTGAAAATTATAAACAGTCAAATTGTTGACACCTTGTTTTGGTCCTAATTCACCATTTCGATTGTAGTATTGAATGTCTTTAACATATTTGGAAGACATATTGTCTATAGGCTGAAATCCGATGACTTGTTTAATTTTAAGACCCTCTAAGATTTTAAATTCACCCGAAAAATTCACCTGCGTATGCTTATAGATCATGTTGTCTTTCGATTCCATATCCATCCATGCGATGGGGTTACCATCACTACCACGGCCATAAATACCGTTACTATATTTATAGGGAATAAAATTTGGAATCCGGTTGACCTGTCTAAAGATCTGCGCCATATCACCCGTATATGGATTTACCGGTTCAGTAATACGTTGATAATTATAGGCTAGCCCCAGGTCAAAGCGTAATCTTTCTGAAACTTTTGCCCCCACATTGGTCCGCAAGTTATAACGGTCTGAACTGGCAACTTTAATAACACCTTTCTGTCCTAGATAACCACCTGACGCCATATATTGCACATCTTCTGTGCCGCCTGTGACCTGTAAGTTATGTGCTTGCTGAAATCCAGAACCTTTATACAATAGACCTAACCAATCTGTATTGGGATGTCCATCCGGATCCGAACCATTTTTATAAAGTTCGAGATCTTCTGCTGTAAAACGAGGCTTATAAACCTTATTTTTTGGTGTTTCATTTTTAATTGCCTCATTTAAAATCACGGCATGATCATAAGAATTCATGTATTCCGGAAGCCGCGTTGGGTCCTGGATACCAGCGTATCCTGTATAATTTAATTGTGGTTTACCACTACCACCTTTTTTTGTCGTAATTAAAATGACCCCATTTGCCGCCTTCGAACCATAGATCGCAGCGCTCGGTCCATCTTTCAATACAGATACACTTTCAATGTCATTTGGGTTGATATTGTTCATTGAACTTTCGATACCGTCCACAATCACTAAGGGATTGGCATTGTTGATTGTACCCAGACCACGAATCCGTATGGTACCATTATCTTTACCCGGTTGACCAGAGTTCTGTGTAATGGTTACACCGGAAAATTTACCTTGAATAGCCGATGATACGTTCGTCACGGGGCGATCCTGTAAATCTTTTGACGTAATCGCCTGTACGGCACCAGTTAAGTTTACTTTCTTTTGTTTAGCGAAACCGACCACGACGACTTCTTCCAACGCCGAATTGTCACTTTCCAACTGAATGGAAATTGTATTCCCGCTAACAGTCACTTCTTTGGACTTATAGCCCACACTACTTACAACCAAAATATCACCGGTCTTTGCCTTGATCGAAAATCCACCCTTTGCATCCGTGGATGTCGATACTGAGGTACCCTTCACAGAAACCGTCGCCCCAGCCAATGGTCCGTCCTCCGCCGTGACTTTACCTGCAATTGGGTTTTGTTCGACGGCATACCCCATATTCATCAATACAGCTGGTCGATCTACCGCAAATGTATGTTGCGAAGACGCCACAAGAAGAGCAATAGCAAGCAGGCTTACCTTTTGGTTACTTGTAAATTTTGAAATCATAATTAAATAGTTAGTTATTATTTAGTCAGTCAGTTTTTTCAGTTTAAGATTGACTGGTTTAGTCCCTTAAATTAGAGGGATATTCTTTGGAAAAAAAGTATTGGACAAACGAAATCGATTGCGTGAATAGCGCAATCGATTGTTTAATCCCTATAAAATGAAATTTATGTTACTTGTCTTTATCAGAATTTTTGTGAAAAGATTTTGATGATTTCTTCGTCCGCCTTCGATGGGCTTGGGATGCTAAGGGCCGAATACTAGCATACAGATTTTTATAATTAACAATGGACTGTTCAACCTGTCGTATCGCACGGAGTAATTCTCCAAATGCATCTTCCAGTTTCCGCTTTGCGTTTGAGCCATTCCTGTGGATCAGCCTCACTTTCAAGTAGTCGATCTATACACTCCATCAGCAGCTTATGCTGTTTTTTGTCTATTCCGGTAGCCAAATTTTCTGTCTATTTAAGTAAGATGGACACCTGGAGCAAGAAAGCCCCAGATGCCTCATCCTGTATCAGGATCTAAAATGAATAGCGCAGGCCGAGCTGTACCTGAGCTCTTGAATTAAAATAATCAATACTATAAGGTGTCCCGGGATTGCGAAACTCGAATACAGGCCAATTTCCCTCATTCTGCTGCGGTGGAAACAGCGTCGGCGTCAGTCCCACCGAACTGGTGGAATTGAATGTATTCGGTGAAAAGTACTGTACCCCCCATTTCCTGTAAAGTAAGTTGGTCAGATTCATCACATCAGCCGAAAGTGTCAGGATATGTCCCTTTCCATTGACCGGTAGTTCATGTGCAAGCCGCAGATCGGCCTGTACATTCCAGGGCGTACGTGCTTTGTTACGTTCGGTAAAATCGCCCCTTCGCCCGCTTAAATATTCATTTGCATCAATAAAAGCATTAAAAGCGGCAGCTTGTTGTGCAGCTGTCTGCCCACCGGCAATGTCTTTAAAATATTGAATCGCTTCCGACGCTGTCGGTATATAGACCAGCGATACCTGCTGTGGTAATCCCTGTATGCTATTGTTTACAATACCATAAGTAAATGGCGAACCGGACTGCGCGGAAAAGAACAGTGTGACATTTGTCCGTCCGGCACGATGCCATAGTTTATCATAACCGATACTCGCTACAATCCGATGCCGGATATCAAAATTGCTATGGGCCAGGTTTGGATTATTGGGAATCAGGGACTGGTTAAGCTGCCAATTCGACTCCATGGAGTTCCGCACCCCATTGGATAGATCTTTTGACATGCCGTAGGTGTAGCTCGCAGTTGCATTTAAAGTTTTGTATTTCTTCGCCACCGTCCCTGTCACACTGTATTTATACCCTTGATTGGTATTGCTCAGCAAGTAAATATTCGAAAAACGGGTATCTACTGTACCACTGTATACGGGCTGTTGATGCGTACGATCATAACCATACCAATGTGGATTATCGGAGGTGTTGAGCTGCTGGAATAACACATCACTGATATTCTTGGTATAGATCCCTTCGAGCGTAAACTTCCAGTCACCGGACACCTCATAATCCATTCCTAAACTTGCACGGAATACCTGTGGTAGCGTGAATCCATTGTCAACGAGATCGACCTGCGTTTTTCCGCTATTCGGATCATTGACGACAGCACCATTCTGAGCAATAAAATCTGCCAGGCCATTTTCACTCGGACGTATTGCATCACTGCCCGGAGCAAAAGGTTTTTGATCTGCCCGCTGGTCGAAAGCACCGTAACTATTTCCGGTATTGTAATAGGCGTAAGCCAACCACGCAAAAGGAATACGTCCCGTAAACAATCCTGCACCGCCTCGCAATACAAGTTTGCGATCTTCCGTTACTTCCCAACGGAAGCCTACTCGTGGCGATAATTGTACCCTATTCATAAAATCATTGCGCAGACGACTTAATGGGGTATACAGATAGGTCGTACCAAAATTAGGATCTGAGAGAATACTCTTTACTTTATCGCTCAGTCCGGGCATTTCCGGAAGGCTTGCCAAATCTGCCCGTAGCCCAGGTGTAATCCGCAGTCGATCGTGTATTCTGATCTCGTCCTGTACATACACACTGTACATATTCACAGCAAAATCTGCCGCTGGATTTGCTAGGATATAATCGCGGGTATTGTTGTAATAATTGTAGCTACCGCGCACACGATATGGATTGTTATTAACAAAATCTTCGATACTGTTGTAATCAACACGCCCGTTCCAGCTATTGACAAAGCCGTAACGAATTTTATACAACTCGTTGTGGGTACCGAACAGCAGTTTATGTCTTCCTGTGTTCCAGGTTAAATTGGCCGTAAACTCCCAGGTACGCTGCTGCATATCAAAAATACTTGCTTCGCGGTCCGTACCGATGTAGATCGTCGTTCCGGGGGTATGCCCCTGAATCTGCACCTGCGGCAGCGTGGGGTCTGAAAGTGGATCGCGGCTGTCATTTACAATGGTATAACCGATCACCGCATTTGCGGATAGATTGTTTGAAAACCGGCTCTTCAATTCAGCTACCGTACTGCTCTGGTTATTGGTCTGTTTGAAGGCCATGCTCGAAAAGCGAAAGTCCTGTTGGTCGCGGTCCATATGCGTCGCCGAACTGCGGATGGTATTGTTCCGGACCGCCAGCTGATGCTTGGCATTGATATTCCAATCTATACGGTTAAAGAACTTCACCGATTTGCTCCAATTGATATACAAACCAGCAGTCCCGGCGTCAAATAAGTTACCATAGCGTTCTTTGACGGTATTTGCTATTTTTTCTGCATCCGTCACACTCAGTATCTGAGCCGTTTCAGCTGTGCTGACAATTAGCTGTGTCGGATCCTGCCGGCGCGCGATTTCTTCATTGCTGAAGAAGAACAGTTTATTTTTAATAATCGGGAAACCGATACGGAAACCAGACTGATAGTCGTAGAAGTCACTGTTCATTTTTCCCAATGTACCGACCCTATCTTTTCCGGTCAACGACGCATTGCGGCCAAAACCATAGACGGAGCCTTCGATTTTATTTGTTCCCGATCGGGTCACAGCATTCACCGAACCGCCGGTAAAGTTCCCGATCTTGACATCATAGGGTGCAAGATAAACCTGCACATCCTGAATCGCATCGATAGAAATCGGATTGGTTCGGGTCGAGCTCCCCGCCATGCCCGAGGTACCGGTCTGCCCACCCAAAGAAGGCGAAAAACCGATTGCATCGTTGTTGATTGCACCATCCACGGTGACATTATTGTAACGGAAATTGGTTCCGCCAAAGCTATTGTCGCGGCTTCCCTGAGGTGTCAAGCGTGTAACGTCGGTAATTGAACGCGATACTGTCGGCATATTGCGGATCTGGTCACCCGAGATATTTTTACCGGCACCGAAGGTATCAGCTCGCTGCCCCCTTGTCCGGGCGCTGACGACCACCTCCTCTATCCGTTGGTTGGCTGCGGTCAGCAGCAGCTCAACCTCCTGGGCTCCCCCCAAACGGATATAAATATCTTCCCGTATATCGGGTTGCAGCCCTACAGCTGTAACCGTAACGCGATAAGGTCCGCCGATCCGCATATTATTGATCGTAAAACGTCCGTCCTTATCTGCTGAAAGTGTATATTTTGTACCCGAAGGCGTGTGAACAGCCTCGATGGAAGCTCCCGCTATCAGTGTTTTTGTACCGTCCAGTACACGCCCCGTCAGAGCCCCCGAAGTCTCCTGGGCCAAAATCCCTGTTGGCTGTAATTGCAGCAGGGATATGGCAATAAGCATCCCTAGCCAACGATATATTGTATTATTGATTGTTCTCATGTAAACATTTTTTATAAATCTGCGTGAATAACACCCAGTCTTTCACCTTATTGTTGGAGTGTATGTCCCATTACATGGATGACTCCATTTCCCGCAAGTACATCCATACGTAGCGGTGTTAGTGCCCAGGAATTGCCGATGCCTTTAATAGTTATCCCCGTAAAACTATTGGGTACATTGTATTGACCAAGCAAGTTGATGGTCACGGTCTTTTCATTCAGCATCGTTTCGGTATAACTCGTTGTTCCATCAGGTGTCAGCAAAAAATAATCCTGTGCAAACTTTCGCTCTTTGGCGATATGGTAGCTCAGTAGTTTTTTCAACTCTACGGGGTCAGCCTTTTCGATCGCTTCCAGATCGGGATAGCCCATTTGTTTTATCGCTGTATTATTGAGTGCAAATACTGTATAATTCGCTGTACCTGCCAATGATTCCAGCAGCTCGGAAACCTTTAAAGCCTGATAAAACAGACTGAGATCCACATTCGCGGCTAGCGCCTGTTTGAGATTGCCGTGAACATTGGGAACCAATAGACGGTCAAGCACCTGCATCACACCATTAGAAGCTTTGGTATCAGCCTGCAGCAGCCGCCCACCATTGATAGTCGTCAGTGTATCTTTTCCGCGCTTCACGCGGCTCCAATACACTTTGGTACCCAATAAAGTTTCCTCCTCCTGGTTCATTTTTAAGGCCTTTCCAGTAAACACTACCGGGGCTTTCAAGATATGATAATTTCCTTGCTCGGCGAGCTTGCCCGCTGGTTCGGCATATACAGCCGCTGGATTTTGATAACCAGCAGCTTTGTAAGCATCGTCCGATGGGGCCAATAATGTATACGAACCATCCTGCATCAATATGTTATTCAGCCCACTTTTATGAAGTGCAGTAGCAAGATAGGTTAATCCAAAATTGTCCCGAACCACATCATTTAAGGTATTTTTTTCGACACCATCATTTGGATTTATGGCATCCTTAGAACAGTTCACCAGGGATAATATCACCAAGATGGCGTATAGATAGTTGATTGATTTCATGTCTTTTTGTCTAATCGTTTACGCTTTTTGTACTATTTTGTCTTGTGCCACATGCTGAAATCATCCGGCACAATGATCCGATCAACAACATGGACTGGCCCCTGGATGGTGTTGATATTTTCCTCAATAATGTCCGAAGGCTGTTCTTTGCTTTTCACATGACCAACCTGGATGCGATTGCCTTCGTGGTAAAAACGATGGTAGATATTCTTGAATTCAGTCAACCTGTTGTTGTCCAACATTTGCGAAAAAATAGTTGCATTATTTAAAAAACGGTCCATTTGCACATCGACCGTAACCATGGAATAATCTTCATTGTAACCTGTCTCCAGTCTCGCACCTCCTATATACTGGTACTTGAGCAGGCTATCCACCGGAGTTAATTGGTTTGTTTCATAGTACCATGGGGTTTCGATCCGTCCATTCAATGCCCGTAGATCAGCCTCCGTATAAATGCCCATCCGGTTGAAAGCTGCATCGGTCGGCGCAAACAGTGTGCAATGGATTACATGTCTAGGCCGTTCACTACTGTAGTGAAAAGTACCCTCAAAATAATAGTTCCAATCGAGCATAAAACGAACCGGTAAACCAAAACCCGGATACATATTCATCGTAAAATCATTGGCATATTCTGTATTGCTAAGTTCCATGGACTTTAAATACAAGGAAAAACGGCCGTCCTTTACCAAAAAATCGTACATCTGCTGCTGGGGAGCTTTAAGAACCTGCTCAATAATAAAAACATGTCCCTGCGCAACGGCAAGTTCCTGCCCAATCTTTAATTTCTTTCCATCGATAATGAAGTTTCCTCCGTCCATACTCAGTTGCTGCCGATAGAAATAAGGTACCGTCCGCACCAATGTACCATCCCGGGGTTCACCATCCAAAAATTTAGGATGCTTCAATAGTGTAAAATAAGTCAGATCCCGCCCTATCATAGCCAGTTGATCAGAACTGATTGCACCGTTGAGTACATGATAGCGCAATACAGTCTGCAAGGAGTCTTTTGTTAGCTGCTGTATTTTTACGGCCGTATATCCAGCGGTTTCCATTGCACTATTGTTCGAAACCAAAAAGGTTAATTTGGCCTGCGCCTGTTCGGTGGCCAGTACTTTATCCATGTCGGCCTTTTGCCACATTGCTTTAAACAAACTGGTATTCTCCGGCAGTCCTTCTAGCAGCGAAGGATAGGTTGGCACCAGGATCTCTTCTCCCACTGCGTCAGGCATAAACTCCGTCTTTTTACAGCCGGAAAATAAGAGAACGACAGCGAATATTGCAAGCGTAATATATTGATTTAAACTACTTTTCATCGTTGATTTGTCTTAGTTGATTCCTTAATCAATGCTTCTTCGGGCAATACCAAAAGGCTGTTTATTCCATGTACAACGCCATTGTCCGCTTTATAATCCGTTTGATAACCAGGTTGAAAGTTACTGATCCGTAGTGGCGTATTGGCTTCAGGAGCTTGGCTGTGAATAATAAAGGGTTCCATTGGCGTATTGGCGGAAATACCAAAATAATATAATTCATCACCCACGATGCGCGCACGATAATAAGGACTTCCGTAATAGCCTGAGCCCGGTAACTGTCCATAGATTGCCATATCGGAAAGAAAGAAGTGGTTGTACAGCAGATAAACACGCGACAATCGTTTGCCATATTTGCCAGGATCCAACTGAGCGATGTCATTGGCTGTTATTCCAGCCTTTTCGAAGGCTTCGTTATCGGGAGCAAAAACAGTTGTATTGGCAGGCGCTCCCAGGCGCTCCCAATCTCCCGTACGTTTGAGCAATGCAATAAATAAGCTATACTCTGGTTTGGAATTTAATACATCTTGTATGGTTGGATTATACTTAAGCACTTTGTCAACGACATGCAATACACCATTCGCCAATACAATATTCTGCGTCGCTAAGACAGATTTTGAGCCATTAACATAGAAGTCCGAAATTAGCGTACATTCCGCACAGACTTTTTGGTTTTTATAACCGATAAACAGTTCTTTTGCCATCATGTTAACATATTTGTTGTCGATGGTATTTGGTGGTACATCACTGGTATACAACCTGCGCGGCAAAATATGATAAAGCAATAGCTGCCGCAGGCTATCTTGCTTCATGCTCGCGAAATCACTGGCACGGACAATACCGAGATCATTGAAAGCTTTATTCGTTGGCGCGAACAGTGTATAAGGCCCAGGCTCTTTGAGCAGATCCAACAAATCAGCCTGCTTCAATGCAGCATAAAATAAGGTCAGATTATAGTTGTTACCAATAAAATCCGCTGCATTGCTGTATTTGTCACTTTCGACATACAGATCAAGATCTTTATTCTTGCATGCATGGAAAAAGAATGTGTTTAAAAGTAAAGCAAGCCAAAATAGTATTTTCATACTGCCCGATCGCATGCCGCCGGTCTGTCTGCCCACTGTTTGCTGATTTATAGCTAAAATATCAGGTCTCATAATTAATAAATAGGTTGCGGATATTTACGTTGTACCGTGGTCAGAAAGGCATTTCCATTGACGATTTCAATACTATTGACTACACCGAAAGTTCGTGGATTAGCTGTTCCAGAATGAACATTGACTGTTAGACCGGGAAAAAAAGTATTTAGATAATAACTGGGCGAATATTGTGCATGATCCATCAGGATATAGCCGAAAGTACCGTCTTTAACAGCAGGTTCCGTAAGCCCTCCCGGGACCGATGGCGGTTCGAGATAGGATCCTGCGGTACGCGGATCAATGGAAGGCGCAAACAACTGGATATATTGCCAGGTATTGGAATAAATCTTATTTTTATCCTGCAAGAAGATCGGGAAACCATAATAAGGCGTCACTTTAGGGGCACCAATGTTACGCAATATCTGACCAGCGTATTGATAACTAAAATTTGGAATACGTTGCTGCACGGTCGCTCCGGCAGCGTTCACACTTGGCTGAATATGCGTGATAAAAATATTCATCGTATCACGTATACCATAACGCAAGGACCTTGTTGTCCCCGGTACGGGCAATTTCTGTGAAAGGTCCGCCTGTAGAAAACCTTTGGCACTCAGGTTATAAAAATTGACATAAGTCAGGGTATCCGAAAAGCTCTGTTTATGGAAAGTCTCCTGACGTACATAGAGTCCGTTTTCCTTCGTCTTAAAGTCTTTCTGCAGTATATGTAAAGTATACACTTCACGGGAGGACAGATCAATAATTGTATCCAGAAATACTTTGCGCTGCTGCTCATCGGGCAATTGCGCGAAAGGCACAGTGCTGATAGGGCGTGCCATAAATAAAAAACGACGTTTTCCCGCAGAGACCTGTGCCCAATTTGTTAAATCAAAACCATTCAATATAGGTGCTGTGGGTACCAGTTCTTTACCCGGGTATTCGGGGTTGTATTTAGAAGTACTCAATCCGGCATGTGCGGCATTAGGGGCTGCATAAATATTCCGTTTATCCAAAAAATCACCTATCGCCAATCCGCCAATAGGTTTGCCCGATGCATCAAACTCTGGATCAATAAACATGCAAAAAAAGGGCTGCGCTTCTTCTTTATTATCCAAGGTGAGCGTATATGTCAAATTATTAAATACCCGGATATAGGCAGGATCTTCGACAGTACGATATTCGGTTTTTGTACAGCTAGCTACGCAAAAAACAAACGATAACGCGATAACTGCAAAAATGGGACAATTTAAAATCTTGTGTTTCATAAAAATGATTATTTCGTATGTTTTACTACCATAAATTTCGCATTGCCGGTTTCGGAGGTGCTTTTCAGATCACCTATCACCGCAATGGAGTATACCCCGGGTTCATGCAGTGGAACTTTACGCCCGACAGCAGTATAAAGTTTTGGGTTTGCTACAAGTTGCATACTGGACAGAGGTTTGACCTGTTCCAGCCAATCGCCGGGGATACGTGTTGGTAGCGAACTGTAAGCCATAAGCTGATAAGGGCCACCGACATCATTGGAGGCACTATAGAGCAGTGAAGTGTAAGGTTGCAGGATATTTAAAACTCCAGGAGCCATATTTACACCACTATCCATTGACCCTGTCCCAAAAGGACGGCCCTCACCGTTGGTGAATGTGGCATATGGCAAAGCTGCACAGAAATTCAGGAAACGGAAATTAAACATATAGCTGGACCGGACCCGGTCTATTGTTGCATTATTACCTGCCCCTTCTTTCCCTGTATAGACCGTCCCTGCCAAGTTATTGGCTGCTACTAAGGCCTTCGCTTTTTTGTCCTGATCCATGTAAAGCCAGGCCGTGTAATTTTGTCCGGGCTGTAGTTCAGTATCGATGGCGGCCAAAGCTTGTCCTGAAGCTGTTTCAATAACAATATGCTGCTGACCGCCGACCACCCGTAGATAGTTCGATGCCTTACCATATCCTGTGGCGGCTGTAACCTGGCCCTTAGTCTGCAACACCAGGTCTTGTCCTGTAATGGCATTGGCAAGCTGTATCTGCGCATAGGTCCGATTCAGGGGTTCGCTGATATCGGCTATAATCTGGAAACCATTTTGCAGTTCGCGGATATCGTCAGTACCCGTGGTCCAGGTAAATTCTTTGGGATGGACGACAATAGTATAGATACCGCCGGGTTGGAAGGTCTGAACCGGTGCATAGGTCTGGCCAGAAGACATTCGGCTAATGGCACCGCCGCCCATCTCCATGGTTGAGTTGAAGCGGTCAATAGTATTGTAATAAGTATGCCCCACAGCCGGAATCTGCCGGCCGTCATCCGTCAACAGTTTAAACTGATAGGTACCATAGGGTAGTTCCACATAATCCGACCAAGTATCACTGGCAATCTTTGTTGTGCTATTACCAACGGGGGTTCCATCAGCATAAGCCAATGTAATAGGTCCCGTAATATCTTCCATAGCGCTTGTTGGCATCAGCTTCTTGGCGAAATTAATGATCCGAATTTTAAAATGATCCGGACGTGCCGGAGCTGTCACACTGCGTGGTACCTCCACCAGCCTATCCGGTTTCTGCACCCTGCTTTCGTGATTGATCAGCAGGTAATAGTCCTTCGGAGCGTTGTAAGAATCGTGGACTGTAAATTCGACATCATGAGAAGCAATGGTCTTATTTGGTATCGGCACAAAGGTTGTCCTAAGACGTACTGTGCCATCGGTCTGAAAGAGATCCTGCGGCACGGTCCAGCTCTGCCCCAAGCGTCCATCTTTCGGAAAATAACGTGTTCCCGGTGGCGTCAGCTCTTCGGGTGGAATATAGCCCGAACGCTGTGGGGGCACAAAGAAATTTGTCAGACTGTCGCCATTAGCAATCAGCTGTGCATTCTCGGATAAATTGACCAAGCGTATATTTGAGGCTTTTTCAGCATCTGGATTAGGTCTATAGTCAAAAGTGTAATCTAAGTTTTCCCGTTTACAGGAGAGGACAAAAATACTGACCAATAGCAGTATGACCTGTAGCAGGGATAGCCATCCCATCGCATTCAAGCGCTGTCCATTATTTCCTTTTTTTTGCTGTTTCATACTTATAAAATGTTATAGGTAAATCCAACCATAATTTCTGTACCGCGTTTGTAGCTCCGGTTGAGGTATTCGCGTCCATACCATTTGCCACCTGTATTTGGATTGGCATAAACCGTTTTGATGGCCGGATTCAGGATATTCTTTGCGTAACCTTTAACGAGCAACCTCTTATTCAACTTTTGACTGAATACCAGGTCCATCATGGAAAATGGCCGCGTATAGAGATCCGGCTCTCCGGTAAGATTGATCTGTACCAGCCTCTCGCCTACCGTATTGTATGTCGCTGTGATATCCGTGCCCCATTTTTTATTGTTATAATTCAGCCAGGCATTGATACTATAGGGAGCCTGTTCAAAGAGCGGGCTATTGGTCGGTGCATTCCGGTCGATAGACCAGTTGGCAGCAAGCCGTTCCGGTGTTTTCTTAATATTGCTCTGTGCAAGCAACAGGTTCGACCCCAAGAAGAAATCCTGTGCGGGTTGCCAGAATGAGCCTAAGTTTTTCACCAGTTCCAGTTCAATTCCATAGACCCGGCCCCGGTTAGGGTCGTTCTGAAATTGAATGATCGGAAATTCCGGAAAAGTAGCGGCAAGTCCCTGTGTCTGTAGGCTGAACACCTTCACCAACTGATCATTGATTTCTTTCCCAAAGGCCGAAACAGCAATGACTTCACCGCTATTGGGAAACCATTCCCAGCGAAAATCCAGGTTTTTGGTCGACTGGTTTTTTAAGTTTCTGTTTCCGACGACCAAGCCCATCTGGAAAGCGTCAAATTCGTAAACATTAGTAATTTCCCGTAGTTCAGGTCGCGCCAGTGTGGTATTGAATGCAACCCTAAAGTTCATGTTATCGTTGAGGGTATACGTTGCATTGACTGAATAATACGGTTTGTAGCCCTGCTTATAGGCCGAATTTGGATTCTGTGGATTCAGGTTTACGGTCCCGTTTGCGTTGGCTGCTGTCAGGGATGGATCCAGATATACATTCGCCGTATCCACCGCGGACTGGATATTGGTATTTTCAAACCGCAATCCACCGGCGACCCGAAGTTCATCCGTCAGTTTCAGGTCCAGCATTCCATAGAACGCATTGGTTTCATAAAATCCGGTGTAATTGTTAGGTGATTTCTGGATGTTGTACAAGAAGCCCCCCACGGGAAAGTCACCTTCACCTACCCCGCCTGTGGGTACGCGCACACCGACCACCTCATTGCTGACCAGGCGATCCAGATTACCTTCCACATCATACAGTGGAATTGAGGAAAATTTACCAGGACCATAAGCACCATAACTTGTAAAATTAGATCCCGGCAGAAACAGTACGTTTTCCCCAAATTTCCGCTCACGGTTCAGGTAGTTGAATCCTGTTTTTAATTCCTGTTTATGGCCCAATAACTTAAAAGGAATCGTCAGATCAGCTTTGTAATTATAATTGGTTTCGTCCAGATTCCGCCAGCGCCGTCCATTCGGATCAGCCTGAAGAATACCGAAAGGACCAAATCCATTGACATAACCCGAGCTTAACGCATAATAGCGTTCGGTATAAACATAGTCTACATTCCCCGTATTCGGGAGATGGGCAATGCTTGGCCGCTCAATGGCACCGCCATAGCGCGGTTTGTAATCCACCATATTGACAAAGCGGTAATCCGGATCATTCTGGTTGGATTTGGATGACGCCATATTATAGCTCAACCGTGGTGAATATGCACTTGTTAAAAATTTGTGTTCTCCTTGTAGATTAAAGGTATGTAGCGTGCGGAAGGTTTGCTTTAGCGAGTAGGTGGTACTGTTTACTTCACCCGGTAAACCCGCATAGTAATATCCGCCACGCAGGTTCGTTGCCTTATTCTCCCCGCCCCAACTGCCCAGATACTGAAAACTCACTTCATGTCTAGGGTTAAAGCGATAGGTCAGACCACCCAATAGTCCATAATTAAGCGTCTCGACGCCAGTATTTTCCTTGTAGGTCTGATACTTGCCCATCACAATATTATTGGTGGTGGTAAAATTAGGGATCTTGCGCTGGCTATAGATATAGGGGCTGCCTGTGACCACACCTTGGTAAATGCTATATTGTGTCAGGTCTCCGTCGTAGATATTGCTTGTGCGTCGGTAATAGTTTCCGCCGAGAATCACGCCCAATTTATGTTTATCAAAAAGGGTGTAACTGTTACCGAACGTAGCGGAATACAATTGATTGAGTGGTGCTCGTTTGGTCTGTGAGGTCAATACGGGGTCAAATCCCTGCATAATGCCATTGATGCGATTGACCTCCTGGCGCACTTCAGGACTATAATTGCTCGAGGCAATCAGCTGCTGAATCGAACTGAGGCCATTGGGGTATTGTTTGGATAGATTCAGAAAGTCTTTGGAAAGATCTTTCTTATTGATTGCCGTACCTAATACGCCCATATCGCTATTCCAGAAACTGTTATACTTGCCGCCAACTCCGATATTGGAATTGAAGCCTGTCTGCGCGATCACTTCAAACGTCATCTTTTCTGGCACCGATTTGGTCTTCAGTTCGACGATGCCCGAAGCCGCATCGGCAGGCTTATCCGGTGTGACGGTCTTATAGACGGTAATATTATCCAATAAAGACGCCGGAACAAGATCCAATGGGATAGCACTGCGGTCAGGATCCGAGGATGCCAACCGTACGCCATTCAACTGTCCGATCACCGAGCGGTCGCCCAGTCCACGTACCGCCACGTATTTATCGTCGGTTATGGTCACCCCAGTCACACGTTGCAAGGCCTGTGTTGTGGTGATACTACCGGTACGTTCGATCAATTGAGCCGAGATCGCATCCTGTACGATGGATGCTTTGCGGCGTTCTTCGAGGACAGAGGCCTCCGTATTTGCGCGTTTTCGTGCCTGTACCGTGACTTCAACTTCCTCCAATGCAGTCGTTAGGGACTGCAAACGTATGGTTATATCAGCTTGCTGTGCAGTGACACTAAGTTCTTTCCGCTGGTAGCCCAGTGAGGTAAAGACAAGCACCCCATTTTGACCGGAGATCGCGATGGAAAAATTTCCATTTACATCTGTTGAGGTTGAATTTTTGGTATTCTTGACACTAATGGAAATCCCTACCAGTGGCTGTCCTGTACTCCCGTCCAGTACCCGGCCACGGACCGTGGTGGTCTGGGACAAACGAACAGGCTTTTTTTCGTCCACCGGATCTTCCGGTCCTGTACGGCGAATGGTTACAATCCTATTTTTGACCGTATAGGCAAAAGGAAGTTTTTCAAAACAGCGTTCCAGCACCTGTTCCAAGGGTGCATTCACCACATTGATCGTGATGCGCGGTGCATGATCAAAGATCTCCGCGTCATAAAAAAAATCATACCCCGTTTGTACGCTAATCTGTTCCATCAGATCAGCCAAAAGGGTCTTTTGCTTATTAATAGTTAGGCGCTGACCATATGTAGCTGCACTTAAATGTGCTAGTACACAGGTTAATAATACCATGGTGATTTTCATAACACGCATGACTTGATGAAAATTCATACTTTTGTCTTGTAGTTATAGTAAATGTTAAAAATTGACGACACATCTTTTTTAATGACTTTAGCTATTTCGGGCGGTGATGTTGGTAGCATCGCCGCTTATTTTTTATCCAATGTCATGGTAATGGGTAATTATTTCTTCACGATAATCCTCCTTTCTTTGATCTCCAGTTTCACCTTATTAATGGAAGCGATCATTTCCGTTACCGCCGATAGCGATTGACTTCGGGATACCTTTCCCGTAAATTTCATTGTGCTTAATTCAGGAGGACATTCCACCGTGACATCGTACCATCGGGCGATCTTGCGCAGAATACCGCCTAAGTCTTCCCGACGGAATATAAAATACCCATTTATCCAGGCTAAGTTTTGTTGTATATCTGCTTCCGAGAGCAGCATATTGTTTCCGACCAATGCCTGCTGTCCGGGTTTGAGCAATTCTGATTTCCCGCTATGTGCGGCAACGAGGCGTATGCTCCCTTCCAACAGCGTTGTACAGTCATAAGGTTCATCGGCATAAGCGTTGACATTGAAGGTGGTTCCCAATACCTGGATCACCTGTTTATCGGTCTCGACAAAAAATGGTACGCGTTCCTTATTTTCGTTAGTGATTTTGGCTATTTCGAAGTAGACTTCGCCGGTCATTTTTACCCGACGTTCTTTTTTTCCAAATTCCACCGGGTAGGTCAGTGAAGATGCCGCATTGAGCCATGCCCTACTTCCATCAGGCAGTGTGACACGATATTGTCCGCCATTGGGCGTGTTGATGCTATTATAGGATTGTGTGGATGCTCTTTTATCTATAGCGGCATAAACAATTTCACCTTCGGCTGTTTTTTGTACTTTCACTCCACCTTGATCTGCAATGCTTCCTTTGGCAGCATCTGATAAAGAGATCGTCGATCCATCTGCCAGTTTCAAGATAGCTCTGTCACTGCCGGGAGTGATACGGTTCTTTTGATGAACAAGTTGCTCTGACGGTTTGGCTCCCTGAGGGATCCACAACCAGAGCAACGCTCCCAGTCCAACAAATAACAGGATAGCTGCAGCATACCATTGTATCCGTTGTCGGATTGGGATAATACCTCTTTTACGTAAGTTCGGCTTGGTTTTATCCGATGGGATCAATTGCTCCTCTTCCATCCTTTCATGCAGACGACGCTGCCAAACTGTAATTTGCCCACGATCATGCTGTGGAACATCTGCCGAAGAATCCCAAAGACTGTTTGTCTGTTCAGCCATGATCTGATGTAGCAGGATCAAATTGTTCGGATCGTCCAGAAAATCTGCGATAAGCTGCTGTTCTGCAACAGTGCATTTTCCCTGTAGATATCGCTTTAACAGTTCATTTGTGATTATTTGTTCGTCCATTTTTTTGCTTCTTCACATATAAAGGCGCAGAAATGAGACTGTACCACCTACGGTCAATCAAAAAAAACACAACTAACTGATATTGAGAAATAAAAATTAAAAAAATAGATTTAAAAACAGTAGCAGAAGAGATAAGATTCCTTTACGAAAATGTTTTAGTGCAGCGACCATATAATTTTCGATGGTGTTGATAGATAGGTTGGTTTTCTGTGCAATCTCCTTGTAACTGAAGCCCTGCTCACGGCTGAGTACAAAAACCTCTTTACGCTGGGAACTGAGTCCAGACAAAAGCTTCTGATACTGTTCTTCTTCCTCCTGACAGCTCACTGCATAATCGGCCATGCGGTATTCCACCGCGGTAGTTTCGGCATAATCCGCCACTGTTTCCACAATATTGCGGCGCTGTTTGCGCAATTGGCTAATCACAGCATTGTGTGCCGCTCGATGGAGGTAATTATTTAGATTATCAGGAATACTAAACTCCTGGCGTTTTTTCCAGAGCCAGAACAGGATATCTAGTGCAATTTCTTCAGCAAGAAAGGCATCATTGAGATACAAGTGACATGTTGCATACAATTTTGGGGAATAACGGGCCACAAGCTCATTATAAGCTTTCAAGTCGTCATCCTGACAACAGCTTTCCAATAATTCGCGGTCTGATAAGTTCGTATAATTCACCCCTGGTCAAAATTTTCGATCCTAGTTCTTTTTCTCTGTATGACCGGCAAAGGAACATTCCTTTCATCGGTCACAATGGCAAGGAAGCATTTCCAGGCCAATTACAGGACATTATGCTTCCGGTACTAAATTCTTAAAGAAATATGTGGGCAGTGTGTGTTTAGTATTATGTTTCTGTTAAGTGCATTCTTTCGCAAATCTTTATCATTGTAGGACCGACTTGTCAACAATGGTCACAATAGAGAGCCTATGATCTGTCTCCGAAACCAATAATAGATAAATAAAAAAACCGTTGGAAGCACTTCCAACGGTCTATACCAGTTTTTTAAATTATAGTAATACCTTCTCTATTTCTTTCGATCAGGATTAATTTGCCCAGTTTCTGTTCGCTTTGTCGCCCATTACAAACTCGAGCGTACCACCGTTCAGGATATCCGCATGGTTTAGCTGTGTACTATTCAATGGTTTTCCGTTTAACGTAGCCGATTGGATATACTTATTTTTTGCTGACGCATTTTTTCCGATGATCACAAAAGATTTTCCGTTCGGCAGGCTTAACGTTGTTTTCCTGAAAAATGGCGATCCAATGCTATAGGACGCCAGTCCGGGTGTAACAGGATAAAAACCTATCTGTGAAAAAACAACAAAAGCAGACATACCACCACCATCCTCATCACCCGGTACCCCCATCAGGTCGTTTCTAAACCACTCGCCAATTAGTTTGTGGATACGCTTTTGTGTCATCCAGGGTTGTCCCGCATAATTATAGAGGTATGGAATATGAAGGGCCGGCTCATTGGCCATCGAAAACTGACCGACATTCCCCGTATGATCCGGTAGTTGTGCATAGAAATCAAATTTGGACCGTCCCAGCGGCTGTTGGAACATTTCATCCAGATACTGGACAAACAGCTGATTGCCACCCATTAATTTAATCAGATCCGGGATATTGTGCTGTACATCCCAGCGGTAGATCCAAGCATTATTTTCACCATAATACCCCCTGGCTCCTTGTCCTCCGGCGAAGACATAGTCAAAAGGCATGATAAAATTACCTTTTTCATCTTTGGGGTGGAAAAATTTGGTCTGTTGATTAAACAGATTTCGGTAATTGAAAGACTGCTTCATAAACAGATCATAATCCGCTTTTATACCCAATTCGTTCGCCAGTTGCGCGAGACACCACAAGTCATAAGAAGTGCCGAGGGTAACCGCTACAGGCTGACGTTTTTCAAAGCCATGTACTTCTGGGTAAATTTCCTGTTCGCCCGGGTGCAAAGCCGGAATATAGCCCTTTTCTTTGAAAAATTCATCCATTTTTCCTGCAGGCTTGCCCGACCATGGCGCCAACGTTTTTTCGGTAATCGCTCCTTTTGCAGCCAGATATGCTTTCTGAATATCAAAACCACGAATCCCTTTCCGATAGGCATCCAGTAAAGTTGCTACGCCATGGTTGGAATTCATTCTGCGGCTATCTCCTGTGATCTCTGGAAAAGTCGGCAGCCAAGGCCTGTCCATCTGCTCCGACATCCGCACAAAGGAATGGAGAATATTCGATTCTGACGCTGGGTCCAGAAGAACGCGTAGGGGGTGATGGGCGCGATAAGAATCCCATATCCAGTCATCTGTAAAAAAAGGTTTACCTTCATCCGAATGTACTTTGCCGTCAAATGCACTAAAATAACGCCCCCCTTCAGAAATGTTGACCGGCCGCTCATAAGTGCGGTACAAAGAGGTATAGAAGACATTTTTGTCCGATTCACTGTCGCCTTCCACAGCAATCTTTCCGAGTGCTTGATTCCAGATTTTACGGCCATTTTCTGCTAGTTTCTTTTGATCAAAATCAGCAATTTCACGGTTCAGATTTGCTTTAGCCTGTACTGCGTCAATAAAGGAAACGCCGTACTTGATTTTTAAATTCGCTCCTGCCTTGTCAAATTGCAGGACAAGACAAGCATTTCTGCCCTTTGCGTCCATACCTTTTTCTAATTGCTGACCCTGCAGTTTACTAACTCCAGTTGGTTGAATATCAGGAACGGCATAGATATACACACGTGTGCCATTGCCAATTTCCTGACTGCCTGAAAGAGCTTGTCCATCCCAGTTCAATTCCCCGTCGCGTGAATTGAACTGCAGGTATGTTGTCGCTGTGCTCGGAAAAGCAAACGTGTACATGCCCGACTGATGAGACAGCGCATAATCTACTTTAATATCTTCCTGATCTAAAACAACTGAATAACGATAAGGCTTAATCTCCTCCTGATCATAACTGTACAACTGCACAGGTTTAAGCTCCTTGGGCAACTGCAGCATTGGGCTCAGATTAAAAGCCGACGATCCACGATGGCTCGTAACAATAAGTGGAAGGCCATACAGACGATCCGAGGTAAAATCGTCCCTTTCGGGATAGACCCGCAAGATACTGTTAGGCAGATGGACAGTCGGGTAAGTTGGCACCAGTAAATGACTGATATTACCCATATATGGATTGACATAATCCACAAAATCTTTTTGTTTTTGGGACTGGGAAAAACCTTTTAGCAAAAAGATAGACAAAAAAGAAAAACAACAGACTGTCCGTAGAAAGGTTTTATGTTTCAGATTGATATTCTTATTTAGCATTCTAGAATTATTAAGTGATTAATGGTTTAAGGGCCAAACATCCGTTTCGCCCTTAAAGATAATTTTTTTTGACCACATTTATTCCCTCCGTATCCATTATTTAGGTCCTTTCAGGAGGCCCGTTTGTTTTACTTGTTTAATACTACCATCAGCATGATCCTCCAGGCGGTCTATGCAGATCGAACGCGGCCAATCAATGAACTCGCTTTTTTTGCGAAAGTTCACTATGATGATAAAAGACATACCGTTCCCTTCACAATTTAGATTTAGCCTGATCTCAAAAATATAAAATTTTAGAGAGAAACCGAACATTTATCCAACTATTAACAGCTCGTCAAAACAGCCTGTTTTTCGCGATCAACAACGACATATGATGGTTACCTGTGTTGCTTCCGTTCGGGTAAAAATATCGCTACGGACCGAAGTAGAATTGGGATGTTAAGGGATAATGCCTATATTCGGCAAGCATTCATCCAATTGGCTACAATAGCGCATAAACCATCAATCAATATGAAATTACATACGTGCTGGGTACGATCGACACTGATTACTTTACTGGCAACATGCTTTTACCTGAACAGCATTGCTTCACAAGCCCCCAAAATCGTTTATCTTTCCGATTACGGTGTGCTTCCCAATACCGGGACCAATAGCGCTGTTACAATCAATAAAGTCCTTCATACAATTCTCAGAAAGGCCAATAGAAATCAGTCTCTAGTTTTAAAATTCAAAAAAGGACGCTATGACTTTTATCCCGAGGGCGCATTATCACGAACATACTATATTTCCAACCACGATCAGGACAATCCCAAAACAATAGGTATCGCATTCGAACAATGCAGCAACCTCACGATCGATGGCCAGGGCTCAGATTTCATTTATCATGGCCGGATGTTGCCGATTGCATTGATCGAAAATAAAAATCTGACCCTTAAAAATATCCATATAGATTTTGAACGCCCACAGATCTGTCAGGTCCAGATCCTGAAGAATGACACGATCAATGGCACGATCGTTTACAAGACAGCTCCCTGGGTGACTTACACAATCAAAGACAGTGTATTTTACAATACCGGCGAAGGTTGGGCCATGCGTCCAACATCCGGAATCGCCTTTGAGGAAAAAACCAAACGCATCGTTTACAATACCAGTGATATTGGGGTAGGAACAAAAAGAGTAACCGAGCTTTCGCCGGGTATTATCCAAGCCGAGCAATGGAAAAATCCAAAGCTTATTCCGGGCACCGTCGTGGCCATGCGTGCAGGACATCGCCCCAGCCCAGGTGTTTTTGTCCATAAAGGCAAAGACATACGACTCGAACATATTAGCGTGCATTATGCCGAAGGTATGGGTTTATTGGCACAGCTCACCGAAAACATCAGCCTCGAAGGATTTCAAGTGGCACTGCGCGGTGATCAAGATCCCCGATATTTTACAGCGCAAGCTGATGCGACCCATTTTTCAGGTTGTAAAGGTGTTATTGTCTCTAAAAATGGGCTATACGAAAATATGATGGACGATGCCATTAACATCCACGGCACTTATCTCAACATCACGACAAGACTGGACAATAAAACACTGGTGGGCCGTTATATGCATGACCAATCCTACGGATTTGACTGGGGTGATGCCGGAGACACGGTGCAGTTTATCCGATCAGGGACGATGGAACTTTGGAACCAGAAAAACCAGATTCAATCCATTCAGATATTGCGCAACAAAGAGGATGATCCGGTCCGTGAATTTAAGATTACGTTCAAACAGGCGCTCGATCCGGAAATAGATCCTGCGAAAACAGCGATCGGTATTGAAAACCTCACCTGGACACCTCGCGTTGTTTTCAGCGACAATACCATTCGTCACAATCGTGCACGCGGTGCTTTGTTCAGTACACCGAGAAAAACCCTGGTCGAAGGGAATCTTTTTGACCATACCTCGGGCACTGCAATCCTACTCTGCGGCGATGCCAACGGCTGGTATGAGACCGGCAGCTGTCATGATATTGTGATCCGGCACAATACATTTATCAATGCGCTGACCAATATGTTTCAGTTTACCAATGCGATTATCTCGGTCTATCCTGAAATTCCTGACCTCAAAAATCAACAAAAGTATTTTCATAGCGGTATAGTCATCGAAGATAATCTTTTTGAGACCTTTGATAAACCCATACTCTATGCGAAATCCGTGGATGGTCTAGTTTTTCGCAACAATCGAATCAGAACAAACAGGGCGTATCCGGCATTCCACTGGAATAAAAAACCTTTATTCTTCGAGCGCGTCGTTCACGATGAAATTTCGAATAACACCATCGATGGCAAACCATTTCATCTTTCGCTATGATATCCTTTAAAAACAACAGCAACCTGATTTTATTGCTGTTATTTAGCAGTGTGGGACTAAGATGCCTGGCACAGTCGGCCAATCAGTCACAGGATCTCAATACGAATGAACGCCCCAATATTGTGGTATTTTTTGTGGATGACCTGGGCTGGCAGGACATGTCCGAACAATTCTATTCCACCAAAACAGCTATTAACGAGAAGTTTCATACACCACACATCGAATCGTTGGCCAAAGATGCCGTCAAGTTTACCAATGCTTATGCTACGCCGGTATGCACGCCCTCGCGGGTGAGCTTTCTCACAGGGTTAAATGCAGCACATCACCGGGTAACCAATTGGACACATCCGAAAGCCAATACAGCTACCGACAGCAACGATGAGATCCTTAATCCACCTGACTGGAACATCAATGGATTGAGTCCGGTACCAAATATTCCTCATACCATATATGCGACACCATTTCCCAGCATCCTTAAGTCTAACGGTTACTACACCGTCCATATCGGTAAGGCCCATTGGGGATCCGCCGGCACACCTGGCGCCAGTCCGCTTAATTTGGGTTTTATGGTCAATGTGGCCGGCCATTCGGCGGGACATCCACAAAATTACTATGGCGAACAGAACTATGGCAACCTTCCGAGCAAAACCAGTTATCAGGCTGTACCGGACCTGATGGAATACCATGGGTCATCCACTTTTCTGACGGAGGCACTGACGCAGGAAGCACTGAAAGCACTTGAGGAACCTATTCGTCGCAAGGAACCCTTTTTCCTCCATTTTTCCAATTATGCTGTTCATGTCCCAATTCAGCCCGATCCGCGTTTTGTACAGCGCTACCTCGACCGGGGTCTGGACTCTACTGAAGCAGCTTATGCCTCTTTGGTGGAAGGCTATGACAAAAGTATGGGCGATATTGTCCAGTTTCTAAAAGACAAAGGCATTTACGACAATACGGTTATTATCTTTTTGAGCGATAATGGCGGGCTCAGTCTCAGCCCCCAGCGTTCGGGAGAAGTCCATACACAGAATCTGCCGCTCAAAGCGGGCAAAGGTTCTCTTTACGAAGGGGGCATACGTATTCCACTGCTGATAAAACAAGCCAGCAGGCATGAGCCGAGCAGTAATCCTACACCCGTTATGGTAGAAGACCTATTTCCAACGATTCTCCATATGGCAAAAATAAAGGATTATCAACTCGTACAGCGCGAGCCGGATGGCAAGGATCTGACGAGTCTGCTAGCAGGCAAGAATGACGACCGATGGAATAACCGTCCCCTTATCTGGAATATACCCAATAAATGGACTGTTCCGGATGGTCCGGGTATCAATTTCTTTTCGGCGCTACGCCAAGGCGACTACAAGTTGCTTTATAATATGAAACAGGGGAAATTAGAGCTCTACAATCTGAAGGAGGATATCGGTGAACGCAACAACCTCGCTCCCCGAATGAAGGAGAAAACAAAAGCACTCAGCAAGTTACTTTCCGATCAACTTCGGATATGGAAGGCACAGCTGCCGACTTACAAGGCTACTGGACAACAGGTTCCCTATCCTGATCAGCTAAAATCTGTAGACCAATAGCTTTTATTGTCAACAAAATAGTTTTTTAAGTTGGCTCAACTTTTATAGAAAGCCTTGCGATCAAATCGCAAAGGCTTTTATTTTAAACCTAATAAAACTGATACATGATTAACACGGATAAAGCTACTGGATGGGAAAAAAATATTAGCTGTCGTTAATCAACTTCTGTAACCAGCTGAATAGATCTACGGTAACTTTATCTTGAACAATGCAGTAAACGCATACGGAGGACCATGAGCCGTACAGCACATTAAAATTGAGCTTTACACAAAAACAAAAGATTACCGGGCTACTTATTTTTGTATTGTTAAAAACAAGTAAAGATGAAAACAAAGCACAAAGCCGCAGGCTTCTTCCGATTTTTGAAATGGTCAGCCCTAACGCTTGTTGTTCTCATCGGATTAATCACCGGCTATATGATGCATCCCCAATTTGGTAAAAGACCCTCAGGCGAAAGACTTAAACGTATCGAACAATCGAAGCAATTCAAGGATGGAAAATTTCGCAACAGCAGCCCAACACCACAGCTGACACAAAGCTGGACGGTAGCCCTTTCCGATTATTTCTTCAAAAAATCAGGTGAGACTAGCCCCAAACATAAGATACCTTCGGTTCCAGTCAATTGGGACAGTCTTTTTACCAGATCCCATGGTTTGGTTTGGCTGGGGCACTCCTCCTATCTTTTGCGTGCAGACGGAAAAACTATCCTTGTCGATCCGGTACTAAGCGGCAGCATCTCGCCTATACCGGGCAGTGGCAAAGCCTTTGCGGGCGCTGATGTAACCACAGCGGATGCGCTTCCGGCCATCGATTATCTATTTATTTCCCATGATCATTACGATCATATGGATTACAAAACGCTCAAAGCACTGCAACCCCGAGTCGGCAAAATAATCGTGGGACTTGGCGTAGGTGAACATCTGGAATATTGGGGCTACAGCAAGGGTCAGATTATCGAAAAAGATTGGTGGGATCATGTGGATCTAGGGAATGGATTTCATGTAACGGTCACCCCTGCAAGACACTTTTCAGGTCGTAGCATTTGGTCGGCCAATACACTTTGGGCCTCCTATGCCTTGGAGACGCCGAGCCTGAAACTGTATCTGGGCGGAGACAGTGGCTATGATACCCATTTTAAAGAAATCGGTGATAAACTTGGCCCATTTGATTTGGCCATCCTCGAAAATGGACAATATGACATGAGTTGGAAATACATCCACATGATGCCCGAAGAAGTGGTGCAGGCGGCAAAAGATCTACAGGCAGCCAAGTTATTACCCGTGCACTCCTCCAAATTTGTCCTAGCCAATCATGCCTGGTACGAACCCTTAGAGCGTATTTCCAAAGAAGCATCAATACAGCAACAAACCCTGCTTACCCCACGCATCGGTGAAGTAGTTGATCTGGATGATACCGACAGTGGCCACAGCTACTGGTGGAAAAACTGATTAAGCGATTGAATTAATTGTTGCTGGTGTTATTCCAAATTTCTCTTTAAAGGAAGCGTAAAAATGGGAGAGGTTTTCAAAACCAAGATCGAGGTAAATGTCCACAGGTCTTTTCCGCTTATTCTCAATCAGATAGTATGCCTCCGAAAGACGTTTTTCCTGTAGCCATTTGCGGGGCGAGGTGCGGAATATCTTTTCAAAATCGCGTTTAAAGCTTGCTAGGCTACGACCGGATAATTTAGCAAAATTCTCCAAAGGAACATTATACTTATAATTTTTCAACATAAATTCCTCCAGGTCAATCTTAAACGGTTCGGAAAAATCAAACAACAGGTCTTTTAGGAATGGATATCTTTCCAGTAACAAGGTGATCAGTTCGTAGATCTTGATGGTTTCCATCTGAGGGCTGACACGGTCCGAAGCCTCCGCATAAGGCGCCAATGATTCAAAATAACTTTTGATAAAGACATCACCCTCCAGAAGAATATTCGTATCCGACTGCTGTTTCTTATCTGAAGAGAGCTGATGGTCCAGGGCATATTTCTTGAGCCGGTCTGCATGGAGCATGATGGAGATAGACTGATAAGCGGAATTTTTCGAAGGGTGTTTGAACGCCTTTGCCAGTTGATTTCTCCGGGCGACCAATATCTGCCCTTCCTTTGTCACCAGCTTTCCCTTTTCATGGTCAAAATGTGTCTCACCGGATAGCTGGAACAGCACCGCATGTTCAGGGATAAACTGTTCATGACCAAAAGCCTTATCCACATAACAGGAATATAAAAAAGCCTTTCCAAAATCTTTTTCCTCCATATTGATCATATTCAATTTTATCAATTCATATAGCAATAAGCCGTCCTCGTACTAAAAGCGGAACCTATTCCCAAGATAACAAATATTGTTTGCTTTTTTGAATTTTCATTTTCCATACGGCTCAGATGATATGTTCCCAAAAGCTCATTTAAAAAATATTGTGCTCTCGACCTTGCGCCAAGCTGCCGACAAAGATTTTCAGCCCACCATTATTTCGGATTGTTGTATGGACCTCCTCTTTCCAATACAGGCCGAAGTGGTGCTTCCCATACTTTTAATCATCAAAAAAGACACCATGCACATCTTACTTACCTGTGGCAAGTCTTTTCCTTATGATACTGACAAACTCGGGTGAAACACCGAGATAAGATGCGATATAATATTGTGGCACCCGTTGTGATATCGTCGGATATAAGTCGATAAATTCAAGATAGCGTTCAGTGGCCGGTTTGGCCATGGTGTGGATCAGCCTATTTTGTAGCACAGCAAGCCTACGCTGTACCAGCATACGAAAGACGCGTTCAAACTTTGGAATAGTATCTAGCAGTTTTTCTTTAGTCTCCGGAGTCAACATAAGGAGTTCACATTCTTCCAATGTTTCCATATACAAACTCGACGGTATTTGGTAATGAAAGGAGGCGATATCACTGATCCACCAATCTTCGACTGCAAAGGCCAAGGTTACCTCAAAACCGTTTTCATCAAGATAATAGATCCGAACGCAGCCTTTCTGGAGATATCCTTCAAACTGGCAGATCTCCCCCTCCTGCAGCAGCATGGTTTTCTTGGGGACTTTGCGTGTAGTCAACAAATCAGTAAATTGTGTTATCTCTTCTTCTGTAAGTATTATACACTTGGAAACATTGTTGAGGATATTTGCGTACATCATATCATTATTGTCAAACCTACTTATTTTCATGTAAAATATAACCGGCACCATAGATACTCTCGATATGTAGCATCTTATCGACCTGCAGCAATTTACGAATACGCGAAATAAAAACCTCCAGGCTTTTGCCATTAAAAAAATCTGTATTCCCCCAGAATAACAAAAGAAGATCCTTTTTGTTGACCAACAGATTTTTATGTAAGATCAGATGGCGAAGCAGTTCAGCTTCGCGGATGGTCAGCTTTTGTGCTTTTCCTTCGCTATCCGACAAGCTATAACGCTCCATATCGAGCCACAGCTGACCTATCCGCAGTCCGGTCTCAGAAACATCATCCGGTACAGGAGCCGCAGCTACGGCCAATAAATTGCGAATTTTAAGCAATATTTCATCCATATCAAAGGGTTTAGCGATGTAATCCACCGCCCCCAGGGACAGTCCTTGGAGGCGTGAAGTTCGTTCGTGCAAGGCTGTCAAAAAGAAAATCGGCTGTCCCTTCTTCAGTTGCACAATATCCTGAGCGAGATCAAAACCATTTCCGTCCGGTAGCTGCACATCTATAATCAGCAATTTAGCCACGTGCTCCTCAAAGGCTTCCAGTCCGGTTTTCATTGTGCAAGCCCACACCACACTAAATCCCTTGTAGCGGAGATAGCGTGAGAAAACCTCGCCCAGATCAGGTTCGTCCTCGATTAGCAGGATATCAATCCTTTTTTTTGCTATTGAAATCCCCATTGTCAATGTAAATATAAAAAATAGTACCGCCCCCGGGCCTGTTTTCCAAACAGATTTTCCAACCTAGGCGATCCAAACAAGATTTTACATAGTATAATCCTAATCCAAGTCCGGGTTTACCCCCCGAAGACTGTCCGCGATAGAAGGCCGTAAATAGCGCATTCCTATCCGATGGAGCAATTCCCCGCCCATTGTCTTCAATCTTCAGGCAATATTGTTCAACTTTCCTCTCCCAGCTCAATCGAATGGTCTTGGTGGAATGGTCATTAAATTTGATGGCGTTTGAGATCAGATTGTCAAGTATTGAAAAATAATACCCTTCATCCAGTTGCAATAACAGCTCCTCCCCTAGTGGCGTATAGTCAATTTCAATCTCTCCTTGGTAACGCAGTCGTAGTTCGTGTAAGATCTCCATCGTAAATAAGTCAAGGGGAACCTGTACAATTTTGGCCTGCTGCTCCTGCAAAGCAACAGATCCCATCACTTGTTCAAAATAGTCTTTAAGCCGCTTTGCCTGCCTTTCGACCACACGCCCCAACTGAGCTACCTCTTTATTGTCCGGATCAGTCTCCCGATCGATCAGGCTATGCGCGCTGACCAAGATTGTTGTCAATGGTGTATTGAATTCATGCCGCATATGATTCAGGAAACTTGTTTTCAGATCGACAAGTTTACGTTGATTGACCCAATTTCTGTAGGTTCTGTAGCTCAGCAGCACAATAAGAGCTATACAAGCCAAGGAAAGTAAAAATACGGGCGCCATTTGTTGTATGATCCGCCAGTTCCGGTTTTCATAATCCACATAGAGACTATAAGTAAAACGGTAAGGAATCGGAGCTCTGTCGCTGACGGCCAACTGGAATACTCGATTGTTGAGCGATCCCTGTTTGAGTGAGCCACTGATGGCCGACATATAATTAGCATTCTTACTTTTATAAAACACCTTCCAGGTACTGTCTATTGGATTGTAGAGTTCTAGCTCATCAAAATGAAACAAATAAACCAGTGCTGTATCGAGCTGCTGCTGCTGAACGATCCGATAAAAGAGGCTGTCCAGCGACTGTTTTTTACGCATGCTAGCGAGAAATTGTTCCATCCGTTGCTTGCCGTACTGTTGTGCATCTGGCGAATGGGCCATGACTTTCCTAAACCAGGTCTGCAGATACGGAACCAGTTCCGCCTGAAATACAGCATCCCCCCCGGGAAAGATCTTATCATCCATAATGGCTGTACCATATTCATTTTGGATCAGATTGAGCTGTCCAATCTGATAGTTTTTATCTTCAAGTTGATAGGTATTGAAAATCAAAAAGCCGATTAGGGCCGTTAAGATCAAGAAACTTGTCCCAAATGCCCAAGGATATATATTTCTATTGAGGCTATTCATAGTTTAAAAATAGCATCTATTTACCGATTCAAGATACCTATTAGGTTTTTATTAGGCTTTCATTAAGCTTTCGTTAGGCCGATGATACCCCGATTAACTGTACTTTTATAGTATAACAAATTAGCAAATTATGTCCAAAACTTCACAAACACTACTTTACAGCCTATTTTACCTTTTGTTGGGTAATACACTATTCGCACAGTCCAGTTTTTCGAAAAAAGTTCTTGAGCAGAGCCAGCTCGATTTTGTTAACTTAGGATTTGGAATGTTTATTCACTATGGCATGCCTACCTTTATGGAACAGGACTGGTCTGATCCCAATGCTCCTTTGGAACTGTTCAAATCACCGAAACTCAATGCAGATCAATGGGCCAAGGCAGCTAAATCGGCCAATATGACCTATGGCTGTCTCACCACCAAACATCATAGCGGTTTCCCGATCTGGGCCACCAAAACCACGGATTATAACGTTATGAACACCCCTTTACACCGCGATGTGGTGAAGGAGTTTACCGATGCCTTCCGTAAAAATGGCCTGCGCGTGATGCTTTATTATTCCATTCTGGACATGCATCAGGGAATACGCCCAAAGACGATCACCAAAGCCCATATCCAGTTGATTAAGGATCAGCTCACAGAATTATTGACACAATATGGCGAGATCGATGCTTTGGTTATCGATGGTTGGGATGCACCTTGGTCGCGCATTTCGTACGATGATGTTCCTTTCGATGATATTTATTATTTAGTCAAATCATTACAGCCCAAATGCCTATTGATGGATCTCAATTCGGCTAAATATCCGGGGGATGCATTATTTTATACCGACATCAAATCCTATGAGCAGGGTGCGGGACAATTTATCTCCAAAGAACATAATAAGCTGCCCGCCATGGCCTGTTTGCCCCTACAGCAAAATTGGTTCTGGAAAACATCATTTCCAACCGCTCCAGTAAAGGATGTGAAAGAACTTGTGGAAAAATTCGTTATCCCCTACAACAATGCCTATTGCAACTTTATGCTCAATGTAGCTCCCAATAGTGATGGTTTAATGGATCAAAACGCACTTGAAGCCTTAAAAACCATCGGTACATTGTACAAAAACAAACCTAATTACAGCACCTTACCAAGCTATCAGGCTCCAATTGTCGATCACAATATTGCCAAACAAGTCGCTTCTTACAGCAGCTGGGGTGAGGATATGAATATTATGGATTTTGCCAATGATGATAATTTTGGTAGCGCCTGGGTATCCAATCCACAGGCTAAAAAAGAAGTATGGTATGAATTGGATTTTGAGCGTAGCAAAGCTTTCAATAGCGTGGTTATCACGGAAGGTAAAGACAACCCATCGCACTATAGTTTATCTTACCTCAAAGGTGGCAAATGGCATTCCATTTCAGCCACACCGGTGCAACAAGGCCGAATTAAGATCTTTCGTTTTGACGAAGTCCTTGGAGAAAAATTACGCTTCAATATCCATCCCGAGAAGGATAATGCGGTGGTAAATGAGATCGGTGTTTACCAAGAAAGAAGGTAGAAATAGACGATTCCCCGCTATATAAAACAGCAAAAATTCCCGATCGCAAAGCGTCTCGGGAATTTTCGTTTTCACCTTTTACCATTACCTTTATTTCCATAGCGGGTTCTGAACCAATACCCCTTTAGAAGCATCAATTGCAGATTGAGGTATCGGCCAGACGTAAAATTTTGGATTATTAAAATACCGTGTGTCAACTACAGTTTTCAAATATTTATTTTTATGGCCATTTTCTGTACTTATAGAGGCAATGCCATCCGGAGCATGAACTGTATATATAGGCCCTTGCAGAACCTGTTCTCCGATTTTCCAGCGCAGTATATCAAAATACCGAAGTCCCTCCCCTGCTAATTCTATCCTTCGTTCATGTCTGATAAAAGTACGTAAACCAGATTGATTCATTGCCCAGCCATTCAATGCAAAAGTCTGCTCGACAGATGGCATATTTGCTCTCGTCCGAATTTGGTTTAAGGAAGCGAGAACCTCATTTGAAGGTCCTGATAACTCATTTTGTGCTTCAGCATAATTCAATAAAACCTCAGCATAACGAAAAGCTTTCCAATTGTTTGTTCCGGATCTTACATAATCATATCTGTCTACATTTTTGGCCCATGAAAAACCTGTCCGTGAGCCAAGGTCACCACCGATTCTGTCACCAGCATTATTAAATGGGTCATACTGATTTATATTGGAAAAAAAAGGATAAGGGAAAATGTCCCCTGGACACAATATCGTCCCCCTTAGCCTGGGATCCCTATTGCCAAAGGGATCTGTTGACTTATAACCAGGATCCTTCGTGAAAGGATAATATCCATTTTTACTTTCGTAATCGTCTACCAATTCGGCCGTAGGCCCAAGAATATTACGACCGTTCATCAAAGCCTGAGATCCCAGAATATCTCTCAGGCTGTTCTGCTTAACGGACAAAGTATACCCAAAGGACCAAATATCCTCTGCCGAATAATCACCGTCCTTTTGAAAAAAATTATAATAATTCGGATAAAGACTATAAGTCTTCATCGCCATTAGTTCTCTGGCAGTAGCTGCCGCTTGACTAAACTGTTCATTATAAAGACATACCCTAACTTTAAGGGCCATTGCCGCACCTTTGGTCGCCCTCCCCAAGTCTGCACCTGTATAAGACTGAGGTAAATCTGCCGTGGCTTCGTCCAGCCATTGAATAACATTTTTTATAATCTCCGATTTAGCAGTTTTGGGTAGATCTGCTTCATTTGGATCTTTAATCAGACTATTAACAAAAGGAATATCCCCATAGAGCGTAGTCATCATAAAATAGCGGTATGCTAAGACAAATTTGACTTCTGCAATCAATCTTTTTTTCAGATTGACCTCCATGCCCGGAACCTGGTCTACGTGCTCAAAAAAACTGAATGCTTGTCGCATGGGAGAATAATTCCATTCTTTTCCACTGATGGTCGGATCTTGGGTGCTATTGCCAAAGCGTTTTGTTGTCGGATCATTGCTAATACCGTTATCGCTCATTCCCTCATAATATACAAAATTATCCTGGGGCATAAAGGTATACATTCGAGTTGCAAACATCACTGCATCCTCCGAAGACTGCCAGTACGTTTCATCTGTGATCTGATTCAGCGGAACATGATCCAACATATTTTTGTGACAAGCTCCTGTCATGATACAGAGCGCCATGGCACCTAATAATTGTGTTAACTTTATCATTTGATTGCTCATTATTTTATATTTCTAAAAATCAACTTTCCCTTCTTTTAAAACGATAGATTTAGACCCAGACTCAGATTTCTAACCTGTGGATAATTGGATCCATCACCATAATTCGAGATCTCAGGATCCAAACTTTTTGGAAAATCTTTGTTTGTAAAAACGAATAGATTGTCCGCCGATGCAAAAAATCGCAAAGAGGAAAGACCGAGCTTGTTTACAATTTTGCTATTCATCGTATAGCCCAATTGAATATTTTTAACACGCAGATAAGAAGCATTAAACAACCACCAACTCGAAAACTGACTGTTATTAATGGACTGATCTGTACGCAATATGGGATAACGTGCATCCGGATTAGTCGGTGACCAATAATCTAACTGCGATTCCAGCATATTTCCATCACCATTATAAAAAAAGGGCACTTGAGCTCCACCGCTGACACGGGCAAGGTTGCTCATAACCCCCTGCAATAAAATTCCGATATCAAATCCACGGTAGGATCCACCCAAATTAATTCCATAACGATACCGAGGAGTTGCCTGTCCCAAAATCACGCGATCATCAGGCGTAATCTTGCCATCCCCATTGACATCCCTGAATTTGATATCCCCGGGGATATTTCTTGGGGTCTGGGTTGCATGATTCGCTATCTCGTCTACTGATTGAAAAAGCCCCTCTGCTTTCAGGCCATACCAGATCCATCTCGATTGTCCCACGATAAGCGGGTTATCGCCGTAACTGGGGCCGGTTCCCCCTAAATCAAGGATTTTGTTACGATTATCAGAGAAATTAACGGAAGCATGATAATGAAAATCATTGACATGGTTCTTGTAGGCGATATTTACCTCAAAACCCTGATTCTGTAACTTTCCGACATTTTGCTGAGGTGCTCCAATCCCATAAGTACTTGGCACAACGGGCGATCGTAGAATTCCTGATGTTCGTTCTCTGAATAAGTCCACGTTCACATCAATATGATTTAGAAATGTGAAATCCAACCCAACATTTGCAGTAGTTTTGACCTCCCAGGTCAAATCTGGATTCGGCGAATTATTATAATAGGTGGTCGTGGTGCTATTTTTATTCAGAATATATCGATCCTGTCCAATGGTATTCGCCCAAGGGTATAATCCGCTTGCATTTTGATTGCCGACCTGGCCATAAGATGCCCTGAGTTTAACGAAATTTAAAACATTCGTGATAGGTTTTAAAAAGTTCTCCTCTGAAATAATCCAGCCAGCAGAAACCGATGGGAAAAAGCCATATTTTTTATTCTGAAAAACCGAGGTACCGTCATATCTGGCATTTGCCTCCAATAAGTAACGCCCTCTATAATCATAATTTACCCGGCCAAACCAAGATCTAACAGCGTAAGATGTTGCATTTCCGGACACATTGGTCAAGGTTGGATCCGATGATCCTGCATCAATCTGATCCAAGGAATTGTTTAAGAAATCATAACGTGTAATAGCGTTGTAATCATAGCGATCGGATTCCTGAGAATATCCCAGTAAAACTTTTAACGCGTGGTCACCCAAGGTCTTATTATAGTTTAATGTAATTATTCCAGTGGGATGGCTTTGCGCATAATTTACTTTACTCGCACTATTGGGATCATTCACATACACTACGATCTGTTCATTATCATTATAAAGCGGATATCTGCTAAAAAATGCCGAAGTAAAACTATTGGTATAGTTATAACTATATGTCCCGTTCAGTACCAAATTATCCAGAATTTTAAATTCAGCAAGAAAATTCGTATTTATGGTGTTAAGATTTTCATTACTGACCCCGCCCTTTGTCATGATATCATTCGGCTGAGCACCCCCACGGTAACTTCTGTCATTTCCTCCTTTTGTATACGGATATTCGGTTACAGGAACAATATAGGACCATTGTAGTGCATTGCTTATGCCATAAGCAGGCTGTTGCTTATCTTCCTTGGTCAGCACTGTATTAACACCAAGTTTCAACCTTTTCGATACCTGAACATTTACATTACCCCGCGTATTATATCTTTTGTACTCCACATTTTTAATTAATCCGCCCTGGTTTAGGTAGCCTCCCGAAACGAAATAATCTACATTTTCGCTTCCACCGGACACGCTTAAATTATGCTGGTTTTGCATTGCCCGATTGTCAAGTATATAAGGGATCCAGTTTGTACTCGGCAAGGCTCCAGATTTGTACTTTTCAGCTAATTCGGGATCGAATTTAACCTGAGCATTTGGATTATCGTTCAACTGGGCCTGATTGTACAGATCTACAAATTGCGGCGCATCTACAAATTTAGGAAGTCTCACCGGACGTTGTGCCCCCAACATCGCGCTATATTGTACATTTGGTTTACTATTTTTTTTGCCCTTCTTAGTTGTTACCAAAAGTACCCCGCCCGAAGCCCGGGCCCCATAAATAGCCGTCGCCGAAGCATCTTTCAAAATACTGACAGACGCGATATCATTTGGATTGAGGTAATTAATATTGTTCACAGCAATACCATCAACAATATAAAGAACCGGATTATTCGACAAAGTGCTATTGCCACGAATATCCACTGAAGTTGAACCATAGCCGGGATTGCCATCGGTCTGCTGGATATTTAAACCACCAGCTTGGCCTTGAAGAATATTGATCACTGAAGGAACAGCACGATTTTCAAGGTCCTCACTCGAAACCGTACTAACAGAACTCGTCAAACTCGCTTTCTTCTGTGTGCCGTAGCCAACCACGACCACCTCATTTAGACTGGTTTGCGAAGGCTGCAAAGTTACATTTAACATTTTTCGACCGTGTACCGGAACAACCTGTGTTTGATGACCCACATAGGAAAATACAAGTGAGCCATTTTTCGGCACACGAATACTGAACATCCCTTTGCTATCCGTTTGGCTTTGTTCTTTACTTTCTTTCACAGCTACTGTAGCTCCGGAAATACCCTTTAATCCTTGTTGTACTCCTGTTACTTGCCCAGTCACTAAAATCAACGAATCCTGTAGATTGAGGTGATTTAATATTGGTTTGGTAATTTTCATTTCAGCCGATCTGGCTGGCGAATAACATGCTACCGAAGTCAATAGCAAAATTGACCAATGACAATTTGCTTTCCAACGAAGCATATATTGAGTCTTTGGTTGAGTAAAAAAATGATTCATAACATAAAAAGTTTATTAGTTACTTGAATAGGTATAAGGTTTTTAGTATTCGTAAAGATACTATACACAGCTGGGCACTATGCTTAACGGAAACCTAATGAAAGCCTAATAAAAACTTAATGGTTAATTCAATTTTTATCCACTAAAATATTTAAGGTGAAAGAAGATAATGGATCCAATATATACAAAAAGGGCAGTTGGTAACCATAAGGGCACTGAAAAAATTCCTTTAAGAAGCTTTTTCAGTGCCCTTTCAAATGTAGAGATGGTGCTTTTTGTATACTGTGGGAACTAAGCCGTTATTTTTCCCAGCCTTGATTTTGTCCCAATTGATTATTCAGCACAAGCGCCGAAGAAGGGATCGGGTACAGATACTGTTTACCATCATCGTACCACATTCTATTCATTGTTATACCCCATTGCAAATGATTGTCTGCAGTCATTGTCTGGGAGTTTTTAGCACCACCCAGTTTCACCTTGGTCACCCCTTCCACGGTGGGCTCCGGTCTGCTTGCATCATAAAACAGTACATCAGGAGTACCGTCGCGATCAAGGTCCATCGGTTTTTCCAAAGCAGGAATATAGATACCTGTCCACTGTAATTTAGCCATCAGTTCACCAGTTTTCCATCGTTTCAGATCATTAAAACGGAATCCTTCCAATGCTAACTCCACCTGTCTTTCGCGGCGGATTTCCAGCATAACAGGATTAGAGATACCCGGAAAGAATGTATTTTTCAAATAGGTATCCACTTTGGTCGGCAGCACATTGGTTCCGTCGAAAATTCCGGCACGAGCACGTAGTGCACCAACGGTCTTTGACCAATCCACATCGTTGAATGTTCCGAGTTCCTGCTTCGCTTCCGCATAATTCAGCAACACCTCTGCATACCGCATCAAGGGCAGTGCATTTGTATTGAATCCACCATTGTCATAGTAGGGATCATCCAGTGCATATTTGATGGGTTGATAGCCAGTATAGGTATAACTTGCGAAATTGGGCGGAGCAGCCTTACCGGCGCGCTTATAGCCCGGGGTGCGGATCAGCTGCGCTAAACGGAGGTCCCGATTTTGACATTCCTCATAAAACTCTTCTTTTTCGTAGTTTGGACGATCAGTATAAGGCGATCCGTCTGCATTCAAAATCGTATTGATAAATGGGCGTACCAGGCTCAGCCGCGGACCATAAGTGGCCGAAGTCCACCACCAGTTTGCATCATTCATCAAAGCCTGATTTTTACTAAATGCAACAGCCAGCATCACCTCGTCTTTCATCGGCTGTTCGCTAATGAAAAGCTCACGCTGTGAAATTTTAGGATCAGCGGCAATATGAAGGCGATAAGGCCCAGTTTCCATCAGGATCTTACCAGCGTCCACAGCGTATTGAAAAAAAGCTTCGGGCTTAGTTGGCAGATTCAGTTGATGGTATTTACGAAAAGTACCTTCAAATAATGCGATCCGTGTTTTCAGTCCCAGTGCAGTCCATTTATTTACTGTAGTTCCATCTCCCGGCGCATCCGTTATATGCTCATATGCAAAATCAAGATCTTCCATGATATGTTTCATGACCACTTCTCTCGAATCGCGGGGTGCTTTTAAAATATCCGTTTCATCAACTGTTAAAGGGTGGTCCACCCAAGGCACATCACCAAAACGAACCACTTTCTCGTAATAAAACCAGGCCCTGAAAAAACGAGCTAAACCAATGTAATTATTCTTAACCTTATCGCTTAAATTGGGGCTTGTACATTTGGCGATCATCTGATTGATATTACGCAGTGTTGTCCAGGTCCAGAGTCCCTTTAATTCCTCCACTTCTTTGCTATATGCACCTTCGATTATAAAGTCATTCACCCGATTCACAGCCGCATAATCGGCCATAGCATCCCCTTTGTAGGCATCGCTACCTGACGTAATATTCCGATAAAATGAATTGCTATAGTTTTTCAGTCCCTTTTCGCTTCCGAAAATATCCTCTTCAGTTGCCTCCGATTTTGGCAATTCCTTCAATTCGCAGGAAGCGAACAACAAGGCTAAAACCGGTAAATAAAATATCTTTCTCATTATACTAAATATTAAAAACCAATGGATAAGTTAAAACTCACACTTTTCATGATCGGATAGTTAAATCCATCACGTGTACCTGTTTCTACATTAGGATCTGATTTCCCCACATTACCGACATCCAAGTCTCTGGTATGTTTATAAAAAGGGGACCATGTCAGCAGATTTTCACCAGAAAGGCCAGCACGTAGATTCTGGATTTTCAGTTTAGAGGTTACAGATTTTGGAAAATTATAGCCGATCTGAATATTTTTCATCCGTAGATAACCGATATTTTGCAAGAAACGGGTCTGTGGTGTAACTTTTAGTGACTCATTGTAACCAGCGTAGCGCGGGAAATAAGCATCCGGGTTATCTTCTGTCCAATAATTGTTCAGGTGCCATTCCGGTAGGTTGTTATAAGGTCTATTATATTGTCCCCAAAATAGAGATTCATTATTCGGATACCAATTTTGCTTGCCCACTCCCTGAAAGAAAGTAGAAAAATATACATTTTTCCAGTCTAGGTTAATATTAAAGCTATACATATAACGGGGTTCGGAATTCCCGATAATTGTTCGGTCACCGTGGCTATAAACGGTATTGTTACCATAATCTATAACCCCGTCTCCATTGAGATCTGCAAAACGTATGTCTCCCGGATAAATCGTTCCGTTATTGGATGATTTGATCAACTTTTGTTTCGCCGCACCATCGATCTCCGCCTGATTATGAAACAATCCCTGTGTCACATAGCCCCAAATATCTCCGATTTGCTGACCTTCATAATAGTATCCATCCTTAATGATCCCTTCCTTGTTATCGTAGCGATCTATTTTCGATTTATAATCCGCCAAAGTGGCTTTGACAGACCAGTTAAAGGGACTTCCGCTGAGTTCAAATTGATCGCGGTAGGCCAGGCTGACCTCAAAACCTTTGGTCGTCATATCAGCATAGTTCCCTTTAGGAGATTCAGCACCAAATATTTCAGGCAATGCCATCCCCAATGTATACATATCCAATGTTTTACGCTGATACATATCACCGGTGAAAGTAAGTTTTCCGTTGAGCGATGAAAAATCAAGTCCAACATTTGCCGTACGCGCTGTTTCCCAGGTCAGATTATCGGGAATAACTTTGGGTACGGAGGTATACGTCGATTTTTCTCCATTCAGTAGCCTATCCATGATATCGATCTTATAAAGATCCAAATACGAATATGGATCCACATTACCATTTCCCAAAGAGCCGTAAGAAGCACGTAGCTTTAAGTCTGACAGGACTTTCTTATCCACCTGAAAGAAAGGCTCCTCCGATACACGCCAGCCTACCGAAGCTGAAGGGAAAAATCCCCATTGCTGGTTGATCGGAAACTTTGAAGAACCGTCATAACGTCCATTAAATTCAAATAGATAACGGTCTTTAAAAATATAGTTGCCCCGCATAAACACACCTACATTTCGATATTTATTGTATTTGGCTGTTGCGGTGGTACTTTGCCCCACTGCGAGATTGATATTCTCCACGTTATCATTGAGCAGGCCGTTTTTGGTGATATAACTCGCGTTATAAGCGCGTTGCTCATAGTTATAACCCAACAAACCTTTGAAATAATGATCTCCTATCGTCCTTTCATACTCACCGTAGATATTTCCGAACAAATAGCGCCAGTTTTCGTTGACCTGATAGAGGTTATCGTTCATATTTGTCGTCAGTTTGACGATTTCCCCTTCCTTTGTACTGTAAGGTACTGGCACCCTAACGCGAAGCGAATTAAGATCACGGCTTCTAAAGGTGAGATCTCCCTTTACACGAAACGTATTATTAAAAAACTTAGATTCAAACGAGGTTGTATTCCGCAAATCCTGATTGCCACTTCTGGTTCCATTTTTGCCATAGATAAAATCGCCTACGGTATACGCAGCGGAGAAACTTAGTGAGCCATCTGGGTTAAAAATTGGCGACGAAGGGTGTCCTTCATCCGCGATATTCCGCCATATATTACCGCCTTCACCAGCAGTAGAAGGATCCCAGTATTTGGCATAACTAAAATCAATATTATTAGCAATCCGCAACCAATCTGTCACTTGCAGTCCGGCCTTAGCCCGTGTATTGTAATTTTGATATTTGTCCGTATTATAACGGTACATACCCTTGTAATCATAAGCACGCCCCGAGATATAATAATCTAACTTTTCGGTGTTTCCGCTGATCGAAAGATTATGGTCCTGCACAAAAGTATTGTCCTTTATCAAGGTACCATAATAATCTTCATTACCATAATAAACATAGTTACCATCCTTATCGACAGTGACGTCTTCTGTTATGCCCTGTTCTTTGCGACGTTTAAATTCGTCCAACCACTCTTTAGTAAAAATCTGAGTCTTATTCAGTTTACTAGGTGTTAAGGTATAGTTGTTCCAGGCGTTGTAAGCCTCAAAGAAATGAGAAGCATATTCATAACCATCTGTTACGAACTTTGGTATAGTAACCGGTTTTTGGAAAGATCCACTTCCAGAATAGTTCACCGAAGTCTTTCCCGATTTGGCCCGTTTTGTTGTAATCAATACTACACCAAAAGTACCTCTTGAACCATAAATTGCTGCTGATGATGCATCTTTGAGTACCGACACACTTTCGATATCATTTGGATTGATCGAACCGGGATCGCCCTCGACACCATCTATTAAAATCAGGGCGCTTCCTCCCTGCCCAATCGAGGTTGTCCCCCGAATATTAAAACTGGGAGAACGATTTGGTTTACCATCGGCAGGGATGATATTCAGGTTAGGAACAACACCCTGGAGCATTTGGCTCGCATTGCCAAGGACACGTCCCTCAAACACTTCTGACCCTACCTGATCCACAGCACCTGTCAAATTTGCTTTCTTCTGGGTTCCGTAGCCCACTACGACAACTTCCTCTAACTCGGTATCTTTAGGTTCGATCACAAGTTGTAATTGGGTTGCGTTTACAGTCACCACCTGTTCGCCATACCCTACAAGAGTCAGCTTCAATTTTTGGCCGATCGCAGCCTCAATGCTAAACGCTCCGGATGCATTAGTAGATGTCGTTTTTTGACTCGATAGATTGGTAATGGTGACACCGGCCATAGCTGTGCCGCTTTTGTCTTTTACCACACCATTCACGGTAGACTGAATAGCAATAGCTTGCGTTTTCTCGTTCAATTTGACATAATTACGCTCTACATTCGCCCATGTGGGGTATGAGAGACCCAATGCCATACTGATTAGTAATGTTTTCTGCATTTTTAGTCTGGTTTAGAATTCAGCACCAAAGTTGATGCTTTCACTTGGTTTATAATTTACCTTAATATTAAGAAATATTTAATTAATAACCATACAACCCCTTACTAAACAGGTTTAGCACAACTTTACTTAATAAAAAATTAACTTATAAACAGTTTAAATATCACAATAGCTTTTAATATATATATCGTTAGCGTTTCCCAATAATGAGTCAGCGAAGAGCGATATCCAATATTGAGCTAACCTAGATATTCGCAATTCTTCGCTTTATTAATTTCTCCTTCCCCTTTTCTTAAACTAGTTCAATGAACAGCAAATTTCGGTCGCTTAATTTTGAGTGTACCCGCTGTAAAAAACGGATAACAGTCAAACATTAGGAAATCATTTAAGTAGATATATCCAAAGAAAAGGTCATTTAACGAAATATCGTCAAATTTAAAACAAAGACAAAACACCTAATACGCTATAAAATAGACAACTAAAACAACAGGCAGAAAAATTGAACTTATCAAGAAACATAAAACAACATTTAAAACACATAATTTATGAAACCATCAGCAGAACTATTATCACCAAGCAACCATGCGCTTGTATTAATCGATTTCGAAGGACAAATGGCCTTTGCCACCAAAAGCATTACCATGGAAGAATTGAGAAACAATGTCGCAGTAATCTGTGGCGCTTCCAAAATATTTAATGTCCCAACAATCGTCACTACTGTCGCCGAAGAGAGCTTTTCAGGGCCGGTTTTTCCGGAAATTGAAACCTATTACCCGCAAGCTAGCAGCGGATACATCGATAGGACCAGCATGAACACATGGGAAGATGAAGCGGCGTATCAAGCCATCACAGGCACCGGAAAACAAAAACTTGTTCTTGCAGGACTATGGACAGGTGTCTGTATTGTCGGTCCGGCACTTTCCGCTTTGGCTGAAGATTTTGAAGTTTACGTTATTGCTGACGCCTGTGGCGACGTGAGCCATGAAGCGCATGAACGTGCCATGCAACGTATGATTCATAGGGGTGTCAAACCGATTACTTCGGTTCAGTACCTCTTAGAATTGCAAAGAGACTGGGCACGTCAGGAAACTTATGTTGCCGTAACAGACTTGATGAAAAAACATGGTGGCGGCTATGGCTTAGGTATCCATTACGCCCACAATATGGTCAAACATTCCTAACATCATCCAAATAAGTTACAATTATAATCTAAACGCCGTGTATCCACAACAACCCATAGCCCCTTATTTCCGTCGAGCGACCCTCCTGTTGTTGTTGTTTGGCCTGTTACCAAATCTCTTCGCCCAAAGCTTCAAATTGATGCGCTTTGAGGAAGATTATCGTAGCCTCGCCGACTCAGCACGCCGGGGTTATGAGCGGTTCAAATATATGCCACTTGCCTCTGACGACAAAATTTGGCTATCTCTTGGGGGGGAGGCGCGAGCAGAATACGTGGATTTTAACAATGAAGACTGGGGGCGCTTACAGCTTGGAAACAACAACTTTCTACTGCAGCGCTATAACCTCCATGCAGACCTCCATTTTGGTGAGCGCTTCCGGTTATTCACACAATTGCGGTCAGCCTTGCAATATGGGCGCAAAAACGGCTCCCGACAGATCGACGAGGACCAATTGAATGTCCAGAATTTGTTTATCGATTGGACAATCCTCGAACGAAATAGTCGATCGCTCCTACTGCGCATAGGCAGACAGGAACTTGACTACGGTTCTGGCCGTCTGATCTCCGTTGGTGAAGGCCCCAATGCAAGGCGATATTTTACAGGTGCAAAAATTGCCTATAATTCAGGCAAAGTCAAGCTCGAAACTTTTGCGATGATGGCCGATACCATTAAAGCGGGAGTTTTTGACAACAAACCTTCCAAACAGATCAACCTTTGGGGTGCCTATGGCAAAATCATCATGCCTCGACAAGCAAACATCGACCTTTATTACATTGGGATATACCGTGATCAGTCAATATTTGAAGAAGATGCCGCCAAAGAAACCAGACACAGCATTGGCACCCGTATATGGAAATATGGCGGTGGTTTTATTTACAATCTTGAGGGAGCCTATCAGTTCGGATCCTTTGGCAAAGGCAAAATATCCGCATGGACTGCCTCGGTCGATATCGGCTACCTCTTCGAAGACAGCTATTTAAAACCTTCGATCAATCTGCGCAACGACTATATCTCAGGCGACAAAAAAGCTGGAGATGGCAACCTACAGACTTTCAATCCCATTTATCCCAAGGGAGGATATTTCGGATTTAGTCCGCAGATTGGCCCGGTCAACCTGATCGATATCCATCCCTATGCCACATTGGATCTGCTTGCAAACTTGAAGTTACAGGTTGACCTGGTATTTAATTGGCGCCATTCACTTCAGGACGGCGTTTATAGACCCAGCGGATCATTTAACCTTGCAGGCTCAATGTCCCGAAAACGCTACATTGGCACAGCCTATCTAGCCAACTTTACTTGGGCTGCCAACAAACAACTTTCGCTTGTGTCAGGGATCCAGTATTTTAAACCAGGTGCATTCATTGAAGACATCATTACGACACCTAAAAACGGAATTTTCTTCAATAGCAGGATAGCCTTTAAATTTTAATCATATGAAAATAGCAAAGAGACTTTTTCACAACAAAACACCACAATGGACACTGGTTGCTTTATTTGCTGCTCTGGCAATTGCGCCTGTAAAGAGCAATGCCCAAGCAACCGCTGTTGCCCCCAAAGCTACAGCAATAGGAACAAGCACAATATGGGGCAACGTCGATGGACTTGCCATTGAAGGATTGGTGCAAGGCCCTTCGGCAGCAGTTAGCGAATTGCAAATAGCCTGTATTTTTGAATACACGGAAGGTGATATCTTTATCTCCCCCCCTGCATTGCCCCCAGCGCTAAATGGTCTTGTCCATTTGGATGAGGCATTGCATGGTTCCCTTACCGAAATGCGTAAATCGGGTAAATTCAAGGGACACGCACGCGAAACTATTCTGCTGACTCCAACCCAAAAAGGTGCACTCGCAAGCAAAAAGCTGCTGTTAATCGGCTTGGGCAACCGTCAAGATTTCGATGCCGAACAAATGAAAGATATTGCCCACGTCGCCATGCGTGAAGCGCTTAGGCTAGGGGTCGAGGATTTCAGTTTTGCAAGCGACCTCAAAGATGCCGGCATAGACTCGCCGACAGCCTTAATTGCAGAAAATATCGTACTTGGCAGCATTGATGCTTTTAGAACCCAGAAATGGTTGGGTGCAAAAAACATGGATCAATCGCCGAAATTAAAAAAGATCACTTTATTGGCCGGCCCTACATTCTTCGAAACCGCAGGTGAAGGTATAAAAAAAGCGATTTCATCCTTACACAATTAAACTCAACGACTATGAAAGCAGATCTCATTCTCCATAACGGGAAAATAACCCATTTTGGCAGTGCACAGCAGGAGGTGACCGCCGTGGCGATTCAAGATGGTAAATTTATTGCGGTCGGACCTGACAAGGACGTATTGCAATTTGCCGATTCCAGCACCAAACTTATAGATCTCGGCGGAAAACGCGTAGTCCCTGGGATCAACGACTCCCATATCCACCTGATCCGCGGTGGTCTCAACTATAATCTGGAATTGCGCTGGGATGGGGTTCCCTCTTTAGCCGATGCTCTGCGCATGCTTCGGGAGCAGGTTGACCGAACACCTCATCCGCAATGGGTACGGGTGGTCGGCGGATGGTCCGAGTTTCAATTTGCCGAACGACGTATGCCTACCTTAGCAGAGATCAACGCCATCGCACCCGAAACACCAGTGTTTATACTGCATCTCTACGACCGGGCATTATTGAATGCTGCTGCCCTCCGTGCTGTCGGCTATACCAGAGATACACCAGCGCCTCCCGGTGGCACAATTGAACGTGATAGCCAAGGCAATCCAACAGGCTTACTTATTGCGTCCCCAAATGCCATGATCCTCTATTCGACCTTAGCAAAAGGTCCTACACTTCCTTATGCGGAGCAGCTCAATTCGACTCGTCACTTCATGAAGGAATTAAACCGTTTTGGGATCACCAGTGTCATTGATGCTGGAGGCGGTTTTCAGAATTACCCTGATGACTACAAAGTCATCAGTGACCTACATCGCGAGGATCAGCTTACTGTCCGCATTGCCTATAACCTATTCACACAAAAACCAAAACATGAATATGAGGATTTTCAGCAATGGATTGATACAGTCCCCTTACACCAAGGTGACAACATGTACCGACACAATGGCGCCGGCGAAATGCTAGTCTTTTCGGCAGCAGATTTTGAGGATTTCCTACAACCAAGACCTGACCTCAATGAAAACATGGAAGCCGAACTTGAGAAAGTCGTCCGTCTATTGGTGAGCAACAGGTGGCCTTTTAGATTACATGCCACTTACAACGAAAGCATCAGTCGCTTTTTGGATGTATTTGAGAAAGTCAACCGAGATATTCCATTTGATGGACTAGCCTGGATCTTTGATCATGCCGAAACCATCGATGAACGCAATATCGAACGCACCAAGGCATTAGGTGGTGGCATCGCCATTCAAAGCCGTATGGCTTATCAGGGTGAATATTTTGTCGATCGTTATGGGTACGAGGCAGCCGAACAAACACCGCCAGTCAAGAAAATGCTCGAAATGGGAGTTCCTGTCGGTGGTGGCTCCGATGCAACCCGTGTGAGCAGTTATAACCCATGGGTATCCCTTTATTGGCTCACCGCTGGCAAAACAGTTGGTGGACGTCAACTGTATCACAACAGTGTACTTGATCGTCAGACGGCCTTGCAGCTTTATACCAAAGGAAGTGCCTGGTTTTCACAAGAACAACAGCAAAAGGGTGATATTGCGGTGGACATGCTGGCCGACCTGACCGTGCTCAACAGCGACTATTTCACAATCGACGAGGAAGCCATCAAATCGATTGAATCCGAACTGACGATTGTAGCAGGTAAGATTGTCTACGCTGATGGCGATTTCAGTTCATTTTCACCACCGCCTATCCCCGTTCTACCTGACTGGTCCCCCACAAAAAGTTATGGTGGCTACTATCGTGTCTCAAAAATGCCCCAGCACGATCACCCCAATACTGCTTCCACAAAAAGCAATATTGTGGATACGGTCCATCTTTGTAGCGGCAGCTGCCAGGTGCATGCACACAACCACAATCATGCCCGCATGAGCAATATTGCTATCAACAATTATTCAGCATTCTGGGGGGCCTTAGGCTGTTCATGTTTTGCATTCTAATACGCAAGAAAATGATGGAAATACTTCAAAAACTATTTTATACCGACTTAGGTACTGCGGTCAACAATATCGCTCTACTTATTTTTCGGATACTATTCGCTTGGGAATTACTTACCGTCCATGGCCTCAAGAAGATAAAGCAAAGCCAGGAAGCTCAGGTAGAGCAGATTCCCAATCCCCTGCATCTCCCTGAGAAGCTTAATGCTGCTGTTGCCCAATTTGCCGATACCATCGTACCTTTCTTCATCGCACTCGGACTATGTGGAAGGCTGGCTATACTTCCAACCCTGGGGGTCACCGCTGTTGGCTATTTCGTGGTCCACCGTCATGATTCGCCTCAGGTCAGAGACATTCCATTTATGTATACTTTATGTCTTCTATTCCTGCTACTGACCGGCCCTGGAGCCTACTCTATCGATCATTTTATCTATCAACTATTAATAAATATACGTTAACAACATGGAACCACATATCGGAATAAAGGAAATTCATTTAGCTGATGCTGCCCATTTTCTCGCTAAATTATTAGCGGATGAGTATCTGTTATACACCAAAACCCGAAATGCACACTGGAACATCGAGGGGCCAGACTTTTACAACAAGCATTTGTTTTTTGAAGCCCAGTATAACCAACTGGATGAAATCATAGACAGCCTCGCCGAGCGTATCCGCACATTGGGGCATTATGCACCGGGAACTTTAAAACAATTCCTACAATTGTCTCAACTCACTGAAGAAAGCAGACAGACCAACCAGAGCAGCGGATACATCAGTGACTTGCTTGTTGATCACGAGAGCATTATTATTTCATTGCGCGAAAACATCGATTATCTGGCCACCCAGCTTAAAGACTTTGGAACAAGTGATTTCATCACAGGATTAATGGAAACCCATGAGAAAATGGCATGGATGTTACGCGCACATTTAAAATAAAATTATGGAAAATCAAAACAATGCGCACATCACCACACTGGTTCTTACGCTTGTAGGAGGATATTGTGATACCGTCACTTTTGTGGCCGCTGACAAAATATTTTCGGCTCATGTTACAGGCAACTTCATTGTTTTTGCTTATCAGCTGATCAATGGTGGAGATATCAGTGCTTGGATCAAATTGGCCACTTTTCCCGTTTTTGTCGCCGCTGTCATGGCGGGCGGGTGGCTCACCTCACGTTCGCACAAGAAAAACACCGTTCTGTTCGTCGAAGCCCTGCTACTCGTAATTGTAGGATTATTGGCAATTATGCTTCCAGTCGAAGAGTCCAAAACAGTCATGTATGGACTCGTGATGCTTGTTGTGTTTGCGCTGGGGATGCAAAATGCTTTCGGAAAATTATTTGCAAAAGCTACACATGGACCGACGACCATGATGACCGGCAATGTGACCCAGGCCTCACTGGACCTATGTGTGTTGATTGCCAATAAATTTAAAAACCCTGAGACAAATGTCAGTTTTGGGAAACAGCTGATTACACTATCGGGATTTTTCATTGGATGTTTGGCTGGTGCTTATTTCGGTAAACAACTTGGACTAAGTTCTATTATATTTGCAGGAATAGCAATGCTAATCTGTTATTTTCTTTCCAGAGATAGTGAGCATTAACGGATAGCAAGCTTAAAAACAATAGCGGTGCAAGCGTCGACTTATCGTCCGTTTGCACCCAATTAATATCCACCTTGATGAAAATCAAATTTTTACTAAGCGTATTTATCCTTTGGATAAACAGTGCTTTTTGTCAGGACAATGGCCTAATTGACCGGTATATGGACAGTTTATCCCTTGAGCATGATACCGGACGCAAAGGTCATTTTTTATATGAGGCCGCAAAGTGTTATCTCGAAAAGCCCGGTGAATTGAAAAAAGACCTCGACAGTGCGCAATGGCTCAATAGAAGGTCCCAAAAGCTGCATTTGGCAGCTAATCTCAAAACCGAAGCCGCCATGAATATGCTTTTAGATGCGCGCATTCAGGAAGAGATGGGCAAACCATCCCTTGCTAAAGAACAAAAGGCAGCAAGCCTACGTTTTGCCCATAGCCATCGCCTCAATAAAGCTGCGGCAATAATTTACTTATCCATGGCAGGGGACATCAAGGACGTAGCCTTTAATCAAAAAGAAGCAATCTTTAAAGAGGCTTTGCTACAGGCCACCAAGACTAATGACAAGCTGCTCGAATCTAAAATTCTGATGGAACATTCCAGTTATCTTTCCGGATATGGTGATTACAAAGGAGCAGTAAATACCGCGCACCGCGCTGCCACATTAAAAAAACAGGCCGGGGATCAGAACGTCAGCAGGGAACTGGTATCCGTAGCCGGCAACCTCCGATTACTCCTCCGCCTCAAAGAAGCACTTAAATATGCTCTTCAAGCTCGCCGTATTGTCGAAAACGAAAATACGCCGACAACGCAAGATGATATGGCTGCCGTTTATAATATTGTCGGGCTAATCTATTATGATCTTAAATCCAATAAAGAGGCGCTTGCAAATTATCAAAAAGCATTTGAAATTGCCAAGCAAAAAGGTGACCGCTATGCTATCCATACCATAACCCTCAATCTGGCGACGATATTATCCCGTTTAAATCGTACCGCGGATGCGTTGAACCTGCTTGATAATGTGACAAAAGACTATATTTCGGATCTCTATACGATACGTTATGCCTATTTGTATACCATGCTTTACTGCAAAACTAAGGACACCCAAAAAGCACGCCCCTATTATCAAAAACTGTTAACCTATTACAAGACAGGAAACATTACCGGACAGGAAAAACACATTATGATGATCGGCATTACGAGCTTCCTGTTTGCAAACGGTCAGATCAAGGAAATGTACCCATATTTAGCGGAAATTGAGCGCTCCTTGACAAAAGAGACAAGTTTGCTGCGTGTATCAGAGTTACGTAAACTCCATTACCTGGCCGACTCTGCACGCGGGGATTTCAAATCAGCTTTTAAAAACTTTGCAGCATTCAAAACCATCAGCGACTCGATCAACAGCGTGGACCGTGCAAAAGAACTGACCGCACTACAACTGGACTACGATACCGAAAAGAAGGATCACGATATCGTTTTGCTCAAACAAAAAGGTCAGCTCCAGAAATCACTGCTTGAACGTGAAGCGATTATACGGAATGTCTTCATTGGCAGTCTAATTATCCTTATTATCTTCGTCGGGTTTCTCTATGTTCAGAACACAATTAAAAAAAGAAGCAACCAAAAACTCACGCTTAAGCAGGAAGAAATCAATACCCAAAACGAAAAGTTAAAACAGTTGATTGCTGAAAAAGAATGGCTCCTCAAAGAAATCCACCATCGTGTTAAAAACAATATGCAGATTATTATCAGTTTGCTAAATACACAATCCGCTTACTTAGATAATCAAGATGCGATCAGCGCAATCCAGAATAGCCAAAATCGGATGCATGCGATGTCTTTAATCCATCAAAAACTGTATCAGACCGATAACCTCTCACGCATTGACATGAAGTGGTATATCCGGGAGCTTACCGCTTACCTCAAAGATAGCTTCCAATCTGAAAAAAAGATAAGCTTTGACATGCAATTGGATCAGATCAGCCTCGACGTATCGCAAGCCGTACCGGTTGGACTTATTCTTAATGAAGCGATCAATAATGCCATCAAACATGCTTTTGATCAACGGGAGGGTACGGTTTTTATCAGCTTCAAACGAATCAAGGTAGCGCCCTATGATCTTATGCTCAGTATTGCTGATAACGGTGTGGGCTTGCAGGAAGATATTGACAAGGACGAAAACGATTCTTTTGGCATGAGCCTCATGCGAGGTCTGACCTCTCAGCTCGAAGGTGAGTTTAACCTTGTATCAGACCATGGCGTTTTTATTACCGTCCAATTTTCTCAAAAAGAAGGTGAAATTTAAGACAAAATTTTATGCACAAAGGCAACAAGATATTAATCGTAGAAGACGAATTTATCGTCGCTAACGATCTCAAGATGATTCTCAAAAAACATGGCTATCAAGTTGTTGGTATCGCATCTTCGGTTACGCAAGCTACAGGAATCATCGAAACCCAAAAGCCCGACTGGGTCTTGCTGGACATCATATTAAAAGGAACGGAAACAGGTATCGACCTTGCCATGCGACTTAACAAAGTACAAATTCCATTTCTCTTTATATCAGCAAATACAAACCAGGGAATTTTGGAAGCGGTAAAAGGAACCAGACCTTATGGCTTCTTGACCAAGCCTTTCCGGGAGAAAGATCTTTTCATCATGTTAGATATTGCCAAGGAACGGTTCATGACAGAGAAAAAGGATTGGGAGACGCCTGTAAAAGTGGCAACTGGTAAATCTGCCAAAGAGGAAATTGTAGGTACAAGCTCCGCTTTTAAGGAGGTGTTGTCACAGGTGGAGCTTGTCGCTCCGACTGATACCTCGGTGTTGCTTTCAGGAGAGAGTGGCACAGGCAAAGAGAAGATTGCACAATCCTTACATCAGCTTTCACTACGCAGACAACAACCTTTAGTTGTCGTCAATTGTGCAGCAATCCCCCTATCCTTGATCGAATCCGAACTTTTTGGCCATGAAAAAGGCGCATTTACAGGAGCTCAAAATCGCCGTATCGGCAAATTTGAGCAAGCTGATCGCGGCACAATCTTTCTGGATGAGATTGGTGAACTGCCGCTGGAGGCGCAAACCAAATTGCTCCGCGTACTTCAGGAACAAGAAATCGACCGCGTTGGCGGCGACTTACCGATCAAGATCAATGTGCGCATCATCGCTGCCACCAACCGCAACCTCGAACAGGAAGTTGCTCAAGGGCGGTTCAGACTTGACCTCTACTATAGGCTCAATATTTTTCCGATCGCTATCCCTCCGCTACGTGAAAGGACAGAGGATATCGAATTACTCGCAAATTATTTCTTGGCTAAATATGCTTCTAAACTCAACAAAGACATTGTGGGTTTTACAGCCAATGCTTTTGCACAGCTGCAGGCCTATCCATGGCCGGGCAATATTCGGGAAATGCAACATTTGATCGAAAGAACTGTTTTACTGACAAAAGATCCAATGATCAGCACATTTGCCTTTACAGATCATATGGGAGGTCAAACCAAAATTGGGGGTAAACAACCCCAAAAATTGGGATCACTCGAAGAAATGGAACGCGCCCATATCTTGCGGGTCCTTGAATCCTGCAATGGAAAGATTTCTGGGCCAGGTGGAGCAACAGAGATTTTACAGATCAGCAGCTCCACCCTTTATACCAAAATGAAAAAATACGGCATTACATCGGACTTCTCTTAATAACAAAATTTCATTTTCCTTCTTTATAACCGCTAAACATGACCTCAGAAACAGCTCTACAAGCGCTATACGACCGTTTACGAAAACGGGAAAGCGAGCAGCTTAAGCAATTAGCACTCAGTCAAAAAATGGCAACAATATCTACCCATAAGGCATTTGAGGCGCTTCAACCAGATTTGCAAAATTTTTTGGGTCAAGATAACTTGTACATATTTGTTGCGGACAAAGAGGAAAAAAGCTATAGCCTAATTTTACAGGTAAAAAGACATACGCAGGTTATCAATAACGACTTGTGGAGCTGCAAAGCAGGCTTTTTTCAACATTGCATTGATTCAGCCGAGCCAGTTCAACATGGTCCCAAAGAGATTTTAAAAGCCGAAAGCACCTTCCCTACGATTCTTGTTGAAGCGGTACGTAGCGGCAGTAAGGCAATTATATCCATGGCATTTCGAATGCATGACCAACGCTGGGCAATATTAAGTCTGGAATACAAAAAACGGACAGATAACGATCTACAACTCATTAACCGCATCACCAGCCTTATTCCGCAACTTAACATTACCATAGGCAATATACGGATGAATACCCAGTCAGTACAGCTTACGACATCCAAAATACTCGCCTCGCCAATTGTATCCTCCGCCCCGGTGCGAACCGATTTTACAACGCCAGAGGTTTTAAGAACACAAATAATCGGAAATAGCGAGCAAATAAAGATCATAAAATCACAGCTCGAAACAGTTGCCAGTACAGAGATGACCCTGTTGATTCAAGGAGAAAGTGGAACGGGAAAAGAAGTCGTCGCTCAGTACCTCCATCGCCTATCTACCCGTTCACAGCAGTCTTTGATCAAAATCAACTGTGCTGCGATTGCACCGACATTGATCGAAAGCGAACTTTTTGGTCATGAAAAAGGAAGTTTTAGCGGTGCTATAAAGCGTAAGATCGGTAAGTTCGAACAAGCTAATGGGGGCACCTTATTTCTGGACGAAATTGGTGATCTCCCTCTCGTATTACAAGCTAAGTTGCTTCGGGTATTACAAGAAAAAGAGGTTGAGCGTGTTGGCGGCAATAAAATTATTCCCGTAGATGTGCGCATTATTTGCGCAACGCACAAGGATCTACAAGCCGAAGTACGGGCCGGCAACTTCAGAGCAGATCTCTATTACCGTATAAGCGCATTTCCAGTCACGTTACCTCCTTTACGTGAGCGTAGAGAAGATATCCCCATCTTAGTGCAGCATTTCCTTGAAAAACATGCCGGAAAAGTTCCGCCAAAGCAAATGGGGAAAAAAATGCTCCAACATCTTGGTTTACATCCTTGGCCGGGCAACATTCGTGAACTGGAACATGTTGTAGCACGTGCAATTCTTTTGACAGAGGGTCCGACCATAAAAAACATCATGTTATCAGACAACCCAGTTTTTGTCGGAGCAAACAAAATTCCGGACTTTAGTCCACAGACCCTTGCAGACTTTGAAAAACAATATATCCTTTGGGTGTTGCGACGCTGCAATGGGCTTATTTCAGGCACAAATGGTGCTGCGACCATTCTTGGCATTCCAGCAACCACATTACAGTCCAAAATGAAAAAGCTTGGTATAAGTAAGAAATTTATATCCCTAAAAGAATAAACAAAAAAGGCCGTTCCTAAAAAAGAACAGCCCCACTACTATTTAAAAACTATTTTTGATCCGCGGCACATTTTATTTTGTGATAAAAGCCAGGATATCTTTATTGATTGTTTCTGCTTCAGTTGTCGGCATTCCATGCGGGAATCCAGGATAAGTGATCAGCGTACCATTTTTCACCAATTGTGCTGCTCTTCTACCGGTAATATCCAGCGGTACAATTTGGTCATCCTCACCATGTAAAACCAAGACAGGAACCGCTACTTGCTTAAGTTCTGCCGTAAAATCTGTTTCAGAAAATGCTTTGATACAGTCGTAGTGCGCTTTTATTCCCCCCATCATTCCTTGTCGCCACCAATTATCCATCACCCCCTGCTGCACCTTGGCTCCATCCCTGTTATAGCCATAAAAAGCAAGGGTAAAGTCTTGAAAATATTGTTGTCTGCGTGTCGCTGTATTCAATCGGATTTCATCGAACACGTCCATGGGTACACCGTCAGGATTTGTTTCGCTCTTAGCCATTGTCGGTGTTACGGCACTGATTAATACCGCTTTTGCGACTCGTGAAGTCCCATGATTGGTTATATAGCGGATCACCTCCCCACCACCGGTAGAATGGCCGATATGGATCGCATCTTTTAAATCCAATGCTGCTACCAATTGTGCTACATCAGAAGCATACGTATCCATGTCATTCCCTTGGTCAGTCTGTGTAGAGCGTCCATGACCACGACGGTCATGCGCAATTACGCGATAGCCTTTATCGAGGAAATACATCAGCTGAGCATCCCAGTCGTCGCTTGACAAAGGCCAACCATGATGGAAAACGATGGGCTGCCCTGTACCCCAATCTTTGTAATAAATTTCAGTTCCGTCTTGAACTTTGAATGTTGCCATGATGAATAATTTATATTTTTAATTGTTTAATTTATCAATATACGTAATACAACAACTTAACCACAAGATACAACACGTTGTTTTTAAGATATTTAAAAAATATCCCTCCATTTAAAAACAACGAAATATCGTTAATTGCATATTGGATTGATCGGTTGTCCACGAACCTTCCAACACGCGCAACAGGCCTTATCTTATCCGCCCAATCCTAATTCAGGCAATATTTAAATTATCAATTTTCGTGTAGTATCCGGACAAGATCCTCTGCACCACCATCGAATTTCTCGCCGTTGACAAAAAATGTGGGTGTACCATTTACCCCGCTCATCATACCACTTTCAAAATCACCCTCTACTTTTTCGTCCAAACGTTGGTCTTGCATGGCGCTTTTAAAATTGTCAATATCGAGCCCCAGTTGTTCGGCAAGATCTATAAACAACCTTGTACTCAGGTTTAACTGGTTTTCATAGATTGCATCATGCATCTCCCAAAATTTACCCTGTTGGCCCGCTGCTTCGGCAGCAAGTGCCGCTGGCCGTGCATATTCGTGCATCTCTGACAATGGAAAATTGCGAAATACAAACCTGATTTGACTCCCCAATTCGGCCATCATCTTTTTCAATATGGGATGAGCAGCGCCACAATGTGGACATTGATAATCCCCATATTCGACAATCGTTACCTCTGCATTGCCATTACCCTGGATATGATCCTTATCGTTTACTCTTGGCTTTAATGACATAAATTTCTATTTAAGATTTTCCAATGCTTCTATTATCCCATCTGCTCCTGGATTTACCGCTGTTGGCGATAGGTAGCTCCATTGAATAACACCCTCTTTATCGATCACAAAAAGAGCACGTTTACATTCTCCTTCCTCCTCATCATACACCCCATATTTTTTCGCGACTTCACCTTTTGCCTCAAAATCCGCCAGCAGTGGAAAGTGCAATTTTCTGGATTGTGCAAAAGCAAGATGACACCATTTGCTGTCCACAGATATACCTAATATCTCTGCATCATATTTCTTAAAATATTTAAGCATTTCATTGTACAGCGCCATCTGATCACTACATACCGGGCTCCAGTCAGCAGGATAAAAAGCAAGGATTACATTATGACCTTTAAATTCCGACAATTTAATTGTCTGATCCGGAGTCGCATACAAGGTAAAATCAGGCGCAACATCATTCTTCTGTAGCATATTAAGATATTTAAAATTTAACCATCACCCAGGGTCGCAATCCGGTTTAGCTATTTATCGCATTGGGCCCTACCTATAAAACAAAGTGTTGTAATGGAAAAATTGTTTTATTTTCTTTGCGATCAAATCAATACAGTGCCGGTTGTACACTCAAATTTACGCAGCAATTGAGCTGTATTTCATCGTTTCCGTTACTTGTTTAACCATTTACGGATCATCCTTGTATAATTGGGCATGACCAGATAAACCATCAAAAAAACGATACATCCGGAGATCAATAAGCCATCAGAAAAATGATTTTGAGGAATATGAAAATACCGGAGAACAGGCAGCAGAATTATTGGTATAGTCAATGACAGCGGGTAAATTGCTGACCAGGTAACAAGATATTGTTTCCATCGCCGCGGCACCTGATGGGCCTGCTCTGCTGTTTCAAAAAGAAACTCAAGGCCTGATTTGATCTGATAGCGGTCTTGCTTCCGAAATAAGGGAGCAGCTTTCTCGATCATACGTCGACGCGTGTCCGATTTCATCCAATTTTTTAGGTTATCGACAGTATCAAACCGGATAATTACCGTATAGACAAACGTCAATTTCGGGATAGGACGGATGATCTGTAAGTCTATAAATCCTCTCGCATGTTTGGTGAGCGGAACAACCTCCGCTAGCCACTGATCGTATTCCAATTGCTTGTCATCTAAAATATGATGTGTTATAACGACAGAGGCTCCCTGATTTTCCATAGTTATTATTTGTTAAAAGTTTACATTTACACAACCGGGATATACTTATGCCCGGTATCTATCTTTTCTCTCATCGGTACAGTTCGTAGGGATTGCCTATCGAAAATACAATTTTATAAAAAAACATCAAACCCACGATTTGGCTACGAGATCCGTCGATCTGCCTACATCCCAAAAATACCAAATCATCAACTTTGTAGCATCAATTTATTTTTAAACTAAAACACATGAAATCACAAAAAGTATGGTTTGTTACCGGTGCCTCCAAAGGACTGGGTTTAAGTCTGGTAAAGGAACTTTTAGCACAAGATTATCTTGTTGTAGCGACCTCGCGTACGAAACGAGCCCTGGAACAAGAAATCGGTGAAAATGAAAATTTCCTTCCCCTTGAAGTCGACATCACCAATGATGTGGACGTCGCACGGGCAGCACTGTCGGCAATTGATTATTTCGGACGGATCGACGTCCTGGTCAACAATGCAGGATACGGGCAGACAGGCAGTGTCGAAGAACTCAGCGACTCCGAAGCCCGACGCAATTTTGACGTGAATGTCTTTGGATCACTCAATGCTATCCGGCATATCGCACCGCATATGCGGCGTCAGCAATCGGGGCATATTTTTAACATTGCATCCATTGGTGGCCTTGCAGGAAATTACCCGGGTTTTGGCATCTATTGTTCCACAAAATTTGCTGTGTCCGGATTTACGGAAGCACTCGCTGTTGAAATGCAGCCTTTTGGTATTCACACGACCCTGGTTTATCCCGGTTATTTCAGAACGGATTTTTTATCCGATGGATCAATCCAAACCGCAGCCAATCCCATCGAAGCTTATGTCACAGCACGGGAAAATGAAGCAGCGCACTTACACCAGATCCATGGCAATCAGACAAACGATCCGCAAAAAGCAGCTACTTTATTGATCGAGCTCAGCACTTTGACACATCCGCCAGTCCATTTCCTAATGGGTGAAGATGCCTTTGAACTAGCCAAAAACAAGATTAACACGTTGACTGCCGAGATTGAAAAATGGAAGAGCTATACGGTATCCACAGGTTTTGAACAGACTGCATAATAGCCTAAAGCTAGAACTGACAGCAAGGAAAAATCAGCAACATTAAAAAAAGAAAATAACTAAATTTACAATTATGGAGAATACATTTCGCTTTCATTCCCTTTCGGAGTTCCACAGCTTTTGCGGGCTGCCCAAACCAGAGCATCCCTTGATCAGTTTGGTTGATTATAGTCAAGTGCACTATCCTATTAATGACAGCAAATTAAGTTGGATACAGCATTTTTATTCGATTGGTTTAAAGCGAAATGTAAATGCCAGGTTCAATTATGGGCAGCAACAATATGACTTTGATTCGGGTGTATTGACTTTTATATCACCATTACAATTCTTGAAAGTAGAGATTAATCAAGAGGTCCGTGCCCAACCCAGTGGCTGGATTCTCTTGATACATCCCGATTTTTTGTGGAACAGCGAACTGGCGAAGCATATCCATACATACGATTTTTTCCAATATGAAGTCAACGAAGCACTTTTTCTTTCCGAAAAGGAGGAGGCGGTAATTGTAGACATTCTCCAGAATATCGAAAAAGAATATCAATCCAACATCGACAAATTCAGCCGCGAACTGATTCTCAAGCAGATCGAACGGCTGCTCATCTATGCAGAACGATATTACGAACGTCAATTTATCACACGAAAAAAATCCACTCAGGAGCTGGTGACCCGTTTCGAAAATATACTATCGGCACATTTTAGCTACGACAGCCTGATCACAAAAGGAGTTCCAACAGTAAGCATGCTTGCCCAGCAGCTCAATCTTTCCCCAAATTATCTCGGTAGCCTACTGCGTATCTATACGCAGCAAAATACGCAGCAGCATATACAACACAAAATGATCGAATACGCCAAACTAAGATTGAGTACTAGCGCCTTATCGATCAGCGAAATAGCATACGAGCTAGGCTTTGAGCACCCGCAGTCATTCAGTAAAGTCTTTAAGAAAAACACGCAACAGAGCCCCGTAGAATTTAGGCAGGCGTTTCAATAAGTACAGCTTGCAAAGATCCAGATCATCCGTATCCACCAGTTTGCTCGCATGATCTGGAAAAACCGATCGATCTTAGGCCATTTCCTCCAATCCATAGACCGTTAGAGCCTTGAGTCTTTGCTATTCTAGCGATGCCATTAATCGGCATAATATCCTTCAACACCAATTCCGATCGTCCAGAAAAACTTCGCTTTCTCCAAGTCTTCGAGCAGCATATCCACATTCTCTTCGTATTCCCCTTCGGCCTTTATCGCTTCGATATCCTCCTGGATATCCTCAACGGTCATCTGCCGCCAAACACCGACTGAGCTATTCAAAAAGGCATAACAATACCCCGCCTCAGCATCATCGACAGGTCCACTGTTTTTTTCACTCAATATATGGAGCAGTTCGTCGGCTTCCACCTGAAAGGGGTTGACTCCGTAGATACTGACTTCGGTGCTTTGGAGATAAGGACCATTAATGCTTTCGATAAATTCAAGCAGCCCCAGGTCATTGAAATCCAACCGTAATTCGAGCTCATCATAATAATACTGACCGTCAAGGGCGTCTGATGGCGCACCCAGAAATTCCTGTACCTGCGCTTGGTCCATGCCGAAGGGCACTCGCCCCAAGTCTTCAATATGAATTCCTACAAGTGGAATAAATTCGATCTTTTTCATAACTACCAACTTCGTATTTGTTTATATCGCAATACATATCAATTGCTCTATTAAAGTTAGGCAAAAATTGTAAAGCAACCAGCCGAAAGAAGATAATCTAACCCCATTGACGAAAATGATTTTAATACCTAACTTTAAAAAGAATATTAGAACATGCATGATGAAAGATACACTGGACAGCTTAGATTTACATATCAAAAATCTCAGACCAGATTTTTACAGGGATTTACAAAACCCGTTGAACCAGCAAGAACTTGAGATTCTGGAGCAGAGATATGTTATTCAGCTTCCAGACGACCTCAAAACATTCTATCAGTGGAAAAATGGACAGCGTAACACCTGTTACGACGCCTTTATCAATAATTCAATGTTTATTCCGCTGGAAGAAGCTCTTGACATCGCTCAGGAACTAACCAGTTTGATCGGTACCGACTTTGAAATTGAAAACTGGTGGAACGAATGTTGGATACCCATTTTTCATAATGGTAGCGGTAGTTACATTTGCTATGATCAGGGCGGAATCTTTTCCGGTCAAGAGGGACAGCTGATTGAATATTGGAACCGGGACAATGACCGCAATGTTATCGCTCCTAACCTCGAAGGATTTTTAGGACTTCTTAACGACTATTATGCCCATACACCAAAGGAAAAATTCGACGACTTTTTTAGCATCGATACCACCAGTGAATATCCCCGACGTTTTAGGGTGAAATAACAGATGGTTTGGCGTATTCTTACTACGGTCCAATATCTGTTATTGCATCCACAAACTCATCATCATCATTTTTTTTCCTCGTAAAATCTCTGAATTTTCTTTAAATAGGTAATCGATTCAGGTGGAGTGATACTATCGCCAAACTCTTCATACACATAGTAAATGGCACTTTTTTCGCCAAGCTCATGAGCCTTAAGTAGATAAAATAAGGCTTGATTCCGAGAAACACTATCCTTGCCTGCAAGCTCGACTCCATTTATTGTCCCTTTCCATGTAAGTATATCATATAGATTCAGATACGCCTCAGGACATTGATACTTGTTAGCCATTAGGAGGGTATAGTGATATTCATCAGGAGTCAACAACATGTTACTATTAGCTATTGTATGATACGCTTCAAAATCACCTAGATTAATTGCTCGACGCCAAAGCGAATCAGCTACGCTCCGAGGTAATTCTAGATCTTTGGGATCATCGATTACTCCCACTTGCTTTTTTTCGGCATGATGGCTACAGCTCCAGAAAAATGCACAAAAAATAAGGGTAAACAGGCGTAAAATCTTTATCTCTCTTATTTTCATCATAGATATATAACCTGTTATTTTTTAAGTAATCCGCACCCATTCATCCGCTTTTGTTGACCGTTCACTTCCCCCTCCGATCATTAAACATAACTTTTTTCACATAGTTGCTTTTTCCACTCGCAGCGAGAACTGCCGAATCTAGCGAAATGTAGTTACCAAAAAAAGAAATTAGTTCAGGAGAAGCCTCATACACCAAATAATTCAGTCTTAAAGTTTTATTATCTGGATTCAAGCATAATTGACATAAGGATTGTTCATGATCAAAAAACTCAATCTCTAGATTTGAGCAATAATTATGTTTGTGCACGATATCATTCATTTCAGGTTTATACCGCTTTAACTTAGCCATTTCATCGAGAAGAGTATCCCATTTCGCTAATGGAACTGTATCATTCTTGGTAGCAAAAAAATCAGCCGCATGATGTCTATAAAAATCACTCAAGTACATTTCTTGACCGTATTGCTCATCAACAAATTCTCGACTATACAAAATCCGTAGTTCCTTTTCACGTTGTTTCTCTTTGGATCTGCAAGATAAAAGCAATATTGACATACAACAAAGTGCAATCAAAATTAAATAATACTTTGGCTTTATGATCATATCGATCTTTATTGTGCTCCGACGAAAGTAATAAATTATGATTCCAAATGACCACATGAACAAGGTATTTATTAAAATGAAGATGCAATATTTCATTCAATTCCACATATTCAGAAGGTTAAAACATTATATACTTTTTTTATAGCAGACAAAATAGGAATTTAAGTGAATAGATAATACCTTTGGGCAGATAAAACCACTTCAGTACCTGAAACGAATATTGATGAAATCAAAAAAAGCAACGACCTGTGACCACTCCTGCCTTATGTGCCGCTATGTTTTAAAGGATTGGCTTGGCCAGATCGATCTGCATCGAAAACAGATCAAGGTAAAAAAAGGCGAGCAGTTCATCGCTGAAGGAGAAGCTGTCCACGGTATTTATTTTGTACAATCTGGACTTATCAAAGTACACCGCAACCTTAGCGACAAGGAAATCATTGTCCGTTTCGCGAAAGAAGGTGATATTGTCGGCCATCGGGGCGTTTCATCCGAACAAGCTGTCTATCCAATTTCAGCAACCGCATTGGAACCAACACAACTCTGTTTTGTTGATCTACCCTTTTTTATGTCAACGCTACGCATCAACTCTGAGCTAAGCTATCAACTCATGCTATTTTATGCTGACGAGTTACAGCTCTCGGAGCAGAAGATGTGCAATCTTGTCCAACTATCCGTTAAAAACAGATTAGCCTGGAGCCTACTGCTGCTCCACCGTATTTTTGGCGCGGAGGCTAGCGATGGCTATATCGGTCTTGCGTTAAGCAAGAAGGACCTAGCCTCCTATGTGGGTACTACCTACGAGACCTTTTATCGTATGCTTGGCGAACTTGCGGCGATGGGAGCAATCACGGTTGAGGGAAAGAAAATTTTTATTAAAGATTTCCAGCAGTTAAACAGATTAGCTTCTGAACAAGAAGTATAAAAAAGGGGGAGCCAACAACTTAAAAATGATCTTGTGCTCCCCAGCGTAAATATTTCCCAATCTATACGTCAACGTTAAAATTTGTACCCCATTCCGATCCCCAATTTCCATTTCCCATCAGAAGTACTGGTTTTTGCATTATAAAAAGCGGGCAACTGGATGGCCATATGTCCGGATACCAGCGTCAGACCAAATCCAAGCGTCGGGGTAATCCAAGAATTCTTTGGCTTCCCTTCTTCCACCTTGTCATCCTTTAATTTCAACGTAGGCAGCAATCCGAGCATTACAGCCCTCTTTTTAGCAAAATTATATTTCACGGCAGGCCCCGTACAGTTAATGTAAGCACCGTGATCTGCGTATCCCGCCACCAAAACACCCTCAAATAAACTGGCTTTTACGGGGTTTTGCTGGCTATAGGCCGCCAACGAGAGCACATGCAGCATCAGCATGACCGTGATTTGTTTTATTTTAGCCATAACTATTTAGTTTTGCGAGGTCGATACTTGTCCTTTTCTGCTATACGTGTAATAGATTGCCATTCCTGTAAACAACAAACCGCCAACAATATTACCAGCGGTCACGATAAGCTGATTGTAAAGCCACCAATCAGAGATGCTTACTTTTGCACCAAACATCATTCCGGCTGGGATTACAAACATATTAACCACAGCGTGCTCATAGCCCAAAGCAAAGAATATAAAGATAGGAATGCCCGCGGCCAGTATTTTACCCAAAGTAGACTTGGACGTCATGGACATCACAACGCCCATACAAACCATCCAATTACACAGAATCGCTTTGACAAAAGCAGCAAATAAACCCGCAGCCCCATGATCACCATAGCCGATTGTTTTCTTTTCACTGATCAGGATCAGACTCTGCTCGATATTACCCAATTGGCTGACCTGTCCGGTCTCCGTGCTTGCAGCCCAGAATAGCAGGGCAAAAAGGACACTTCCCAAGAGATTACCCAAGAATACCCAAAACAAATTGTTCGCCATCACCCTAAAACTAATTTTTCCTTCAAACCAGGCCAAAGGCACAAGGGAGAAGCTTCCCGTCACAAGTTCCAATCCAAGGATAACGATAATGACAAATCCCACCGGAAAGACAAATGCCCCCACCAGGCTCAAACCCGTCTGTGAAGTCGCCAATAAGGCCAACGTCACCGATATCGCCAATAAGGCACCGGCAAGTGCACCACGGATCAGGAGATCCCGGACCGGCAGGGAAGATTTGTAGACAGCGGTATTCATCATTGTTCCCGCCACTTCTTTGGGGCTAATGTAATCCATAATTTATTTACGTTAAAAGTTTTCCATTTAAATAGCTGCGAAAGCCCTAAGCGATCATTCCGATGTAAACGTTGCCGTTTTCGACTTTAACGGGATAGGTCTTAATTGCACATTCATCACCGGAGAGACATTCCCCCGTATCCAGTGCAAAGGTTTTCTTATGAAATGGACAAGCCACCTTTGGCGTATCCCCCAGCGAACCCAACATTCCCCTGCTTAAAATCATCTGCCGTTTATGTGGACATTCATTCTGGGTAGCATACCATTCATTGCGGCGTGCAAAATAAAATAGCGCGACCTGTTGATTGTTTAGCTTGAGACAAACCCCGCCATTCTCGATAGCATCTTCTATTTTACAGGCTTGAAGCCATTGTGTGTCTAGTTGCGTTTCCATATGATTCTCTTTAAAAAGGTTTTGTAAAATGTTTAAATAGTTTTTAGATTCCAATCGGCTGCTTTTTTCTGTCCGCGCATCATGTCAAACTGTACCGTATCGTCCTTTTCCTCAGGTGCGTTTACAAAATGTACAAAACGTTTACGGATATTGGGATCCTCTACTGCAGCCTTCCATTCACAACGGTAGCTATCAACAAGCAATTGCATATCCTGTTCCCAAGCTTCTCCCATTCCGAGACTATCCTCCACCACCACATTCCGCAAATAGTCAATCCCCCCTTCCATTTTATTGAGCCAAGGAGCAGTACGCGTCAGTGGGTCTGCTGTGCGGATATAGAACATCAGAAAACGGTCAATATACCGGATGCAGGTTTCACTATCTATATCAGCCGCCAAGAGTAGCGCATGCTGAGGTTTGCTACCACCATTTCCACAGACATAGAGGTTCCAGCCTTTTTCCGTTGCGATGATACCAAAATCCTTACTCTGTGCTTCAGCGCATTCACGAATACAGCCACTGACAGCAGACTTAAGCTTATGCGGAGCCCGCAGTCCACGATAGCGCTCCTCAATGCGGATGGCAAAAGACACACTGTCGTGCAGACCAAATCGGCACCAGGTACTACCCACGCAGCTTTTCACAGTACGCAGCGCCTTTCCATAAGCATGCCCACTTTCAAAACCCGCTGCGATAAGTTCCTCCCAGATAAACGGGAGGTCATTGAGGTGTGCACCAAACAAATCAATGCGTTGTCCTCCTGTAATTTTTGTATATAAATTATATTTTTTAGCCACTTCACCGATAACGATCAGCTTGTCAGGTGTAATTTCACCGCCCGGAATCCGTGGAACGACAGAGTAGGTTCCGCCTTTCTGTATATTGGCTAGGTAACGGTCGTTACTATCCTGTGCTACATCATTTCCCTTACCAAGAATCATTTCATTCCAGAGACTAGCGAGCAGCGAAGACACGAGCGGTTTGCATACCTCACAACCGTGCCCCCTGCCCAAAGCATCCAGCACATGATCGTAGCTTTTTAGCTCGTGTATTTTGATCAGGTCATACAGCTCCTGACGGCTCAGGTCAAAATGCTCGCATATTGTATTACGAATATATTTCCCCTGTTGTTTCATGGTATAGTTGACCAGATCTTTTACCATAGGTACACAACCACCGCATCCCGAACCAGCTTTGGTACATTTTTTAACAGCCTCTGCATTTTCGCAATTATGTGTGGTCACAGCATCACAGATCTGCGCTTTGGTAATCCCTTCACAACTGCAGATCAATGCCTGATCCGGTAGGACTTCCAATCCCGAAGAAGCCGATTTGCTCTCGCGCTGCTCGCCAAACAGCAGCAGTTCGGGATGCTCAGCCAAAGGCATACTATTGTTGACCATTTGTAGGAGCATATTGTAACTAGCAGCTTCGCCCACGAGAATTCCACCGAGCAAACGCGTACCGTCTGTACTAACATTCAACCGCTTATAAATACCCTTGTTACGGTCTTCGAGTAGGATCGTCCGTGCATAAGGCTCACTGACAAAAGGGTCACCAAAGCTAGCCACATCTACGCCCATCAGTTTTAATTTGGTACTCATATCAAATCCCTTGAAAGATTTCTCTTCACCTATGATATGAGAAGCAGCAATTTCCGCCATTTCATAACCAGGAGCAACCAAGCCATAAATCATGTCATTAACCAGCGCACATTCCCCAATGGCATATACAGCAGGCTCAGAAGTCTGCATCTGTGCATTGACCAGTATCCCGCCACGTTCCCCGATGGCTAATCCAATTTTTTTTGCCAGCTCATCCCGCGGACGGATACCAGCAGAAATCACCAGCATATCTGTTTCGAGCACCGTACCATCATTAAAAGCAATACCGGTAAGATGTTCATCCCCGAGTAGCTGGCTTGTGGATTTTTGCAGTTGACAGCTCAGCCCCAATTCAGCCAACTTAGCTTCTAAAAGGGCGCTCGCGCTTGCATCGATCTGCCTGGGCATCAATCGCGGTGCAAATTCAATGACTGCTGTTTCTTCAATACCCAAGTCAACGAGGGCTTTTGCTGCTTCCAAGCCCAGCAGCCCACCCCCCATAACCGTTCCTTTTTTAGCTTTCGCCGCATAAGCTTTGATCAATTCTAGATCCTCAATAGTCCGGTAGAGAAATACGCCTTGCTTTTCTATCCCCGGAATTGGCGGCACGAAAGCAGCCGAGCCTGTTGCAAAGATGAGGTAGTCATAATGAATAATTTCACCCTTCAATGAACAAACCTCTTTTTTACTTAAATCTACATCAACAACGGGGTCATTTAAATGAATTTTAATATTATTCTCAGCGTACCAATCGTTTTTTGAAAGAAAAAGCTCATCAATCGATGAAATTTTAAAGTAATCTGTCAGATGTACGCGATCATAGGCACGAATTGGCTCTTCTGCAAACACCGTTATCTCTAGATCGGGAGATTTTTGTTTTAATTTTTCACAAATCTTATTCCCGACCATACCATTTCCGATAATTACAATCATTTTTCTTTCCATAACATCTATTATTTTTGTTAAAAAACCATATACATGATTTCATACCACTAATTTATGAAATAAAAAATCAAATAATCAACAAAAAGATGATTTTTATCATATTTTTTCATTAAAAAACTACAAACAATCAAACATTTTGTGATTTTAATCATAATTTTTAATACATTTACATATATAAAGACAGTAAAAACAGGTAAAACATGAAAAAATCAACCGAAAAATCATTATTTATTGTTGGAGCTGGTCCGGGAGACCCAGAATTGCTCACAATTAAAGCCTATAAAGCGATCGAAAATGCGCAAGTTATCCTATATGACAACTTAATCAACGAGGAAATCCTAAGTATAGCGAATAAAAACTGTATAAAACGTTATGTTGGCAAGCATCCTTATGGCAAATACGTACCACAAGAAGAAATAAATGACCTTATTCTTTACTATTGTCAAAATTTTGAGCATGTGGTACGCTTGAAAGGCGGAGATCCCTACCTCTTTGGACGTGGTTTTGAAGAATGGCTTACCGTGAAAGACCAAAATATAAATGTTACCTATATTCCGGGAATCAGCAGCATGCAAGGCGCAGGTCTCAATAGTATCCCGCTCACGCATCGCGGTGTAAGTGAAGGTGTATGGGCATTGACCGGTATGAAAAAAGATGGCAGCCTATCAGCCGACCTTCCACTAGCTGTCCAAAGCAAATCGACTGTGGTGATTTATATGGGGATGCGTAAACTTGATGAGATTGCACGTACTTATGTACTCTATGGCAAAGGAGATACACCCGCGGCCATTATACAGCACGCGAGCCTACCACAACAAAAGCAGGTGTTATGTAAAGCGAAAGATCTTGTGCGAGCTAGTCTGGAGAATAGCCTCGGGCATCCGGCGATTATTGTCATCGGAGAAGTTGTCAACTTGCAGCAGGCCGCCACAATCGTTATGGAACAACGGCATATTATATAATATAGCACCTAAAAATTCCTTTTGATAGCTTCGTATTTCACACCATAACCCATAAACGAAAAAAGCCCCCATACGGAGGCTCTCTCATTATATATTATTTGGTGGTTTTTCTACCAATTGTCATTCGACTTGCTATCGTTGATTCCCTTTGAGAATTCAGCGATATACCTATTGATGAATGCATCTAACCCTTCCTGCAAGCTTTTTCGGGCCACTTTGCCATTGCTACCATACAATGCATTTTTTGACATAAAGTTATTCGTACCGTTCAACGGGTATTCAGCTCCGCCCGGCGACTCAAAATATTTGTAATTCGGTGCGAACCTTATTTTCGAATCTTTGAAATCCAGGGTAATCTTATAATAAAAATCATAGTACGTTTTTGAACCCAAATAGGTGGTATAAACAGCCTTCTGCTCCATCGCATCGATCACAATTTGCTCGCCATCGATTTTCGTCGTTACTTTCTCAGGATTATTATAATAGGAATTCACATACTTTAGCGCCGCTTTATAGAGATCGTTTTGTGATCTACCGGCGAAATTCAACACAACATAGTTTTTGGACTCATCGCTAGTATCTACAAAATCCTTCGGTGTTATTTTCATTGATTGTGCTTGCACAAATGCCGTAACGATACAAAACAATAAAACGGCAAAAAACTTTTTACTCATTACCTGTAATCCTTTTTTCAATTTAAGATTAATTATATTAATACACGTTGCTATGTTAACAGATATTATGCCAAACTTATACAGTTAAACTTTAAACGGCAGGTTTTGTCTTTCCTCATTTAAAAAATATAATCATCCGGAATTACCAGACATATTTAGCGTATTCCCAATGAAAATCCATTTAAGCTATTGAATTTTCTCAAATTCAAAGGGAATTTCCATGTCCTTATTAGAAACTTTTGCTTTCAGCTTTCCACTTTCGGTCCAATACTGGATCTGTTTCGGAAAATCTATCGAATCATTTGTAAAAACAAACTCGTTGCTTTTAAGCTCTGCCAGCTTAAATTCAATAGGTCTTTTTTCATCCGGAGTTTTAACGAATAAGCTCCATTTTCCATCCGTTGCGATTAACGACATTTGCTCTTGGCTTACGGTATCCCCTTTTTGCAATGTATAGGAAAAGCCTGCATATTCTGTCACGCTTATTTTTTCCCAGTTTTCAAAAGTTTCTTTTCCTTTTTCTTCGTTCACCCGCTTCCAATTTCCGTTGAGCCAATCTAAATTCACCGCTGTTTCCATTGTGGATTCAGATGCAGTCGTTGAGGTTGCAGCGGGACCACTTTTTATCGTCTGGTGACAGGACACAGCGACAGCGGTATAAACTAAAAGACCTATCCTTTTCATCATTTACTATTTTGGTTATGAATTGTATGTTAATATTGACTTCAATATACCTATTTTTATACAATTTTACCTCTCCCGCCTAGGCATACTTAAAATATCTTCCTGTTCCCTGGCTTCCTGTTTACTCAATTCCATCAGACCTAAATCAGAATGGTAAATAGCTTGGTAGTTATTTAAAAAGATAAATCGAAAGTATCTGGCCGTCCCTGCCTCCTCCGCAAACTTTTTTGGATCTTCATAAAATGATTCCTTACCCATATACTGTTCGCCGGGGGTTGCAAGTGCTCTACCCGTTTTATCCTTGTCCGACCATCCGCCCTGACGGTTAAAAAAGGAGATATCAGATTTGTAGTTTTGATATTGCCCCTGATACACATGTGTCTTTTTCTTCGGATCCGTATACGTTAACTTAAAATTGATATCATCCACAAACTCAATCTTGTAGGCGGTCTTCTCTTTGCCGAATATTATTCTCATCTCATTGTACTCCGAATTTGATGGCGATCTTTCGTATTTGGCTGTAAAATACCAGGTTGTATGCTGGAGCGGATAAGTCTCCGTAACAGGAAATGTGTAATTATCCGAAGAAAAAGGAAATTTTTGTCCTTTGTCATAGATCAGCAGGAATTTTATGGTATGAAGCCGCTTATTGTCAATGGCGGTATCCCCGGCGATCATATACCTAACCACCGGATTGTTAAACGCAGCTTGATAGGTATTCGCATCGATCTGCTCAAGCTTAGGCTCATAATCAAGCAAGCGCGCTCTAAAAACGCTAAGATCGGCAGCCGTAATATAAGTCAGCAACAGTTCATTCTTATTGTCCTGCTGTCTGGTGGACAACGACAGTCTTTCCTTCGTTTGCGGATGTATATAGAGGCTATCATTTACCCGCTGGAATCCCGTTGGTAGTAGGTAGCTTCTATTTAACCGAGCAATTTTATCTGCCTGAACCCCTTCATCTGTATATAGATGAATGAAATTTCTTGGATAGAATTTCTGTGCAAACAAGCCTTTGCCCATACAGAAAATCAACACCAGCAGACTTAACAACTTTGTTATTTTTACGTTCATTTTTTGCTTTTATAATCTATTTGACCCTAAAGATAGGGATAACATCACAACAAGCGGATCTATTTTAATATCCGCATTAGATCAGTTACGATTCGTAAAAGTCAGCGCAAAATACAGGAGGACAAGCCAGATCAGCAGAAAGACGCCATTGGCAAAAAGCAAAAATATACCCAGAGTCGTCAGCCTTGGTAAAAGGCCGTACAGACTCATGTCGTCGATTAAGCGGAAAAGATAATTCGAGAGCCATTTTACAGGCAAAAGCCCGGCATTGATGCTAGGCTTTTATTTTTGGATCTATCCAATAAGCAGTGTGGTTCGTGTGGCTAAAAAATTCCATGGGCGTCACATGACAGTCCATGGTATCCTGTAATCCCCCATCGGTATAACTTACCAGTTCTTCGGAGGGGACAACCATTCCCGTAATGATAGCCGATTCATCCAAACAGTTTAAATCGGACAATAGGACATTGATATTGTTGGATACGACCCATTGTTCCATCTCTGCTTTGGTCAGCTGCTGTACCCTTTCGGCCAAAAATTTAGCTTCCTCAAGCTCTTTTTCGACACTATTGGGATAAAATAGTTTAAGGAATGCAACATACTTATCAAACTGTTTCGTTCGGATGGCTTCATTGCGTAGGAATTGCTTCTCCCCCAATTGCCCGTACTCCTTCGCATATTTACGCAGTTCCAATTCCGACAATTCCCGATTCGACCAGTTTGCCAACTCCGACAGGGCATACACATCGGTGCCCTGTCCATCACATTTGTTTAGATATTCCCAGACATCCCCCTGGACGATTTTGGGTTTATTATGTTCCAGAATGTTATATCCCTCGGCAATCCACGCTTCAATTTGTTCCCGTTTCATATATCAATTTTTAATTTAATACCTAATCTCTAGTCCCTAATCGACAAGCACACATTCAACCGTGTCAAGTCCGACAGCATGTACGGTCCATTGTGCCGATTATTCTATCTTATAAACAATCGGTTGGAGCCGAAAGTTTCCCACAAAAAAAAGAAAAGGCCAGGAACATAAAAGAATCCTGACCTTTATAACTAAGTTATCCATCAAATGGATTATTATAAGGACAAGATCCAATTGAAAATAGTTTAAAAAAGCTTCAAATAGCCATTTTTTCTAAAAGCTCTATTTTTTCTGTCAATTTATCATGTAAAATTTGGCAGTTTTGGTGCAAAAATTTCAGTTTTTTAAGCTCGGTATTTTTTTTGTGGATTATTTAATACAGTCGGCCGGCTGGCAAATTTAAATTATTGTTATACTTCATTAAAAGGAGGTTACTATGAAACTTGCAAAAAGAAACTGGAACAATTTTTCACTTTTTTCGCCCATGTTTGATAATTTTAACCGTGAGCTTTTAAATTGGGACAACAAAAATTACTCATCAACAAGTACCACGGTTCCTGCGGTCAACATCAAGGAAAACGGAGATACTTTTGAAGTTGAGGTCGCTGCCCCGGGCATGGCCAAAGATGATTTTAAGGTGACGCTCGATGGCAACCTATTGACCATATCCTCGGCTAAGGAGGAACAAAATGAGGAACATAAGGAAAACTACACACGCCGGGAGTTCAGTTATCAATCTTTCCAGCGTAGCTTTGAGCTTCAGAAGGATGTAGTCGACCAGGATAATATCCGGGCATGCTATGAAAATGGCATGCTGCGATTGACAATACCTAAAAAAGAAGAGGCCAAGCAGAAAGAACCACGACTGATCGAAATATCCTAAAGATCCAAATAGCAACTTTAACTTGGTTAGCCTCCACTGGAGGCTAACCTATTTTTCAGTCTTTAATACAAAGATTATGAAAACATCGAATTATTATATTGAATTACAGATGTACTGCCACGGACGTTATATCACTATCGCCAGTTTCGACCAGAACAGCTGCGAAAAGATTATTCAGGAATTATTTGATGAATTACTTGGTGACCATGAGGCCTCGGACATCCGGCGATTGCGCATCAATCTTCTCCTGAACGACACAGAGGTTCCGAAGACACAATTACGATCAATACACTGCACACTGGATGAATTGGCAGAAAACACCAAGATTATTATTAAGAAGACCTTCCGGTCAGTAAATTTCGACTGACGGCAGTCCACTCTGGCATTTAGCACAAATTATCGGCTTACAGTTCATTTAAGCACATTTTTTTTACAATTGTTTTTTTCTTTCACCCTTGATTTTTATCAAATTGATTTTTAATTTGGGAGCGGTTTTTTCAAAAAGGTACCTGATACCCCAAACCGACATTTTTTAAAAGCTAATATTCTATTTAAATATAAATTTTAGTTATTGGATCATGTTAACAAAATTACTAATTACAAACACAGACCGACATTTTTCTTTCAGGCCATTTTTTATCGCACTTATTGTGCTGGCAAACAGCCTTTATCTATCGGGGCAAACCGTGAAACCGCTCAAATCCAGTTTTGAAGCGAGGTTGATCAATATTGAGGCCCCTAGCAATGAACCTTTTCGTTATACCACGACTCTGACCAATGGATCTGCTCAATTGGTCAACTACAACTTGAATGCACAGCTACCCGACGGATGGCAGATTAGCTACCGCGTAGAAGGGTCGCAAGTGACTTCCCTGCAGATGCAGCCCAATAAAGTACAGGAAATCAGCATTGAAATCAGTTGTCCCATCACTGCTAAGCCCGATAAATATAAAATCCCCATAAAAGCCATATCTTCAAAAGATACGCTACAACTCGATCTGGAAGCAGTCGTCAAGGGCTCTTATGCACTTGAGCTGACCACACCAAGTGGAAGACTCAGCGACGAAGTCGTATCCGGCAGCAGCAAGGAAATTCTGCTTAAAGTCAAAAACACAGGTACTCTTCCGCTCAATACACTGGAACTGACGTCCCAATTACCCAGCAGATGGGAGGCAAGCTTCGATCCCTCGACTATCAAACAGCTCGAAGCAGGTAAATCTATCGACGTCAAAGTCAACCTAAAAGTTCCCGACAAGACTATCGCCGGTGACTATGCGGCCAAATTCGAGATCAAGTCATCCAACAGCAACGCCGACATCTCATTCCGTATGATCGTCAAGACCTCTTTGCTTTCCGGCTGGATCGGCATGCTTGTCATCGTATTGGCAATTGGCTTGGTGTATTATCTAATCCGCAAATACGGCCGCAGATAAGGGCGCGACAAAAAGACTATCATTATGAAGGATCCTATCATTCAATTGACAGGCCTGACCAAAAACTACGGTAAAGTAACCGCCGTAGACAAGTTGGACCTGCATATTTATCGCGGAGAGATCTTTGGCCTACTTGGTCCCAATGGCGCCGGAAAGACAACCAGTATTCTCATGATGCTGGGCCTGACCGAACCTACGGCCGGTACAGCCCATGTCTGTGGCCATAATGCCACGCGCAATCCTATCGCAGTGAAACGCAAAGTTGGCTACCTTCCCGACAATGTAGGTTTTTACCCGGACATGACAGCGTTGGAAAACCTATGTTTCATTGCCCAATTAAATGGACTTACAGAATCCTATGCACAAGCTGCCGCTAAAGACATGTTGCATGTCGTGGGACTCGAACGGGAGATGCATAAAAAAACGGGTGCTTTTTCCCGCGGGATGAAACAACGTCTGGGCTTGGCCGAAGTGCTGATCAAGGCTCCCGAGGTTGCCATTCTTGACGAGCCTACGCTGGGCATTGATCCCAAGGGCGTTGATGAATTCCTGGAACTCATCAAGAAGCTCAGCAGGGAGCATAACCTTACAGTACTGCTTTCTTCACACCACCTCCACCAGGTACAGCGAGTATGCGATCGGGTAGGCATTTTCGTTGGCGGTAAGTTACTGGTCGAAGGATCTATTGAAAGCCTGGCCCAAAACCTGCAACAGCAAAAAGGAGTCAGCACAGTCATTACTCTTGAACAGCCCCCAGGCGATAGCGCAAAAATTGAGCAAGCGCTCCATGTGCTGCCTGGAATTCGCAAACTTGCTATCACAGGACATTCGATCGAGTTGATAACCGACAACGATGCCACCGCGGCCGCCGTACGCATTCTGGTCAACAATGGTGCTGATATTGTTTCCGTAAACCGCAATGACTACCAGCTCGACGATATTTATAATACATATTTTGAGAACAGCATAACAACAAATACTGTCTATGAAAAATCCAACGGTTTCTTCAAAAGATATCAATAACCGACCATCCGTTCCGATGCAGGTGCTGGTCCGCAAAGAAATCGCGGCACATATCCGCAGCTGGCGTTTTATTATTCTGATCCTGCTCATCGTACTGACCTTCGGAGCATCCCTGTATGTTTCTTCCATGGGGCTCAAGGACGCTGTCAGCAATATGCGTGATCCCGATCAGTCATTTCTATATCTAAAGCTCCTGACCACAACGGATAATTCCATTCCGCCGTTTCATGTTTTTTTAAACTTTCTAGCACCATTATTGGGCATAGCTCTTGGTTTTGACGCTGTAAATGCAGAATATAACAATGGGACACTCACCCGTTTGCTAGCACAACCAATTTACCGCGACAATCTATTGTTCGCCAAATTTCTGGCACCACTGGTCGTTGTGGGTACATTATTTGTCGCGTTGGTCCTGTTGATGATCGGTGGCGGACTCATTGGTACCGGTGTGCGGATAGAACCCCAGGAATTGCTGCGTATTTTGGGTTTCACTCTAATCAGTGTGCTATATGTTGCTTTCTGGCTGAGCCTGTCCATCCTGTTGTCGATCCGCTTTCGTCAGCCGGCCACTTCAGCACTCACCGCAATCGGCATCTGGCTATTTTTTACTGTATTCTTTCCTATCCTGGTAAATTTGGCCATTCGACCATTTTTACCCAATCCCAATTACATCTCCGAACAGGAATATCTTGGTTACAATGAATTGATCTTAAACCTGCTTCGCTTATCACCAAGCCAGCTCTATACCGATGCCACGACCACCCTGCTGATGCCTTCGGTACGCAGCCTTGGCCCTATCGCCATGGAACAGATGGTCGGCGCCATCCCTTCACCACTCTCCTTTCGCGAAAGTTTTCTGATGGTCTGGCCCCAGATCAGTGGACTCACCGCCGCCATGATGGTCTGCTTTGCCTGGTCCTATTACATTTTTATGCGAAGGGAAATAAGGAGCTGATCGCATCGCATTAATATACTAAAACAACAAAGGCTGCACTGTCCGATCGGATAGGCAGCCTTTATCAAGTATATAATGAATAAAAAATGGGTGCTTAATCTCTATTTTCTCTTTTGTAAGCGTAGTAGAAGACAATCGGGAGAATGGAAAACGAAAGAATCATACAGATAATCAAACCGCCGACAATCATAATGGCCAAGGGTTTCTGGATTTCAGATCCCATGCCATTGGACAGGGCAGCTGGGAGTAAACCCATCGCTCCCATGAGTGCAATCATTAAGATCGGCCGGATCCGGCTTTTTACGGCTTCATAAATAGCAGGTTTCAAGCCCATCTTGTGCAGCAGGTTTTCCTTCATGACGCCTATTAAGACAATTCCGTCGATCGTTGCCACGCCAAAGAGAATAATAAAACCGATACCGGCCGAGATCCCAAATGTCGTCCCCGTCATCCATAGGGATACAAAACCACCGATAAATGCAAAGGCAAGCGTCAGGGAGGAGATCAGCGTATCTTTAAGATTGCCAAAATTGGCGTAGAGCAAGAGCAAGATCAATAGCAGGGAAACCGGCACCACATTCATCAGCTGTTTGGTGGCCCTTTCCTTGCTTTCAAACTCACCAGCCCAGACAACCTTGTAAGACTTGGGCAATTTAATGTCAGCCGCGATCTGTTTTTTCGCATCCGCGATGGTACTGCCCAGATCCCTGCCTTCAATATTAAATCCAACACCTATATAGCGCGAATTCCCATCGCGGTAGATAAAGGCCGGTCCCGTATGATAGTCTATAGTTGCGATTTCCCGCAGCGGCACCTTCTGATCGTTCATCGTCGGAATAATGATGTTTCCGATCTTTTCGGGGCTGTCCCGGTACTGTTTCTGAAAGCGCAGGCGTACATCAAAGATGCGCTCATTGTCGTAAAAATGCGTCACGGACTGTCCTCCGATGGTCATCTCGATGACCGACTGCACATCTCTGGTCGACACCCCATACTTCGCCATCTTGGAGTCGTGCAGCTGAATCCGCAGTTCGGGCAGACCAATATTTTTAAATACATTCACATCCGTGATACCTGCAACCTTCTTGAGCGATTCAGCAAACTTATTGGCCTTGTTCTCCAGATCCTGCAAGTTCTCACCAAAAATCTTGATCACCAGCGGACTTTTCACGCCGGCCACATATTCCTCCACATTGTCCTGAATCGGCTGGCTAAAACCAAAATTGATTCCCGGAAAAGTCTGCAGGCTATCGCGCATCTGCCCGATCAGTTTCTCTTTCGATATTTTCCGCTTCCACTCCCCCTCCGGTTTCAGTTCAATGTTAAATTCGATATTAAAAAACCCCGTCGGATCCGTTCCGTCATTAGGTCTACCCGTCTGCGTCATAATAAAATCAATCTCATCAAACTGCTTGATCAATTTGGTTTTCATTGTTTTCGTCAACTTGACCGATTCCTCCAGGTTGACACTATTGGGCAATGTCGCACGGACATAAATGGCCCCCTCATTAAGCTTGGGCAGGAATTCCGAACCGTAATGGCTAAAGCGCACCATACAAACAACTAGCACCAGTCCAAAAAGCGCCAAGGTCCATTTTGGATGATCAAAAGCTTTTTTGAACCCACTAAAAATTACCTTTCGGCTGACCCTAGTTATTTTATTATCATCCTCTTTGATATTCGTCTTCAGCAGATACTTACACATTGCAGGCACATAGGTCAGACTCAGGACCAGGGAGCCCAGCAGGGCATAGCCGAGGGTAAAGGCCAATGGCGAAAACATCTTTCCTTCCACCTTTTGAAAAGAGAAAATCGGTGTCAGTGCGACAATCAGTATCAGTAAGGCAAAAAAGATATACCCCGCCACCGAACCCGCACTTTTTTTAATGATGCCCAGTTTGGATACCTTGTTGAAACGGGCCGTCCCCAGCCGGTGCGCCTCCTTTTCCAGGGAGACAAAAACCGTCTCCACGATCACCAGCGTGCCCTCGAGCAATAGGCCAAAGTCCAGTGCCCCCATGGAAATCAGATTCGCCGGCAAACCCTGTATTTTCAATAGAATAATCGCAAACAAGAAGGCCAATGGAATCACCGAGGCCACAATAAAGGTCGTCTTCCAGTTGTTCAAAAAGATAAAGACAATGATCGAAACCAGGATAACGCCCTCAATCAGGTTTTTCGACACCGTATGTACCGTATTATTCACCAATTTTGTGCGGTCAATCACCGGTTCGATCTTGACATTTTCAGGTAAGATACGGCCGTTCAGTTCCTCAATTTTTTCTTTCAGGCGTGTCACTACGGCCGATGGATTTTCACCCCGGAGCATAATGACAATGCCCTGTACCAGATCATCCTCCTGATTGAGCCCTACCTGTCCCAGCCGCGGTTTGGCACCCAGTTCGATCTCAGCCACATGCTTGACCAGGATGGGCGTATTACCCACCACTTTGATCAAAATATTGCCAATATCTTCTATTTTATCCAGCAAGCCCACACCACGTACCACATAGGCCTGATTTCCTTTTTGTATCACATCGCCACCCACATTGATATTTGAACGCGATACCGCCTCATATACATCCAAGGGCGAAAGGTTGTAGTTGGCCAGTTCCGTTGGATTGATCTTTATTTCATAGATCTTTTCTTCACCGCCGAAGCTCACGACATCCGCTACGCCCGGCACCCCGACGAGCTCCCGTTCGATCACCCAGTCCTGAATGGCAGATACCTCCTTGATCGGCAGGTTGCTCTTGACCACATAGCGGAAGATTTCTCCCGTGGCACCCGACGGTGGTTCGATGGAGCTCTCCGCTCCTTCCGGCAGCTCAATGGAACGCATCTTGTTGCCGGCATATTGCTGCGCATAGAAGTCTTCCACACCATCCTCAAACTGGACCGTGACGACAGAGAGCCCAAACAGTGAGATCGACCGTACATCCGTCTTTTTCGGGATGGTGTTCATTTCCTTGGTGACGGGCAGCGTGACGAATTTCTCGATTTCTTCGGCACTACGTCCCGGCCATTGCGTGATGATCCGGACACGGGTATTGGTCACGTCCGGGAATGCTTCGATCGGTGTATGGAGGTAAGCGTAAATTCCGCCGAACAATAAAGCCAGCGTAAAAAACAGCACCACCAGGGAATGTTTCAGTGAAAATGAAACGATATTTTGTACAACTTTCTTCATCCTATCTGTTCATCAATTCATCAAATACAATCAATTCATTTTCTGTCAATACGCGATCCCCCTCTTCCAGACCCGTTTCGACGAAAGCATAGGTTTCGTTTTCCGATACGACATCGACAGCTTTCAAGGATAAATCACAGTCACTTTTGTAGATCACGACATAATTCTGGTTGTTATGCAGGATCACCGCATCTTTGGGGATCGCCAGCAAGTTTTGTTTCTGCCCTGCGGATCCTTTCTCCACCAATACGTCCACACTCATGCCCGGTTTGAGCCTCAGATCCTTATTGAGCAGCTTGACACGCGCTTTGACCACCCGTTCTTCGGGATCAAAAAAGTTGGCCACCTGATCGATATAACCTTCAAAATATTCCCCTTTATAGGCCAGTGTTGTGATCCTGACATGCGCCCCATTTTTGACAAAGGGTAAGTTATTTGCGTAAATATTGACAGTCACCCAGACCTCATTCAGGTTGCTGATTGACATTAGATCCGTATCGTCGCCCACCGTCATGCCCGGACTCACCTTTTTGTCAATGATATACCCCGCTTTGGGCGCACGGATATAAAAAATGCCATTTTCGGCCGATCCGTTCAACAGCTTCATATTTGCCTTTACGTTCCGGATCCCGATCTCCACCGATTTCAGTTCGCTCTCCATTTCCTCCAGCTCACGTTGGGAAGCCATCCCGTCTTTCAGCATGCTGCGTAAACTATTCACTTTACTTTCCGTCAGACGTCGGCTATTTTCCAGTTCGCGGAGTTCCTTGCCCAGATCATTGACCGAAGTCCCTTTGAGTGCGATCAGCACCTGCCCTTTCTCCACATAATCACCCACGTTTACAGCGACGGACTGCACCATACCCTGAATCGGACTCTTCAATGCCGCAAGTTCATCCTGGTTGTATTGAATTGCGCCATTTAAGGCAATCTGTTCGGACACATCCCGCTTTTGGATCGAATCAATTTTAATATGGTTTTTGAAATCATCACTGAGGCAAAAGTTTTTTGTCCCCACAATCTGCTGTTCCTCCTTTTGCGATGACTGACAGCCCAACAGGAGACAAATAGACAAAAGCGTCCATGGCATTAAAACATTTCCTTTCATTGGACGATATCCTTTCCGACTAAATAGCTCAGTTCTTCGCCATACTGAAGATATTTTGCCTTTCGTTCCAATATTGATTCTTTGTTTTCCATATAATTATTGATAAAATCTATAAACTCAACGATCGTCAGTCTGCGTTCCTGAAAATTTCGGACGTAGCGTTCCAGGGCTATAGCCAATCTACCGTCAAATCCATTATCTGTAGCCTTCAGGCTAGATTCCAGGTTACTAAGACGTGCCGAAAGAAAATCAATCTCACGTTCGATATCGATTCGGGACTGCTCGATTTCGACCTTGTTTTTTTCCAGTTCCAGCTTGGCGATCTTGATATTCCCCTGGTTTCTATTAAACAGGGGCAGATCCATGGACAGGCCCAGACCGATAAAATCACGCATAATATTGCCGCCCCGATCATAATTCACCGAAACATCGAGGTTGGGCACACGTTCGGCTTTCTCTATTTCCAGCTGGGCCTGACCTTTCTTAAATTCATTGTGGATGATTTTATAATCACCACGATTATCCAGGGCCATGACTTTCCATTCGTTTTGTTTATTCGCAATAAAGGCCGGATTGCCTATGGTATCCACAATGGAAAGCGCCTTTCCTTTCGCCCCCAGATAACGTGCGACATCGTTCATTTTTTCAATTCTCTCCTGCTGGATTTCATTCAGTTTATTCTCAAAAGCAATGGACTCGCTCTGGATGCGGAGATAATCCATTTCGCTGACGTTGCCTTCCTTCCACTGGTTCCGGTAAGACTGCGCCAATTGATGAAAGATTCCAACCTGATTGGCGTAGAGGCGCTCCTTTTCCTGCAGCACCTGCAGCTCCAGGCATTGACTGCGAAGGTCATATTTCAGATTCCGGAGCAATTCCTCAAACTGAAGTTGTGCATTCTCCTTTTCAAGGAGTTGCAGCTGTACCCGTTTTTTTCTTTTGCCGGCCAGTTCAATCGTCTGCTCCAATTCCACGGCCACCTGTTGGTACCGTCCGTAGTTCCCGATCAATGCCGGCATTTCCTCGCTGGAAGAGTTTTTCCAGAGATTGACCTCGCCGATGGAGATCTTGGGGTTGGGCCACAGCTTAGCCTGCAAGATCGCTGCGTCAGCCTGCTTTAGCTGAAAACGCTGTGCCATCAGGGCCAGGTTGTGTGTTAAGAAGACTTGTTCTATTTCCGATTTTTGCAAACGGTTTTCGGGCATTTCCTGTGCAGATAGCCTGCTATTCAGGCCAAGAAGAATAAGTAATGCAATGCGTATTTTTCTCACTCTATTTTGTATTTCCACAAAACTAAGCGACAGGGATTACAGGCAACTTTAAGGTAAATTAAAGTTTGATTAGAAGAGATTAGAGAAAGATTAGAATTTTGGAAACAGCAGCGATACCGTTGTCCCTCGTTCATCGGAACGGATAGCAAAGTCTACGCCCTGGTCTTTAAAAACGATCTGCGCAAAAGAAAGACCGATGCCGCTGCCCTTGACTTTGCCGACATTTGTTGCGCGGTAAAAGGTCTGCTTCACCGCCTCCAGTTCCGCCTGCGGAATTCCGATACCCTGATCAATGATCTCCAGGGACAAACGCTCATCGACTGTTGTCATGCGCACCAGCACTTCCTGACCATTGGCGTATTTAAGCGCGTTTTCGATCAGATTGGAGATCGACAATGCCAGGAGCATGCGATTGCCCCGAAAATTAAAATAATGCGGTTCATCCACCTGTAGCTCAATTTTCAGGGGTACGGAAAATGTGCGCTTAAACTTAGGCACCAGGTCCCATACCACCTCATCTATGCGAAAGACCTCCATGGAGCGCGTCAGGGCCCGGTCTTCCGTCAGCAACAGAAAATTACCGATAAGCTGGTTCAGAAAATTGACGTGTTCGGTAATTGTTGCTGCCAGCTCCTGATACTCCGCCTGACTGCGGGATTTCGTCCCAAAAACCTCCATCGATCCCAGAATACCGGCAAGAGGTGTACGGAACTCATGGGAGACGTAACTCACAAAATTCTTTCGGATGATCATGTTTTCACTGATCCGTCGCAGGAGCGCATTGTAGCTTTCGATCAGGTCCTGCAGCTCATCCTTCGTCCTGATGACCGTGAGCGGCTCCTGGATGGTATTTAAATCCTTATGCCGGATTTCCTGGATGACATTCCGAATGGGCAGATAAGCATATTTGCTCAGCCAGACCGACAGCAGGACGATACTGATCAGGGCAACCAGAAAAACAAGCACAAGAATAAAAAGCAGGCGGTTCAACTGATGGCTGAAATCCGCATTTGACTCCTTGACAAACACAAAAAAATCACCCTGATTATCCGGATAATATAGACCGAAATAAAAGCTATCCTCCGTTTTAAAATAAACTTTTTTTTGTGATTTCAGCTGCGTCAGCAAGCTTTTATTGATTTGACTATCCGATTTCAAGCCACCGTAGCTTACCCGGCCCTCGGCATTATAGACCGCTACCATGGCCCGCTTGACCAGACTTTCGTATTGATTTTTAGACTCCAGGTGTTTCAAAGGACTCTGTTCATCCGCTTCCAGGTAGTAGATCCCGGCAATCTTTGCATTTTTTTCCAGCGAACTGATCAGATGGCGTTCCGAAGAATTATAGAATATCCAATAGATGACCAGTGTGGCAAGTCCAAAAATGATCGTGAAGACCAATGAAGAAAAAAGTGTCAATCTGATCTTGAGGTTCATCGTCAGTCTGTTTTGAGCATGTAACCAACCCCTTTGACCGTCTTGATAATGGATGTATCAGTTCCATCATCCACCTTACCCCGCAGATAAGAGACGTACACATCCACGACATTTGTATTATTGTCAAAATCAATTCCCCAGACCGCCTGCAAGATAGCGGTACGCGAAAGTGTTTTATTGCGGTTTTCGATCAGATACTTAAGGAGCTTAAATTCTTTGGGGGACAGATCCACATTTGCACCGCCTTTATAGACTTCATAACGATCCAGGTCTACTTTGAGGTCACGAATTTCGATGCAGGTGTCATTAACTATATTTTTATAACTGTCCCGGCGCACCAGGGCTTTGATGCGGCTGACGAGCTCCTTAAACGAAAAAGGTTTGACCAGATAATCGTCGGCACCACTTTCCAGGGCATCGACTTTATCTTCAATTTCACCCAGCGCGCTTAAGATCAGAATCGGAATATAGTTTTTGCGGTAGCGCAGCATTTTTGTAAACTGGATCCCATCGATTCCCGGCAGCATAATATCCAATACCACGATATCCAGGGATTCGGCATGGACCCATTCCCGCGCCGCCTCCGCGGATTCCGCCAAAATGACCCGATGGCCCAATTCTTCCAGCCCTTTCACCACAAAGCTACTGATACGACGATCGTCCTCTACCAAAAGTATCTGCATAAACGGAGTTTATCTTTATATGGGGTTATAAAAATCATATATTTCCCAATGGAATCTTACAAGTATACGAAATTAAGAATTAATCCCTTGCAGTCCACAGCTCTCCACTCCCTCTATGGATGCCCTTATCCAGCTCTCGACTCCCCATACACCGATGGAGCCACTGTTTATCAACACCTGCCAGAAACAGCATTCGGCACGCCCCTATTTTACGCAGCGGACAGTGACTAATAGCTGTCCAACATGGCGCTGTGCATGTTCTGCCGCATGAAACAAGAGACCGATCAGGGTCGTTGGAATGCGTTTTCTTCCCAAAAAACGTTGTTCTGTCAGGGTTGCGGGGTCAATTTCAGATAAGCGCTGCAAGACCTGCTCAATCTGCAGCTGTAAGTTTTCGACTAAAGTAGCTACGTTAAGCTCCATATCCACGACACCCTCCTGCTGGAGGTAATCGAATTGTTCGGCGGAGAGCGATTTATCCGCAGCATAGGTAAACATGCGGTCGATCACACCGCGGATATGCAGCAAGTGAAATCCAATGCTGGCATTTCCACAGGGACGAGCCCAGAGCTGCTCAGATGACAGCTGCGCAGTATATTTCACAATATCCTCTTCTGCCTGCAGCAGCGCATGAGCCACCGGCTGCAAAAGATCGGGAATCCCTGCAATCGGTCCCCGTATCCAAACTTCTACGTTTTCCATACCTGATTCTATAAGCTATTTTGTTTGCTCGTACTCTTTAACGCCCAGGCAACCAATACTGGCTGGAAAAATAAACGGGCAAGGCGCTTCCCATCGCTGTCCAGTCCGAAACCATCCCGATGTTCAGTATATTGCGCGATATTGCCCGGAAACACCGCAACAAAAAAAGCCGCCGCAATTTTACCCACGGCAGCACGCTGTTTACCCCTGGCCAATAGCAGCGCCGTGCCCAGGGCAATTTCAGCAAAACCGGAATAGACCACCGTATCGTCTTTAGAAATCGGTACCCAATCCGGTACCTGCGCCTGAAATTCCTTTCGGGCAAAAGTGAGGTGACCAATTCCCGCGACCACCAAAAATGCACCTAAGCCACAGCGCGCGATCTTTTTAAAACAAGATTTTTCCATAACTTTTTTATTAGAAGACAGTACAGGGCGAAAATAGTTTGATAGGACAAATAAGATTTCAAAAATAACCCCGATTAGCCCCTTCTTTCCCAAATGTTTCCAGAATCTATCTGAAACTTTACCCTATAGCATTTTCTGTTTCCAGACTTAAGACAGCCTGGACGACAAAAAACAAGTCAACAACAGATGTAATAGAACTTAGTAAAATAGCAAATATGAAGAAATTAACCTGGTTAGCCGCTGTCCTAATGACAGGCAGCGCATTGACATTTATGGCATGTGACAAAGACGATCCGATTGAAACAACAACAAGCTATGCCGAATTGCCGCAGGCAGGTAAAACGATGATTGAAACTCATTTTGGAGTAAACACAGTAGCCAGCGTTACGCGAAAAAACAATGCCGATACAGACGGTAGCCTCTATGAAGTCAGATTGACCAGCGGCATCGAGATCGACCTCGACAAAGATGGCAACTGGACCGATATCGACGGAAATAATCAAAAACTACCCGACGCATTAATTCCTTCACCCATATTGAACTATGTCACCAAGCAATACCCTGCCCCCCTATTTATTGAAGGGATTGACAAAGAACCCTATGGTTACCAAATCGACTTGTCCAATGAGCTGGATTTAAAATTTAATACCGAGGGAGCTTTCATCGGTCTTGATGATTAAATGAAACTACAAAAAGGGACTTACCATACGATAAGTCCCTAACAAGTAAAAAACAAAAATTATATTATTGACGATCCCATCCGCCACCTAAGGATCGGTATATGGCGACACTTGCTTTGAGCTGGTTGGCTTTCTTTTCCACCAGTTCAAATTTGGATTCCAAGGCATCGCGCTGTGTCAGCAACACCTCCATATAATCCGCCCGCGCATATTTAAACAGGTCATTGGAGATGTCTATGGATTCTTTGAGCGCATCCACCTCCTTGGTCTTGATTGCCAGCCCATTCTCCAGGTTTTTAATTTTGGAAAGCTGGTTGGCCACTTCGATGTAAGCCCCCAGTATGGTTTGCTCATAATGATATACCGCCTGCACCTGTCTTGCGTTGGCATTATAATACGCCGCTTTGATCGCCCTCTTGTTGATCAGGGGAGCAGTCAGTTCGCCGACGAGTGAGGTCAGAAAAGACTCCGGCTTGATGAGGTAAGTCGGATCAAAAGCCTGCAAGCCCACACCAGCAGCAATATCCAGGGAAGGATAAAAACGTGCCTTCGCCGATTTGATATCCAGTTTGGAAGCCGCCAGTTCATATTCCGCCTGTTTGATATCCGGCCTATTTTCCAGCAGATCAGCAGGGATACCCGTGTATACAGTCTGCGGAACAAGCTTATCAAACGCTTCGTGATCCCGTTGTACCGGCTGCGGAAACCGTCCCACCAGGTAGTTGATCCTATTTTCCGTTTCCGTTATCTGCTGCTGGATATCATACTGCATGCCCTGAGTCTTTAGGATCTGCGCCTCAAATCTTTTGATGGCAAGTTTATTGGAACGGGCATTCTTTTTCAGGTCATTGACGACCGTAAGTGCGTCATTTTGGATCTTCACATTCTCATTGATGACCAGCAGCTCATTATCCAGGGCCAGGAGCTCATAATACGCATCCGCAATTTCGGAGATCAGGTGCGTCACCATAAAGTTTTTCCCTTCTACGCTGGCAAAATAGCGTTGCAGCTGTGCTTTGGTCGCATTGTGCAGTTTGCCCCAGATATCCGTTTCCCATTTTGCCTGTACACCGACGCCAAAATCAAACAGCGGCTCAGGCATTTCCCGTCCCGGTTCGATTTCCGTATTTTTCTCCATCGCGCCAATATTGGTATAGCGGCTCACTTTGTCCACACCGGCACCGACCTTTACCCCCACACTGGGTAAATATTCCCCCTTTTTGGCACTGACTTCATTTTTGGCCATCTCGATTTCCTGGAGTATAATATGGAGCTCCTGATTGTTGGCCAGTGCCAGACCAATCAGCTCCTGTAGATGCGGATCATTGAAATAACTGTTCCATCTGATTTTTCCGGTATTGACAGAGTCATTTTCAGCTACCCCATATTTCTCCGGCACTGTTCTGTTTTCGGCACGCTGTTGTATTTCCAGGGGTTTGCAGGCTGCAAAACCGAGCAAGAAAAGTGCGATACCCGTATATTGATATATTCTGTTCTTATTCATAGTGTATCATGTCTTCGCTTAAAGGTGAATCGTCTTCGGCCTGGATCATTTTTCTTCCGTCAGCCAATTTTGCAAAAATGTAATAGAGTCCGGGAATGACGATAACGCCAAAGACTGTTCCGACGAGCATACCGCCCAGGGCAGAAGCACCGATGGTATGGTTCCCGATGGCTCCGGCCCCACTCGCAAAGACCAGCGGTACGAGTCCGGCTATAAAAGCAAATGAAGTCATCAGAATCGGTCTGAACCGTGCCCGTGAGCCCTCGATGGCTGCTTCCAGTATCGTGTCTCCGGCCTGACGGCGTTTGACGGCGAATTCAACGATCAGTACGGCATTTTTACCCAATAAACCAATGATCATGATCAAACCGACCTGGGCATAAATGTCGTTTTCCAGTCCCATGGCCTTCAATAGGAAGAAAGAGCCAAATACACCGACAGGAAGCGACAGCAATACCGCAAACGGAATAATAAAACTCTCGTATTGTGCGGCCAACACCAGGTAGACAAAAACCAATACGACCAAAAAGACATAGATCGCCTCATTTCCCCGTTGTGCCTCATCATAAGACAGTCCCTCCCAGGCCACTTTGTAGCCATGCGGCAAGGAAGCAAGGGCAGTCTCGTTGATCGCCTGAATGGCATCGGCCGTGGTATACCCATTGGCCGGCAGCCCGCGGATCGCAGCCGAGTTGTACATATTATAACGCGTGATCTCATTGGGGCCCTGCGTTTTTTTCAAGGTCATGAAGGCCGAATAAGGCACCATCTGATCATGGTCATTTTTGACATAGAGGTTCAAGATATCCGAAGGCAGCCTTCTGAATTCAGGTGATGACTGCACATACACTTTGAAAAATTGGCCAAAGCGGATAAAGCCCTGTTCGTAGGTACTACCGATCAGGATATTGAGGTTGTCCATGGCCTTACCAATGGAGACCCCTTTTTGCATGGCGGCATTATTGTCAAACACCAATTCATATTGCGGGTAATTGGCAGCAAAAAAGGTGAACACACCTGTCAGCTCCTTGCGTTTTTTAAGTTCAGCAATAAAAGCTTTGTTGACCTTATCAAAATCCTGGTAGTCTGTGGTTCTATTCAAATCGAGTAAGCGCATGGAGAAACCACCTGAGGAACCGAAACCTGGAACAGCCGGCGGTTCGAAAAACTCCACGGTTGCACCCAGATTTTTAGATTTTTCTTCCAGTTCCTCCATGATCTCTTTCACCGAATGTTCCCGTTCGCTCCAAGTCTTCAGGTTGATCAGACAAGTTCCGGCATTCGAACCCCGGCCTTCGGTCATGATCTCATAACCGGCGAGGGAAGAGACCGACTCCACGCCGTCCACCCCCTGACAGATCTTCTGCAACTCGCGGGAAAGTTTATTGGTCTGTTCGAGTGTCGATCCCGGTGGCGTCTGAATAATGGCATAGATCGTCCCCTGATCCTCACTCGGTATAAAACCGCCCGGAAGCGTTCGGTTGATCAGGAACGTGCCCACACAAAACGCAATCAATATTCCCCAGGTGATGATCCTACGGCTGGCGATTTTTCGGAGAAAAGAAGCGTAAGAGCCGGTCACCCGATCGAAGGTACGGTTAAAGGTATCGAGCGCTTTGGTAAATAGATTTGATTTTTTAGGTTTTCCATGGTTATTTTTCAAGAGCATGGCTGCAAGCACCGGTGTGAGTGTCAGCGCCACCACGGCCGATATCACAATGGAACTCGCCATGGTAATTGAAAACTGACGGTAGAACGTCCCCACCGGGCCTGTCATAAAAGAAATCGGAATAAATACCGCCACCATGACCGCCGTAATGGCGATGATCGCACCTGCAATTTCAGCCATCACTTCCTTGACGGCACTGTAAGGTGAGATCGCACTCTCCTCCATCTTGGCATGCACGGCTTCGATCACGACAATGGCATTGTCCACCACAATTCCGATCGCCAGAACGAGTGCAAACAGCGTGACCAAGTTGATCGACATGCCGAACCACTGGATGACAAAGAATGTACCTATTAACGACACCGGCACCGCAATAATCGGGATCAGGGTAGAGCGCCAGTCGCCAAGAAAAATAAACACCACAATGGCTACCAAAATAAAGGCATCGCGCAGGGTATGCATTACCTGTTCGATTGAAGCATCCAAAAACTGCGATACATCATAGCTGATCTTATAGTCTATGCCTGGCGGGAAATTGCCCTTCATCTCTGCCAGCTTCGCTTTGACATCTTTGATGACATCATTGGCATTGCTACCATAATTCTGTTTGAGCACAATGGAAGCCGAAGGATGTCCGTCCAGATTGGAGTAGATATCAAAAAATTCACTGCCCAATTCGACTTTGCCGACATCTTTGAGTTTGATATTCTCCCCTTCCGAATTCGCGCGAACAATAATGTTTTCGTACTCTTCGGGTTGATTGTACTGTCCTTTATAGGTCAATACATACTCCAGGGATTGGGCGGCGATACCCGAGCTCTGTCCCAATCGACCCGGCCGGCCGATGATACTTTGCTCTCCGATCGCTTTCATTACCTCATCCACCGATAAGTTGTAGGCCCGCATGCGGTCGGGATTTAACCAGATCCGCATGGCATAACGACGGCTACCCAAGATCTGGGATTTGGCGATCCCATGGATCCGGTTGATTTCAGGAATGATATTAACCGTGGCGTAGTTGTACAGAAACTTTTCGTCCATGCTTTTGCTGGTACTGTACAGGTTAACATACATCAACATACTGGGCTGGATCGGATTGACGATCACCCCCTCCTTTTGCACCAGTTCAGGCAGGAGGGGCATCACCTGATCCACCCTGGTTTTGACCAGCACCACCGCATCGTTGGGATCCGTTCCCGGATCAAAGATCACGTTGACGGTCGCCTCCCCGGCACTGGTTGCGTCCGTGGCGATGTAACGCATGCCCTGCACCCCATTGATGGCATTTTCTAAGGTAATCAGCGAAGATTTGACAAGTACATCCGCACTGGCGCCCGGATAGGCAATGGAAACCGCCACCGTGGTCGGTGCGATCTTCGGAAATTGTTCGGTAGGAAGCTGCTTGATCGCCAGTCCCCCGATAAATAGGATGACAACCGATATGACAATAGCAAATACCGGTCGATGAATTACTTTTTTAAACATAGTGCTGCGTTTTAATTACTCTGCATATAAATCCAGGTTTGACATGACCTTCTCCGGGGTCTGGTACCTCGCTTCAATGGTCTGATTTTCCTGTACCATGCGAAGACCGTTCAGCAGAATCTTTTCGTCCTTGTTCAGTCCCGAAGAGACAACGTAGATATGGGGCAGTTCGGCAGCAACCTTTATTTCCCTTGCTTTTACTTTATTATCTTTTGTGACGACATATACATATTTCTTTTCAAGCTCCTCAAATGTGGCTTTCTGCGGGATCATCATCGCATTCACATAAGGAGAGGTAATGACGATATTTCCCGTCTCCCCAAAGCGTAATAACCCCTTTGAATTTGGGAACGTGGCCCGATAGGCAATATTTCCGGTTTCATTATTGAAGTCCGATTCGATCGTTTCAACAATACCTTCCTGACCAAATTCCTTGCCGTTGGCCATGTTCAGGCGGACATGCATGGGGCTGTTGTCCTTCTTGGCTTCCATCTGATTGAGGTATTCCACTTCCGGCACATTGAAGTATACCCACATTTTGCTGTTGTCGGAGAGTTCGGTGATCAATTCCCCCTCGTCCACCAGGCTTCCTTTGCGCACATGTAGTTTACCGACGATACCCGAGAATGGGGCTGCGATATCCGTAAATTTGAGGTGGGTGTTCATCGACGCCAGTTCGGCCTTAGCTTTCTCATATTTTGCTTTGGCCATCTCAGTTTCCTGGGGCGCAACGATATCTTTTTCAGAGAGATTTTTGGTATTTTGATATTCGATTTCGGCATATTTGACCTCTGCTTTTGCGCGGTTGACATCGGACTCATAGAGGTTGGGCATAATTTTAAAGAGCGGCTGCCCTTTTTGTACAAACTGTCCTTCATCCACAAATATGGACTGGATGTAGCCCTTTTCCTGCGCACGCAGTTCAATATGGTTGATTGAGCGGATCTGGGCAACATAATCTTTATTGACAATGGTGTCTTTCACCAGTGGTGTTGTCACGTTGAAAACTGCGGCTTCCTTCTTTTCCTTTTTTTCAGACTGACAGCTCGTTGATAGCACAATAAAACACAGGCTGATATACATGAAGCTTTTCATGATCGTATATTTTTATAATAATTTTTGAAAAATTTGAACAATAGTGTGACCAGCTTCCAAAATAAATGAAAGCCATTTTGATATTCTTTTAAAAAAATTAGTTAAAAATCACAGCCTGAAGACACTGTAATGGATATAAAGGGCGTTTTTTAGTGGGCTGAGGTTTTGCGCATTGGCAAGCGAAACTGCGGTGCACGTATTGTGAAAAGCGGGATGGATATAGGCGCTCAGATTTCCAAAACCCTCTTTGGCAAGCGCAAATAAATTAGTGGTATCCGAATCACTTCCTGTCTCGTCGTTTTCACCATCTTTCTCCGCGACAAAAGCTCTGAGTTTTTCATGGCGGTGGTGTTCACCTTTACGGATGACATCTACATCCTGTGCCTCAGTTTTTACCTGTCTGTTGTAATGTTCGACTGCATTCCGCTTAGCTGATGCAGGCTCATTTGACGCTGATGCATAATACCAGCCCAAACTGACAAGTATTGCACACAGAACGCTGAATAGATATTGATGGAATCTTCCTTGCATCGTTAAAGCAAATGTAATTAAACTTTAAAAAGGATGCAAGGAATTTGAATATAGAAGTTTTAAAGATTACAGGTTATTGTTACAAAGTATTTAAAATTAACCCATTAAAATTAAAATAATGATATTTAAATAGATCTAACGCGCTGATTCAGACACAATAAACAAAAGTCTGCTTGTATTTATGCCGCTACATAACAATCGAAACGCCTTTGGGAATACACATCAATCCTGCCCATTTCCGTAAAGGGCTTCTGAAAGAACCTGTAAGTAGCTATCCGCTTCTTCAAAACGTTTGAGTTCGATCTCATAAGATGCTGTCACAGGCTCAAGTGATGCTTCGCCTCCCTTAAAATCGACGTAAGCCATCACTGTATCACCGCCCCACATCCAGTCAAAGATCAATGCAAAACCGCTCTCGGTATAGCTGCCCAGTTGTTTAAAAAGAGCCAGCATTGGCAGTATTTCGTGATAGTTTTCGCTGAAATGGAGTGCTGCAAAAGTCCAGCGCTGATTTGTGTCATCGTATTGTTCCATAGCTCCGTAAGATGCTGTTCTGAGCAAATCATCCAAGACATCACGGATACACTGTTTTGAATAGGTAGGAATGGTTTCCAAGGCTAATTTATTATACATCTGGCGGCTTTCCCACCATTGCAACCAATTCTTATCAATGGCTGCCTGCATTGGTCTCGCTGCGAAAAAAGCGTTTAATCTTTCTCTTTCAATTTGAATGCTGATATAGAGCGTATCCAGTTCCATACATGTATTTAGATTATTCCATTACTATAAAAGTATTGCATAAATTATGATAAGCTTTATACTTAAAATAAGCAAATACCGAACTCCAAATGAAAATAATGAAAATCAAGATATTTAACAACAATGTCCAAAAAAATTAGTCTATCAGCTGACGCTTCGGATATAGACATCATTCGATCAAATAGATCAATGGCTGAACAAAGACCAGTGACCTATTTGATCGAAAGGTGCAATGAGATGAGCATCGATAATAGAAATGCCAAGGATTAAAGTTCCGCGGTCAAAGTCGACTATGGCTTCAAAGTCGACGAATCGTAAATCAGGCAGGACAGATATAAATCAGTAAAAAAATATTCGATCTTAATATGCACATTTGCATGTAAACAACGTCGATTCAAACATGAAAAAATATATTATCGTATTCAGTCTTTCGCTACTCACGTTAACTGTCGCTGCGCAGAAAAGAAGAAAAAAGCAGGTACCCCCACCAAAGGAGTTTATCCCTGTCGTTAAACCAGACTATATTACCAACGGTTCGGCCGCAGATGCCCTCTCTGTGCCGATGCCCACAACCAGCTCTGTTCCTATCCTTTACACAATCGCCCCCGTTCCTATCCATGCCACAACCATCGAAGGAAAAGAAATCCGTTTCAAGAATATCGAAGAACTGACGACGACAGACTTATCGAAACTGAAAGAACTGTCATTTCAATCGGTGGGTAGCGGCAAGTCTATCGACAGCGGCATTTTGCAGCAAATTATTGAACGTGCTACGCAACTGGAAATACTAGGTATTGACAATTTCGAGTTAGCTGTTTTTCCTGAAATCAAGACAGCTCATCATCACCTAAAGAAACTGGCACTACGACAAAACAAGCTAACATCACTGCCAGCAAGCATTTCCAATCTTACCGCGTTAACAGCTTTCGACTGTGACAACCCTCTTGCCGAACTGCCGCCATCATTCACACAACTCAAAAACTTAGAAGAACTTGGACTGTACAACCACCTATTTACAGCCTTTCCAGCAGAAATCTTTAGCCTGAGCCAACTTTCCATATTATATCTATCGGGCAATTACAAAAGTGAAACGAAACTGAAGGAACTACCTGACCTGTTTCAGCAACTGCCGGAACTAAAAGAGCTGGGTATACAAAATGCAGAACTTTCTTCATTGCCCAGATCTATCGCGACATTAAAAAAATTGGATCACGCAAATCTTTCCAACAATCAATTTAAGTCGTTTCCCGAAGTACTTGCTACAAATCCCAAGCTGGTCTATGTTCCCTTTGACGATAATCCCCTGCAATGGGAGCCATTCCTGGCCTCTATCAAAAAAATACAATGGCGAGGACTGTTCTTCCTGTACGAAACAGGATTTACCAAAAAACAGTACGAACAGCTCCAGAAGATCCTGAGCAAAATCGATGTGTATTACGACGGCATGAATGACTAAGATTTAGCGCCTCTTTGGGCAGTCTGGCCGCAAGTCAAACAGCCAATAATCTAATATGATGATCAATAGCGATGAATAACTCAAACGAAAGTTATCTAAAAGAGACAAGGAAATTGTACGACAAAATTACGTACAAATTTCTGATGCCAGTGCTATATATTGTATTCCTGTGCGTCAGTCCGCCACCTGTTCTTATCTTTACGATAGTCTTATCCCCGCTGCTGTTTATACTATTTTTTAACCGTAAACTCTTCAGTAAGAAGTTCGCTATTTTTTCGTTTGTGATCTATTTGACCGGATCAACTATCTATTCCTGCTTACCGTGGTTTCAATACCGGAGCTTTCTTTTTTTTCATCCCAGCTGGACGGAAGCAGAGGGCAGAATTATTGATTATAAAATCCGCTGGACGCCAACGACAAAGCACTCCGCAGCTTCATCTACCGCATCCATTACCTACACGTACAGGGTCGGGGACAAAGAGCAGCGAGTTTACGCTTCGGAGGCAACCCGCCGTTACTCCAATAACTTATGGAATACAGACTGCGATATCGAAGGCCATAATTTAGCACTGGACAAGCAGATAAAGGAGTACATCAACGCTAAAAATTATAAAATACTGATCAATAGAACAGATGATTCCAGACTATTTATTCCTTTGGATTATTTTAGCTTTTGGGTCGCTCTCCCCCTTCAAATTATCCTCATGCTTCTAAAAATCATCGTAGCATTGGCCATTATTATTTCGCTGCCTTATATCTATGCATATGTACTTGAGCGGATAAAGGAAAATCAGCGAAGGAAATATTGATGCCTCCGGTTGATCCCAACACGACTATCTAAGTCTAATTTTCTACCGATTCAAAAACTTAGCATATTTTCCTATATTTATGCGATGCTCCAAGAGCTCCTGTTATGTCAATTTCTTAATACATATGAAATCGCTATCACTGCTTTCGCGCAGAAAAAAGAAAAAGCAAATACCGCCACCTAAAGTTGAGGTTACAGCCGAACCGCCAAAAGTACGGTAAGTTCCGACGATAGAAACTGTTTCCGAAGCTACCGGCTTTGCTGCTCCAGTATCAGCAGGCAGTGTCTCCTATATTAAAGGGAGTACGACCGACGGAATGAATGATTAACTAAACGTAAAAATACGACCGCCACAAAGTTTCAGAAAGCCATTGATCATTTTGATATTATTACCTGAAGGGATCAGGACAATCGTCATCGGATGGTTGACCAGAGCATTACCGCTTCAGCCAATCAACTACGATTTAAGATTGAGGCCAGGACTTCTTCCTTTAGATTTCGGGCTATCGGAATTTTATAATCCGCAATGTGCAATTGATTTCCTTCTATAATCGTTATTCTACTCTTGTTGACAAGATAAGATCGGTGACAGGATATAAAATTCTGTGCTGGCAACGTTGTCATCATCTGTTGGAGCGTACAATAGGTAATTTCTCGGGAATGAGCAGTCTGCACGATCACATAGTTACCCATGCTCTGAACAAATAGGATATCTTGCAGAAAAATTTTCTTTAATTGTTTATCCACCTTGAGAAAGATATGCCCTTCTTGAAAATTTGTCGGCATGCCAGTCGGTAAACCAGCTGAATTGAGCACATCAAATGCCCGATTGGCCGCCTTAAAGAACCGGTCAAAGGGGACTGGCTTTAACAGATAATCGACAATCTCCAGCTCATATCCGCGTAGCGCATACTTTTCATAAGCAGACACCACGATAATCTTGGGTGGGTTGTGCAGGCTCGCAATATAATCCAGTCCTGAAATTTCGGGCATTTCGATATCAAGAAAAATAAGATCAATGGGATGCGAACGAAGGTACTGACTCAATTCGATAGCATCCTCGCACTCAACGACGAGTTTCAAAAAGTCTATTTTCTCTATATAAGATGCGATTCCCCTCCGCGCAAAGGGCTCATCATCAATTATTGCACATCTGATCTCCATCATATACGTTTAAATATCTATCATTAATTCAGCCGAAAAATGCGCTATGTCAGCCTTTGTATTCAGGCTGTGGCTCTGCGGATACACCAATGCCAACCTTTTTTTCAAATTGGACAGGCCTGCTCCTGATCCAGCGATTTCTGCTCTAGGAACTGCTGGTTTAACCGCATTGCATTGGGATAAACTATTCGAAATACTAAAGTATATTTTCTCACCTTGGCGTTTTAGACAAATATTTATCTCATATTGACCACGCACATATTTAAATGCATTTTCTATCAGTGGCTGAAACAGTAAGGGAAAAATTTTAACTCCCGTCCAATCCTCGTCAATGTCTGTACTGACAGTCAGTCTTTCAGTCAATCGCTGCTGCTGAAATGCTATATAAGATTTTAAAAATGCAAGTTCCTGTTCCATGGATACCTTTTCATCCACATTGTAGATCTGGTAGCGCAATAGTTCCGAAAGCTGTTCTACACTTTTTTTTGCCAACGTATTCGATTCATCAATCTGAAAATATACCGTGTTAAGTGCATTAAAAAGAAAATGCGGATGATATTGGCTCTTCAGCAATTGCAATTCGGTATTCAATTTATCTGCTTTGATCTTTTCAACATAGATGCGATTGTTTGCCATATCCCTAGCTATATGCTCGTTCCGCAACAACATATAGTAGAGCAGAAACAATGGAATATAAATAGCATTCACCAACATATAATCTATATATCCATCACCCATGTAGATCCAGCCAAAATGTTCGGCAACAAATACTGTAGGGTTAAATATCACAACGATTTGAACGATGGCAATCATATACTCCAGTGGTACATTGGGCACCATGGTAGACATAGTACCAAAGATCTTATCAAGCCTCTGCCGCCACAAAACTGTAATCACATAACAAAATATGACAGAGATCAGAAGTCCGACAGAATGGATCTTAATCCCGCCTGACCAAAATTCATCTTTCTTAGTTAAATCGGTCACGACACGCAAAATATTGAACGAAGCGATTCCCCAGAGCGCCGGACCGAGATAAAGCATGGGGTTTACCCTTAGTTTTGAAATGCTAGCTATCATGGTATCAATAATTAATCCTGCTATTTTCCTCCAAACGGTCATTGGCATGATCACTCTTAAGATTAGTTCTCTTTCCACTATGTAGTCTGTAAGAAAGATTGATCCCCACTGTTCTACTATCGTATGACTCCCGGTACCTACCTTCCATAAAATCACTATTAAAAATTATTTTAGGTCGGTTAGTCTTTAAAAGATCATTGGCATAAATATACAAAGTAAATTTATCTTGCAAGAAGGTTTTACGCAAACCAGAGTTTATCGCCCACAATGACGCAATAGTAGCCTGTCCTTCCGCAGTGGATCCATTCCAAAAACAGTTGACGTCCAGATTTATTTTAAAAGGCAGTTTTATATTATTTTGCAATTGCAAAGCAGGGGTCAATTGCCTGTTTCGATGGAAATCATTTACCGTCACCCATTCAAAATACCTATAGATCAGATTGCCATTAACCTGTATATTCCAATTTTGCAAAGGAGAGATACTGGTCGCATGGAGGCGTAATCCAATACCGGATGCACGCTTCAGATTCATAGGCATGACTACAGTCCGCTTATAATCATCCAAGTTATAGCTCTTGCTGATCGCGTCTTGCCGTAGGCTATAGAATAGCTGTAGCGAATAGGAATTTTTAAATAACCAAGTAAGCTCCATATTATTTACAAATTCGGGCTTCAAGGTCGGGTTTCCTCTCTCATACAAATAAGGGTCATTGACTTCAACAAAAGGGCTCAGGTCTTTAAAATTAGGCCGGTTGACTCTACGATGATAATTGAGCGAAAGCTTTTGTTTGTTTTCCAGCGCATAGGTCATTGTCAGATTTGGAAAAAAATTCTTGTATGATCTTGCGATAATAAGATCTGTACTTAGCTCATTTGCTGTCTTGCTATTAAACGCCGCATCCTCATAACGTAATCCCAGATCAATCTGAAATACCTCCGAAGCGCTGTAGCGCGCTTGCATAAAAAGTGCCTTTAACCTCTCCTCATGATCAAATGCATTCGTCAGATCAGGCCGTTTTTGCCAATTTTTGTTATTAAATTCCTGATAAAATGAATTTGTATGCATACCAACCTGAGTAAATTTGCCGCCAAAGGAGGCCGCAATATCTGGCCGGATATCGAGCATGTATTTCGACTGTATGGTCATAATATTTACCCTTCCTCCGGTCTCGCCGCTGAGTTCCTGCTGCAATGATACGGGAGATCCGTCCCCCATAAATTTATCCAAATTTTGTTCTTGTTTTTCGGCTTGTTTAAAGTGTTGTCGATCAAGATAATTTTCCCATTTTGATCCACCTGCAAATTGTACTGTAAAGTGTGCTCCCGTACTAAAATTTTTAAAGTTATGAAGCAGATCATTGCCTGTAGCAATGGTAGAGTCTGTCCTGGATCGGCTGTAAAAAGCTGAACCAACGGTTTCTTCCTTCGTTCTTTCCTGATCGGTGAGAAGCACATAGGTCCCCATTTTAATTTTATCGTTTGGCCTATAATCAAGGGCCGCATTATAATAATGATTGCTGTATTTTTTCTTTCTAATGGCATCCATATCCAATCTTATTGTTTCATTGGCCATATTGATGGTATTGCCGAGATATCGGGTTGAATTAACATCAACGAAGTCACTTCCCTTCGCATAGGAGTAGGTATTTGAAATATTCAACTTACGCATATTTGCCGCGACAGTTATAGTATGATAGTTTCTGTTATATCTGCCTTGCTCAGCGTTGGTCGAAAGAAAAACATCCATGCCATTTGAAGAGTGGTTAGTCCGTTTTAAATTGATAAACCTAGCATCACCATTGGCATCCATTCCAGCATCTGGCTGAGTAATAAGTTCGACAAGATCAAGTGATGAGGCCGGCATAGAACTCAAAAAGTTAATTAGATTCTCACCTTCAATAAAATTTGTCTTGCCATCAATCAACAGCTGTACCCCCAATTGCCCGTTTAAACTGATCTTACCGTTTGGTAAAACAGTTACTCCGGGCATTTTCCGCAGTAATTCCAAAACATTACCCGAGGAACCTATAGAATTTTTAGTCACTTGATAACTCAATTTGCCAGGAACAATTTTAATCGGATTGAATCGTCGTGATACTTCGACCTCACTCAGCTTTATATTCTTATTGGCCGTTGTATCCTGTAACAAATCGCCTATCTGCCCATAAGCTGCATCTGAAGCAAATAGCATAATGGCAAATTGCATATAAATAAATTTTTTAGTCATTATTCGTGTTCTTTAATTTACCACGAATGTATTCGCATAGCAGCGTTCGTCTAAATAATTTATTTGAATGGTAATATATGCAGGATGAGTGGTCAAAAGCTAAGAGAAGATGGCTTAGTAAGCCTAAACTCAGCTATCTTCGAAATTCCATCTGCATCGTATACTTATCTATTCCAGTACCAAAGCCATCGGGCAAAATATCCACAATGTGAAAGCCATTCTTTTTATAAAATTCTGCCGTATGTTGAGAGGTCTCAATTTTTATTTTTTTCTCAGGATACATTTCTTTTAACAGATCTATTCTAAACTGAGTCAACAACTTACCTATCCCTTGCTTATGGTATTTAACATCCACCATACCCCAAGCTAATCCAGCCTCATCATTGTTTTTATCAAAAAATATTCCGCCGCAGCCAATAAGCAGGTCATCAATTTTAGCCACATAGTAATGTCCATCAATTACGTGATCCAAAAAATTTTCAAAGAATTCCAATTCCTCCGCAGCAAAAAATTTAGGCAGATTACTTTTGAAAATTGCGATACAGTCCGCTTTGAAAGCCGGTGCGTACTTAACGATTTGCATAAATATTTTTTCTAATTTTCTTTTTTTGTTATTTGATCCCAATCTACAAAAGAATATTGACCTTCTTGGGTTCACTTCCGCTTTTCCTGATACTTTTAAAAACCATTGCTACATTAGGCTTTGTTGTTTCGCTGCCTTATATCTATGCATATGTACTTGAGCGGATAAAGGAAAATCAGCGAAGGGAATATTGATGCCTTCGGTTGATCCCAACACGACTATCTAAGTCTAATTTTCTACCGATTCAAAAACTTAGCATATTTTCCTATATTTATGCGATGCTCCAAGAGCTCCTGTTATGTCAATTTCTTAATACATATTAAATCACTTGGAAAATTTGCAGAGATCGCTACCTTATGATATTGAATCGCTCTTTCAGCAGTATTACAAACAGCTCTGTCTGTTTGCAAATAATATCCTTCATGACGAAGCACAGGCTGAGGATGTTGTACAGAGCTTTTTTGCCGGACTTTGCGAAGGGCGCAATACCCTGCCCCAGGAGGAGCATGCCCGAAAAGGCTATCTCTTTATCGCCATCCGAAACAATTGCCTCAAACAGATCCGGAGCGAAAAAGTAAAAAGCAAATACTTCGACCAACTCGATAAGGACATGATCGAAGAACAGACGATCATGGATGCCATGATGCAGGCAGAAGTTATCAACCAGCTGATGGAAGCGATCAACCAATTACCGCAGGGCTGCAAGCAGGTGCTGCACATGGCAATTTTTGAGAAACTCTCCAACGATGAAATCGCCAACAATCTGACCATTTCCATTAATACCGTCAAAAGCCAGAAAAAAAGAGCGATACAGCTCCTACGTACGCGTTTGGATAGCCGCATGCTAGCGCTCTTATTATTTTTACTTCCTGACTAATAATATTTTACGATTCTTTTTATTTTTCCTTCCATCCTTTTGCAGTCTTTGTGGCTCTTTTAATCAAACAGCCGATTGAAGAACATGAAGGACCACCAATTTATACTCGTAGATTACTTAGTAAAGCATTTTAGCGGAACACTAAGTCAAACAGATCTGCAGTCTCTCCAAAAGATCTTTGAAGATGATCCTACCCTGCGAGATCAATGGGAGCAATCCATCAGTCGGGGAGTCAAATCAAGTGATGCCCAGTTTTGGAGTAACCTGGACCTTGATCGGGCAAGAACAAAGATCTTAAACTACGAGCCGACCAGGGCAGCAATTCGGTCCGTAGGCAATGGCCGCCTACGAAACCTAAAAATCTATGTGGGCTTGGCCGCCAGCCTGCTCCTTATTATTGGTGCCGCACTGTTCCTGAATAAAACACAGCAGGATAAACAGATTGTCGCCGATCAGGTGTATCATTATAAAAATGATGTTTTACCAGGTGGACAGAAAGCCACACTCACCCTTTCCAACGGTAAGATTGTAGAACTTTCGCAAGAGCAGGCTACCCTGCAGGAACAACATGGTGAACAGCTCCGGATTACCGATGGACAACTGCACTATAAACCCAACAGTGCGCAGGCAGAACTTGCTTCGCTAAAAAATACATTGACAGTCCCCGCATCCGGGTTCTATCGCATGGTACTGCCCGATGGCACCAAAGTCTGGGTCAATTCAGCTTCTGAACTGAGCTATCCGCTAGCCTTCGGCAAATCAGTCCGCAAAGTAGAACTACGCGGAGAAGCTTATTTTGAAGTGGCCCATGAAAAAAATCGACCTTTTATTGTCACCACTGCTCATGGTGATATAAAAGTATTGGGGACAGCTTTCAACCTAAGAGCATACAACAGTGCATCATCCAATGTCACCCTGATCAATGGCAGCATCCAGCTGACCAATACCAATAAAACGACAAAACAGGTCGTTCCTGGACAAAAAGTTGAATTCAATGGCAACGACATGCGTGTCACACGGGCAAATATTGAAAAGGAAATTGCCTGGCAGCAGGGCTACTTTTACTTCGAGCACGACCAGATCCAGGATATTATGGAACAGCTGTCAAGATGGTATGATATCCAAGTCATTTATCAGGGGCCCATCACCAAGAAAACCTTTGGGGGCAGCATCAGCCGAAGCGTGAGCCTGGCCGAGGCATTGGAATTGATAAAACGTGGCGCTGGTGTTGAATTCGCCATCGACAAGAAAACCGTCACCGTCAAGAACAAAAACAAGTAAGACAAGCAATTATTAAAGGAGGACCTATTTATGATTTAGAGATTTACGTAACCAACCTTGGTGGTACCGCATCAGTCGATGCTAATTAAAGGTACCTAAGTACCTGAATGAAAAACAAAAAACCAATCTTATTGCTGAATATATGAATTACTTTATCAAATGTAAAGATTACCTGTTCGGGAGTCGTATGACCGAACCTAGCTTTGCACCCCTTATTTCAAAAAAAGTCAAAGCAACCCTATTTCTTGGTTTACTATTTACTTATGGCGTATACGGTAAAACGGAAGCCCAACAAGTCACCATGCATCTCAACAAAGGCGACCTGAAGACGATCTTTCAGGAAATCAAGAAACAAACCGGCTATCATTTCTTTTATGATGAAAGTCTCTTTAACGATCTAAGAAAGGTGAACGTCAACGTCTCCAACCAAAAGCTGGAAAACGTACTCAAAGAACTTTCGGACGAGCTGCCGCTTCAGTTTGAAATGCACAAGAAGCATATTATCGTCCTGCCAAGTGCGCCAAAAAATAGCGTTCAGGCCCAACAACAATACACTATTAAAGGCAAGTTGATTGCCCAAAAAGACGGTGCCCCCATTGAAAATGCAACAATCAGTTTAAACGGAACGAATACCGGAACGTCCTCTGATAGCAACGGAAACTTTACGCTAAAATCCACACTATCAGAAGGTAGCTTGACGATCTCCCACCTTTCCTTCAATTCACAGACTGTCAAATTTAACAGTGCTACGGCTGGCAGCTTAACCGTATCCCTAGTAGAAAATGACAGCGCTTTGGAAGAAGTTGTTGTTGTGGGTTTCGGTACACAAAAGAAGGTCAACTTAACAGGGGCTATTTCACATGTCGGCAAAGAAGCTTTTGAGAATCGTCCGGTCGCCAATATCGGCCAGGCTTTACAGGGCCTTGTCCCCAACTTGAACATTACCTTTGGCAATGGTTCGCCAAACAGTACACCGGGGTTTAACCTGAGAGGCGGTACGTCCATGAGTTATAATACGAATACAAAAGTTTTTGAATCCGTCAATGGCGACCCCTTGGTGATCATCGATGGTGTCGAGAGCTCCACAGGTGCCCTGAATCAACTCAACCCGAATGATATCATGGACATGTCTTTTATCAAAGATGCCTCTGCAGCTGCAATCTATGGTACAAAAGCAGCCTATGGCGTCATCCTGGTCCGCACCAAACGTGGGGAGTTCAATCAAAAAGGCAGGATAGCCTACAACTTCGATTCCAACTTTGATACGCCTTCTGGCCTTCCTGACATCCTCAACGCCTATGAGATCCAAAAATCAGGTATGGACCGAACACTATGGACAAATGGTAAACCCAACACATCGGATGAAAAAAGGCTGGAAATGATCCAAAAATATATGGATAATCCAACGCCTGAAAATGCTTGGTATCAGGAGGGAAACAACATCATTTGGGTAGCCAATGTCAATCCATTTGAGGAAGCGGTCAAAAAATGGACCCCGATGCAAAAACATACGCTTAACCTCAGCGGTGGTGCCGAATCCATTAACTACTATATTTCCGGAGGCTTACAGAATCAATCGGGTATGTATAAGATCAACACCGATAAATTGAAACGCTACAATGCCCTGATGAATATCAATGCCAAAGTGAATAGCTGGTTCAGCGTTTTTGGGAAAATAGGTTTTGACCAGACCAATTTCAACAGCCCTTATATTGTTGGCGGAAAGGGAAGCATCTGGTCTGCCATGATGGGCGAGACAAACAAAAACATCAATATGCCCATCCAAACGGGGCCAAATGATCCTTTGCCCAATACCTACACCGATAACATTCTTGCCTGGTTGAGTTATGGTGCTAACAACCAGTCCACGGACAGAAGAGTGTCATTATTGATTTCGCCCGAATTTACCCTTATACCCAATGCACTGAAACTAAAGGCCGACCTGAGCTATCAACCACAATCTTATAGCCTGAATCGGTATAGTCCAAAATTCAACCAAATAATAGATTCCTGGAAGTATTCCTCCCAACAAGCCGACGCAGGAGAGAATCAGGCTTATTTTGATAACAATAACACCAATAAATATTTGGTTAATATCTATGCTGATTACAAAAAGACCTGGGCCGAAAAACATAATTTTTCCACTGTCGTGGGATATAATCAGGAACAGACAAAATTTAATCAGATCACCAATAAATTCCGGAAACTGATCTCAGCAGATATACAAAATCCTGATGCTGCAGAGGATCCATCTTTGCATACCGTATCCCGAAATGCATATACGCTTGCCGGCCGTGCCGTATTCGGACGGGTGAACTACAACTATGCCGAAAAGTATTTCTTTGAGAGCAATCTGCGTTATGATGGTAGTTCCAAATTTACAAAGAATGATCGGTTTGTTACCTTTCCATCTTTCTCTGCTGGTTGGCGGATCTCGCAGGAGGGTTTTATGGAAGGTACAAGAAACTGGCTCAACGAACTTAAGCTGCGCGGAAGCTGGGGAAAATTAGGCAATCAGCCTTCCTCCATCTATCCTTATCAGGCAACAATGGAAACAGGAAAAGCTCCTTATCTGATCAATGGGGAACAGATCGTCTATATCAATCCGCCTGGCCTAGTTTCCCCTTATCTGACTTTCGAAAAGGCCAGAACCTGGAACATCGGTTTAGATGGTACATTGCTCAAAAACAGACTCGATGTTACCTTTGAGTATTACAACAGAAAGACCACGGATATCCTGACTGATGGCAGTGCCGCGTTCCCATCCGTTTTGGGTACGGTTGCACCTTTGGAAAATTCAGGGATACTGGAGACAAAAGGATTCGAACTTTCTTTCCTTTGGAAGCAGACGATTAACAATGAGCTCCGCTATCGTGTCGGTCTTAACCTCTCCGACTACCTGACCAAGGTACAGCATTATGCTTCTAATACGACCATGATGATTGTCAATCAATCAAACAGAGAAGTGATGTATGATGGGAAAACCGTTGGCGAAATATGGGGATACCGTACCGGCGGGATACTGCAGGAAAGTGATTTTGCCGGCAAAAATCCACTCAATGGCAACTGGATTTACAATGGTGCTTATCAGGGAACGGTATTTCCAGGCTATATCTGGTACCAGGATCTGGGCGGACCTGAGGGAATTCCGGACGGTAAAATAGATGCTGGTTTGAATACGCTGGCAAATCCGGGTGACCGTGTCGTCATCGGAAATTCCACACCACGTTATCGGTTTGGGATCACTGGAAATGTGCAGTACAAAAATTTCGATCTTGATTTCCTATTCCAGGGCGTACTGAAACGTGATATCTGGACTGGCTTATCGTCCTACTGGGGCGGTGGCGCTGGCTCAAAATGGATGTACGAAAGATCCTGGACTCCGGATCGTACCGATGCCGAATTTCCCATGTATGGCCTTTCGGTCGACGTTCAGGACCGATATCTGATCAACGGTGCCTACCTCAGACTCAAACAAGCCGTATTAGGCTATACCCTGCCCAAAGAGCTGACCAAACGATTTGGCGTCGAGCGGTTACGCTTCACACTGGCCGGTTACAATATCTTTGAAGTGACTAAAATACCAACAATTTTTGACGTCGACCAGATATCCGCCGATTATCCACAAAAGAGATCCATTGCTTTTGGTGCCCAAATTGTCTTCTAACTAAACTATTATGAAAAAGAACATATTCAGATTAATCCTGATTGGTGCAGCATCATCCCTCTTGCTGACCCAGTCCTGTAACGATAAATTTTTACAGCTAAGTCCCGAAACCGAACTATCGAAGGACAACTCATTATATACTGAAACCGAATTGACACTCTACCTGAATAACCTCTATAGCCGGTATATTCTAGGGCATGGTACGGTCTGGGCAGATGCCAAAGTCAATCCCAATGTGGTTGGCGGCAGCCATCTGCTGGCCAGCGATTTTATGACCGACAATATGGTCCGTTATGGCAATATCAGCAGTATCCTGGATAACACATTTATTCCGCCAAATGGAGGCGCTTCGGTCGACTGGACATGGGAAAATCTGCGCTCGGTCAATTATTTCATCCAAAACTACACAAATGCATTGCCCGCGGTCAATAATGACATTACCCGACTGAACAAATATATCGGGGAGGCGTATTTCTTTAAATCCATGGATTATTATCGCAAACTGATGTTGTTTGGCGATGTACCCTGGATTTCTAGTGATTTCAATATCGACAGTAAGGAATTGTTCAATCCTAGGGATAAGCGCAACGTGGTCGCTGATTCCTTAATGAAGACGATCGATATGGCCATTGCGGGACTGGAAGGCGTCACCGGCCGTCCCGATGGACGCATCAATCAGGATATGGCACTATTTTTAAAAGCACGGATAGGCCTGTTCGAAGGTTCCTTTCGAACCTATCACAACGAGCTATCCTTGCAAAGTACAGCAAAATCTTTCCTAGAAGCTTCTGTAGATGCCTGTGAAAAAATCATAGCCACTGGTCGCTATCAGCTCTATGCCACAGGCGACAGCCCTTATTGGAAATTATTTACGTTTAAAAAAGACCCAAATTCTGACGGTAATAAAGAGGCTATTTTAGCCAGGGTATACAACGGTACTGTGGTGGGCCATGCCACTCAACGGTATTGGGATCAGAACAACAGTGTCTCAGGCGGGCGACCAGCGGGAGGTGCAACACGTGGGCTTATTGACGAATACCTCTGTATTGACGGGAAACCGATCTATACCTCGGGCGCAGCTGGCAACTATACCTCCAACCCCCTATTCAAAGGATATGATGGCCTATGGTCCGAACTTGAAAACCGCGATCCGCGCCTGAAGCAAACCATTAATTATCCGGGTGAAAATCGATCCCTGTTTAACAGAACGGATGGAACCACCAGTCTCGAAAAAAATGGTATCACATACCCTAGACTATCCTACAATGTCAGTGGAGGCAGCACGGTAACCGGTTACCTTCCCATTAAACATTGGATGGGAGACCGTACCGAAAATGAAGCGACGACAAACGGACAACAAACGGCTATTGAATTCCGCTATGGAGAGGTATTGCTGATGTTGGCAGAAGCTAAAGCTATCCTAGGCACTTTGACTCAGAATGACCTCGATCGGACGATCAATCTGTTGCGCCAACGTGCAGGATTTGACTTTGCAAAATACCCCAGCAGCAAGCTCGAGCTTGGCAACCCGCCGGCAGACCCAAGGCTCGATGAAATCTACGCAACCAAACTGGATTACACCGTTAGCCCTATCATCCGTGAAATAAGACGGGAGCGTCGTATAGAAATGGTCTTAGAAGACCGTCGTTATGAGGATTTGATGCGCTGGAAAGCCGGCAATCTGATGACCGTTCCCCTGCGCGGCATGAAATTTACAGCCGAAAAAGGAAAATTATACGATGGTTCGCATACCGCCAAACCTATTATCGCCCTCAAAGAAGAAGTCAATAAAGACATCTTTTTGGATAATAATGGATTTATTATCGCATATCCGAGGAGTGCCACCATCACAAACGGCGTCGCATTATGGGCAGACTACCGCTACTATTGGCCATTACCTTTATATGACCTCACGTTGGACGGTAGCCAGCTGGTTCAGAACCCCGGATGGTTGGGTGCAAAATAATGAGGATAAAAAAGAAATAATATCATGAAAATTAGATCAAATATATACCTGTTGCTAAGCTGCCTGTGCGGAAGTTTAGTTTTTCATTCCTGCAAAAAAGATCTTGGTCCGATCAAAGACAATTTAACTGTTCGGGAGGCCGTAAATTCGGGGGGCTTTATGCAGATCCCTGTTAAAATCGGTACACCGCTCCAGATCAATCTGGCAGTCAATCCCGGAAACCGTACTGTAACAGACGCGACCTATAGCAACAAACATCCTGAAATTGCCACGTATAGCAATACCGGGCTGGTTACTGGCTTAGCCGTCGGCAAGGACACTGTCACCATACGATCTGGCGAACTCAATGTATGGTATATTGTCAATGTAACCAACTAAAAGCCAACGATCGACAAGCTCAAAAAATAATGGTAAGAGATGACCATGTGTTAATTAGTGTTTAGTTTAGACTATCAGGCAAAACCGCCTGGTAGTCTTCTTTCATATACCGGGATAGTACAGATAAAACTTTCAATAGGCCACCAATAGTAAATAAAAGCAATTCCAAAACATGAAAAGAATAACTATAAAAAATATTGCCAAGGCTTTAGGCTACTCTGTAGGTACCGTATCCAAAGCGCTCTCAAATAGTCACGAAATCAGCTCATTAACTAAAGTTAAAATTCAAAATTTTGCTCATGAGAACGGCTATCAATCCAATCAATATGCCAAACTATTGCGTAAGGGGCGAACAAATATTATCGGTATGATTGTTCCTTCGATCGGCAATCCATTTTTCTCGCAGATTCTCGAAGGTATTGAAAGAGAAATGTCAGAAACGGCTTATAACCTCATTATTATGCAGAGCGTAGACGACCCCCAGCTTGAATTGAAACATTTAGAAATGTTATCTAAAAAGGGGGCGGATGCTATCGTCATTGCAGCAACAGGAAATAGTATCTCATTAAAATATCTCCGAAAATTAAAAAATGAGGGCACCCCTATTGTCCTTATCGACCGGACCAATTACGATATAAATACGTATAAGATCGGAATAGATAATTTCAAAGTCGTTTACGAAGGTATTTCTCAGTTAATCAATCGCGGTAAAAGAAAAATTCTATTTATTTCCAATCTATCGCCAGGAACATCATCGGAGCGTCGGCGTGGTTATATCCAATGTCTACGGGATTTTGACATAGCTTATAATTCGAATTACGTACTATCGATAGAAACGAATAGAAGAAGAATAGATGTGCTGGACCAGCTAAAAAATCACCTCACACATTTCGTTAATTCAAGTACCCCGCCCCAAGCAATTTTTACCGCATCAGATCAACTTACCTATTTAACCTTAGAGGCTCTACATACAATCGGAATCTCCGTACCGGATCGTTTAGCCCTTATCGGTTTTGCTAATTTCCAATACACCAATATTTTTCAGCCGTCATTGTCAAGCATTGTACAGCCTTCGCGTGAAATTGGATCTCAGGCTTTCGCTATTCTCCATAAAATTTTGGACAGTTCGGACAACGAGATTGCAACACAGTACCAAAACATTGAATTACAAGCGTCTATCCTCACACGCAAATCCTCTGAATAAAGTATATCAATTGAAACGTTTTCGTAAGTTACGCAAACGTTTGACTTAAACGGAAATCGCTATAAATCAAAATATATTCTCTACTATAGATATGTGTTTTGGTTGCCCCTAAGTAACCAATACCCATTAACAATTATAGATTATTTATTTCAAAAATTATGAAAAAACCAACAAAAAGATGGATGCAAATCATTCAACGAATTGCATTGTCCACCACAATCCTAACACTTTTTTTCGCCTGTTCAAAGCCATTGTCAGAGCAAGGTACGACAGAAATCCGAAGGTCAAAGGCCTCCTCGAATGGCGTCATAGACACATCACTATCTAACCTTACATTTGTCACGAATCCGGTCAATCTCAATATCATTATGTTTGTCCCCACAGACAATCCAGCATTACCCGGCTACAAAACCCGGCTATCTCAGCTGTTTGTCCATTTCCAGGACTGGTTACATAATGAAATGGAACGCTATGGCTACAGCAATTATCTGGGCCTGGCAAAAGATTCCACCGGCCTGGTTAACATTATTGAAATTCCGGCGGCAGGAGCACAAGCGGACTATCCCTATAGCTCAGCTATATCAGCCGGTAAAATTATAAATGAGATCAATGCCTACAAAACCAGCCATCCGGGCCAATTTTCATCCAACAATCACTACCTGGTACTTTTGCCGGCGAGAACAGACGGCGATGGCAGCCAGCCATTCTATGGCTATGGAAAATACTGCTTTGCAGTGGACAATTCCTCCATGTCCGTCAATGGAATTCCGAATCCGAGCTCAAACTATCTCGGCGGTATGCTCCATGAATTGGGACATGGATTAAACCTGCCCCATAACCGTGCTAAATATGTCAGTGAAGAACCTACCTTGGGCACATCACTGATGGGAAGCGGCAATGTGAGCTTTAGCAAGGGGCTGCCTACTTTCCTAACGGGCTCTGATGCAGCAATTCTCAGCAGAAATGAAGTTTTTCAATCAGCAGTAGCAACAGCCAGTCCTTATCAGGCGCCCAGTTATACCGTACAACCTCAATTTGCCATTGACAACAGTCAGCAAAAAATCTTTATTACAGGAAATTATACTTCTAATTTGCCTGTGAGCGAGATATTGGTCTATATGGATCCAAACGTGAACAACGAAGGTACCGGGGCCAACAAAGATTACAATGCAGTCACATGGAAATTTGCGCCGCTTTCTTCGGGTAGCATCCAAGGAACCATAGACCTCAATGAACTTTATTACAAAGGCAATACACCTTACGAACTTAAAGTAAAATTATTACTGCAAAATGGATACACTACGTCCAATGTTTACGATTTCAACTATGTCAACGGACTCCTGACGACCAATCAAGATTCGGTGTATACCTATTCCAATGCCTCCTATGCCGGTGTGAAAGGAAGCTTTGGTAAAGGACAGTATACCACCTCGGATTTATTGGCAAAAGGCGTGACAGACAATAGCATCTCTTCCATTAAAGTTGGAGCCAATGTTAAAGTCACCTTATACAACGGAAATAATTTTACCGGCGATAGCCTCGTCGTTACATCTACGTCTTCCTATCTCTCTACGTTCAACGATAAAGTTTCATCCATGAAAGTACAAAACCGTTAGAAAGACCAAAGCGCTGAGATGAAGACATTACTTTTTAGAAAAACAAAAACAATCCTGCTTCTGCTATTTGCTTTGGCAGGATTGAACCTGTTTGGCCAGCCCGCTCCCTGGTTTACCAAGGACAAATTTGGGCTATTTCTGCATTGGGGTCTGTATTCGCAGACGGCCGGCGACTGGGACGGACACCCGACCAAGGGGGGTGAACATTTTATGCTCTATGAACGGATCCCGGTCAAGACCTATGCGAAGATCGCCGATCAGTTTAACCCGACCGCCTTCGATGCCGACCGCTGGGTGCAGATGGCCCATGATGCCGGGATGAAGTACATTGTAATTACCGCCAAGCATCACGATGGTTTTTCGATGTACAATTCGGCTGTCAGTGACTATAATATCGTCAGGAGAACCCCCTGGGCCAAAGACCCCATGCTCGCGCTCGCGGCGGCCTGCAAGAAGTACGGGTTAAAGCTCTGCTTCTATTATTCCCTGGGCCGCGATTGGGCAGATCCCGATGTACCGACCAACTGGCCGACCAAAGCCGGCCGCAGCAATACTTGGGACTATCCCGATGAAGATGCCAAAGACCTGAACAAGTATGTTGAAAACAAAGTCAAACCGCAGCTTCGTGAACTGCTGACCCAGTACGGCCCCATCGGTATTATCTGGTTTGACACACCGGAACTGATTACCAAAAAACAGAGTCAGGAGATTCGCGACCTGATCCACTCCATTCAACCCCAGTGCATTATCAATAGCCGGATCGGGAATGGTCTGGGCGACTATGCCGTGGTCGAGCAAACCTTGGTTTCAACGGCACGAAAGGATTGGGAAGCCTGCATTACGATGAGTGAAAATTGGGGTTACAACCGGCATGATCAAAAATGGAAAAGCCCCGAATTGCTCGTCCGTAACCTGATTGAAGTAGTCAGCAAAGGCGGCAATCTGCTGCTCAATGTCGGTCCGAAAGGCGACGGCAGTTGGCCGGTGGAGAGTGAGGAAAACCTACAGGCGATAGGCGCCTGGATAAAGGTCAACGGCGAAGCCATATACGGCAGCAGCGTCTGGAACGGCAATAAGGAAGTCGCTACAGCGCAAGTGGCAAAAAAAGAATCCGACAAAGATAAAGTCAGCATGAAGGACGCTGTCAATGATGCAACCCCAAAAGAAATTGTATCAGACTATCGTTTTACGCAGAAGGATGATGTTGTTTATCTCTTTGTGCGAAGTCCGGCATCAAAAGCGATTGCCATTCCGGAACTTGCCAAAGACAAACTTGTGATCAGCTCGATCAGCCTCCTTGGCAGCCCGTCAAAGGTGAAATGGACGCAGGACCAAGATACGCTAGCACTTGTGTTACCAACTGTCAAAGACCCGAGTATACCGATTTATGTGTATAAGATTGAACCAAAATAAAGCGTGTAAAATTTTACCCCTTACACAAGCAGATTCCCGGCATATCCATGCCGGGAATCTGTTATCTACAGGAGCTCCTGACTGAAATCGGCATTGATGGTATCGCTGTTTCTTTGAACAATAAGGAAGCCTATGTCGCCGAAGTAGGCTGTTCATACAGAAATTGTAAATTACAAACATTTAAAATCTCCCGAAACCTACCCTGAGGCATTATTCTTTCGAAGAAGATTGTACTACCTTTGGTTTAACGCCGAAATGCTTCTTGAAGCTCGCTGAGAAATGCGCAGGATTGTTATAACCTAAAAAGCGTGAAATTTCATTTATTGGCCGATCGCCCTGTGTAAGTAGCGTCTTAGCTTTTTGCATTCTAACTTTGGTAACATGGCCATAAATGGTCGTTCCATAGCATTGTTTGAAATATTTCTTTAAATAGTTTTCATTCGTTCCCAATTCGGACGACAATTGCGATAAAGATGGCGGATCTGTTAACCTGCTCTCCACTATATTTTTTGCTTCGGCCATAAGTTTTTTCATTTCCGGGCTCAGGTTATTACCGGCCCTGGTGACCATATTGCCAAACTTGTGCTGGTCGAATGTCCGCGCCAACAGCTCCAGGAGCTTGCCAGAACAAAACAAGGGTTTCCATTCTTTATCAAGCTCCGGATTAAGCAATTCCACTATAATTTTCTTCTGCTGCTCACTGATCAATATGGAGTCTTCAAATAGCGTACCCGTTCGTGACTTTTCCAGAAGTCGGCGTAACTTCACCCGAAATGAGCTATCTACGGGCAAATATGCCTCAAACAAGGAGATTGGCATATTGATTTCAAAAAAACTTTCTGCTGGGCGACGATGCCATAACCCTAAAATCTGAGGTGCTGCAAACAGGTAACTTTGTACATACCCAGGTGAAGACCGTCCCAACAGGTTACCGTCCACGTAGTACTGCCGGTCGCTGTTTAAGGCGAAAAAAACATGAATGTAAGGAACCGCATTGTCAATACAGATATAACCATCACTGGGAGATGTTAGCTCCCCATGCATCATATGAATTCCCTGTGGCATGACGATCTCAGCTATTTCCATCTGCGAAGAATACTGCTGCAAGGAGTTTTTCCGAATTTGAAAAGGCTCATTCATAAATGTTCGGATATCAAACGAATAGCGGGGCGGGGCGCCTGCCATTTCTTGCGCTACCTGTTCATCCAGGGACCATGTATCCCGCAGATGCGCATTATTGGAAAGGACTTTTTCTAAACTATCCCTGTGCATGCCAACGTATAAAATTCCCGAATTGCATATTTTTTCTCCCCCAAATATAAGTTTAATCATCGAATTTTGTTTCCTTATTAAGATTAAATTTAAATAAAATGCGAAAAATACCTATGCTTGTCGCAACAATATGGAGTTTACAACTTACTCATACGCATGCGCAAGAAAAACAGCCATTCAATGGGACAGTCTTGAATGAATACAACACTCCGCTAGCTGGAGCTACAATCACCGTACTTAAAACCAACCAGCATACTGCAACAGACCATCATGGCCAGTTTATATTGTCTACATTAGCCAAAGGCACTTATGATATCCGAATCAATGCAATCGGTTACAAAACAATTAAGCAGAAAATTTCGATCGATCCGGCACATCCAATTACCTTAGCATTTCCCATGTCTCGTGCAGAAGAGTCTTTACAAACCGTGGAAATTTATGGGCGCAAAGAAAAGTCTTATCGAAACACACAGTCCTTTATCGGTAGCAAGACCGAAACCAAATTACGCGATTTGCCGCAGTCTGTTTCTTATGCGACCAAAGAGCTTATTGCCGACCAAGGATTGATGCGTGTAGGTGAAATTGTTAAAAATTTCAGTGGTGTCAATCAGTTTACCTTTTACGACGATATTACGATCCGTGGTTTTCGGATCAACGGGGGATCCAATACCCAGCTGGTCAATGGCATGCGCACCACAACAGGATTCTGGAAACAACCGCTGGCCAATTATCTGGAACGGGTAGAGGTATTGAAAGGCCCATCGTCGGCCCTCTTCGGAAATGCAAGTCCCGGGGGTGTCGTTAATCGTGTCACAAAAAAACCGCTCGATGAGGCACGAAAATCGCTGCAATTTTCTGTAGGAAGCTTCAACAACCTCCGTGCCCTTGCCGACTTTACCGGGCCTATGACGACAGACAAAACGCTCCTGTATCGCCTCAACATTGGCTATGAAAATGCGCAAAATTTTAGGGATCTTCAGTTCGATAAAAACTTGGTCTTAGCACCGTCATTCTCCTTTATTCCTTCAGAAAATACGCGTATCAATTTTGATATGGTCTATAATGATTCGAAGTCAAGACTCGACCGCGGACAATCTGTCTTTGCCAACGGCGATCTCTATTCGACCCCTATCAGCCAATCCATGAGCACAGCCAATGATTTTCTGAATGAACAAACCTATATGGTGACCGCTTCGTTAAATCACCGTTTCAATGAAAAGCTGAGTTTCAATGCATCTTATATGAAAACAGGCTACGCAGAGGACCTATCCGAACACCGATCAGCCAATGCCTATGCTGTAGACGGGAAAGGAAATAATATTGAAAATATGGTGGCGAGACAGGTTTTCATCCGAAACAGAAAACGGTTTGTCGATAATATCACTGCTTTCTTCAATTACAACCTAAACACAGGTGTGTTAGCACATAAACTCATTGCAGGGTATGACTATGCGCAGGAAGTCTTGCCAGTAGGTGGTTCGCAGCTGACAGCAAGTGGCTACAGAAATAAAGATAATACAGGAACCATTGCACGATTTGATCCAAAAAAAATCGGAGATTATCTGCTCGATAAAAATGGCAACCCAGTGCCCAACGTATCCAGTTTTGACCTCAGCAATCCCTTGAAAAGTCAGCAGTTGCAGGACGGAAGTAAATATTTTTATGCATCTACATTGGTCGCACCGACTTATTATCATCTGAATGCCCTGTATGTGCAGGATCAGCTCACCTTGGGGCCTCTTCAGTTATTGCTGGGGCTAAGGTATGAGAACTACAAGGATATCGCCAATTATAAAACCGACCAAGCGGAGAATGTACACCAAGATGTCATACTGCCACGCTTCGGTGCAGTGTATACCATTAATCCACAGATCAATTTATACGGAACCTATGTCAAAGGCTATAACCCACAAACAGCTTCGGCACTGGCAAATCCAAATGCAGGCGGCCCATTTGATCCGCTCGAGAATGATATGACTGAATTTGGTTTGAAGACTGCCTGGCTGGATGGAAAACTGCAGGCGAGTACAGCTATCTATCAGATCAATCAAAAGAATACCCTTTACCCAGCGCCTACTGATGATAATGCCGACTTAATGGAGCAGATCGGAAAGGAAAGATCCAAAGGCATAGAGTTTGACATTCAGGGCCAGATTCTACCCTATTGGAGCGTGATCGCTTCCTATGCTTACAATGACGCCAAGATTACCGAAGGTGGCAATAAGGAAGAATTGAATAAACAAAAACCAAACGCGCCTCAAAATACAGCAAATATCTGGACCAGATTCTCCATTCCTTCCGGAAAAGCAAAAGGTTTGGGAATAGGTGTCGGTGCGAATTACGTAGATAAGAGAAACCTTTCCATTAACCAAAACCAGACAGTACCCTCGTACAGTTTACTGAATGCAGCCTTGTACTATACCATTGGGAAGGTGCAACTGCAGGCCAACTTGAATAATATCACCAACAAAACACATTGGGTAGGTGGTTATGATTATATCCGTCTATTCCCGGGTGCACCACGCAATTTCCTATTTACCCTAGGCTATACCTTTTAAGTATGACTTTCAAAAAGATAATGTTGTTTTTACACCGCTGGATCGGATTATTGTCCGGTCTGGTGGTTTTCATCGTGAGCATTACAGGCGCTATTTATGTCTTTGAGAAGGAACTGTTTGCGCTATTTCATCCCAGCTATGTGACGCTAGCGGCACAGAAAGGCGAAAAAATCCTTCCCCTTTCAATCATGAAGGCAAATGCACAGCATGTCACCGATCATCCCATTAACATTATCCGCGTTCCCGCTACCACCGATCAGCAACAAGCTTATGTTTTTGAATCCCTTAAACGCCGTCCAAAGAACGATATTGCGGGCGTATTTGTAAATAAAGAAATCCGCTATTGGGACCGTATTTTCGTAGATCCCTACAGCGGAAGGGTCTTAGGGAAAATAGATGTCGAGACTGATTTCTTCTGGATTGTAAGGCAGATCCATCAATTTTTATATCTCAGGCGCGACATCGGAAGCACCATCGTGGGCAGCAGCGTTCTGCTGTTTATCATTACGCTACTTTCGGGTCTTTTCCTTTGGTGGCCCAAAAACCGTAAGGTCGCTGTTAAACGGCTCAAGATCAATTTCAGCGCTAAATGGAAGCGTCTCAACTATGATCTTCACCAAGTACTAGGCTTTTACGCTTTCTTCGTTGCTATGATCATAGCGGCAACAGGTTTAGTCTGGTCCTTCAAGTGGTGGGAAACGAGCATATACTGGCTTATGGATGGTAAGCGACCCAATACGCAGATCGAAGAGCCAAAAGCACCAAACAATACGATGCGTGAGGCCAGTGTCGCTTCGGTAGACCTGATATGGTCCGATGTTGTAAATAAGCACACGGTACATCAGGGCGTTTTTATCAATTTGCTTCATGAGGTTTCCCAAGCGAATGTAACCATCTATAATAAGGGAAACACCCTATGGTCGGCCTCGGATACCTATGCTTATGATCTCCGTAATGGAAAACACTATTTTAAGAGGCTACAAAATGATAAAACATTAGGCATGAAATGGAGAAATTCCAATTACGACATTCATGTCGGAAAAATAGCCGGGAGGACAGGTATGTGGATCGCATTTATAGCAAGCTTAATCTGCGCCTCCCTGCCGGTTACAGGCTTCTACATCTGGTATGGCCGAAAATTTAAGAAGAAAAATAGGCATCCATAAGATTCTTCCTTTCCATTGTAGCAACGTTGATATATTCAAACTTTTTATACTGACAGAATGATCCCATATCCTTATCTCCATTGATAAAGATACCACCTACCAGAATCACATATTTGCAGGGGTATCGGGTTTCTTTTACCAATACTTCGATGCGTTCATCTATCGCTTCATACATGACTTCTGTCGCTTCAAAAATTTGGTTCTCCGCATTCAGTATTCTTTCTTTACTGTGGAGAAAAATCTGCTCAATGGTATTCATCTGAAAATCCAGCGAAGTGATATTTCCTTCAATGATCTGTCCGGCGGCCAGTTTGGCAAGAGCGCCTTTTGCTGCCCCACAGCAGGCAGAATTGGCGGCCTGTCCTATTCTGCTGATCTCTCCTATCTGCCCATCCCGGGTAATCCCGATGTGCGGCGCATAAAAAATGATTACAGCCCCATCTTCAGGGACATGGTGCGCAAAAGCTCCCATTCCTGTCAGTCCGGCAAAAGGAAAACCGTCTAGTCCGCCCAAATGAAATGGACCGAGCATTTCATAAGCTCTAGGTGGATATTGTATGGCATTGACGTCGTCACAGCACATACTGTCTGCATGCATCAACTGCTTAGGTTTTAATTGCAGGTGTTTTTCAATCGTGTCCAATAAACGATTGACCGTATCAATAGACGTTAAGGCCTTTGGATACCATTTTCTTACAGATTCTATACTCATAATTTTATTATTTTTTTTACATAACGATATTATTAACGGGCTGTATCGCAGGAGGGAGCTCCTTTTCACCCAACATTTCACGTAGGTCAATTTCGATGTTCCTGCTGATCTGTGTGATCGGAATATCATTGGCATTACCCTCAAATGGATTTTCGGTACTCTCCCCGATCTGTTCCAGTACCAGAAACACCCAGCCCAATAGGATACTGAAAGGAACGGTAAGCCAGACGATAGGTTCGCCAAATTTCTCGATCATTTTAGAAAACTCCCCCAAAAACCCTAAAGGAAGCAAAATGCAGAGTGCATTTGTGAAATAGAGATTGATGCTCGAAAACTGGCGTGGATAAGGAAAATTTTTGATTCTTTCACATTTTCCCTGCTGATCATACAATTCCTTGAACTGATTTTCAAGTGCAGTATAATTATAAGCCGAAATTTTACCTGCTTCATTTAATTCCCTTAACTGCGCAGACTGTAAGGCAATGATCTGGGTCGCCCTGTTTTTTGTGGAAAGCACATAGGTAAGCTCATCATCGCTCAAAAAGTTCATGAGTTCCTCATCAAGTTTACCTTTCCATTCAGGAACTTCATAGTGCCTGAGAAATTCTTTATTGTAGCTTTTTGTCTTTACATGTTCCCAGCTTTTTGTTTCCCTGAGCTGAAACCTCAATGCCGTAAGCCAGGCAAAATGGCGATAGATGATCTGCTGATGCACAGCCTGCTCCTGTACCTTATCGTCCATTCGTATGAAGTCGCGTACCAAGATCCCCAAACTGCGGCTGTTGTTGATGATCGCACCATAGATCTGACGGGCTTCCCAACTCCGGTTGTACGTCTGCGTATTCTTGAATCCCGAAATGAATGCCGCCGCCGTCCCCAGCAATGCGACCGGAACCCAGGGGATAGCCAGCCATTTCCAGCCCATAAAATAAAAAAGCACGGTTGGAATAACACTCAGAATAAGCATTTTATAGATCTTCATCCGGGTCCAGGGAATGAAATGGTAAAGTTTGTAATGTGAGCCTATATTCATAAATAAATTAATTTTTTGATGAAAATTTGCTGATCAGAATCCCGACGAGTACAACCGTGTAAAATTGACCGGCTATTCCCACAAATGCGGTGACCAATTTGGTAACATGGGTATTGGGCGTAATATCTCCAAATCCGATACTGGTGAAAGTAATCGAACAGAAGTAGACCAGATCCATAAATGTAAGTGCGGGGGAGGACAGATCAACTCCTTTAAAAGATGTAGGATCGCGGTACTGGAAAAATTGCAGTGCAAACACCGAGATTTCTATCAGCAACATATACCCGCATATGGCTGCCGAAATAATATCCGTATTGATATATCCGGGTTTTATCAGAAACCGGAGTACCTCCATAAAAAGAAAGCTAAAGAACACCACATAGTTGATATTCAAAAAGGTAAAATACCAGGATAGGTCCTTAAAAAATGGGATGCCAACAGGTAATAACAAAATGATGATGAAATGCAGATTTCTGAACCAGTTGCCCCAGCTATGTTTTCCGGTAAACAACAAGATAGACCCTATTCCCAATATGAGCATGTTGACCGGCCATATGACACGGGTATAAAAATCCAGATCCGTAAGAAATATTCCTACAAATAAATGCTGCATCAGGACGAGCAGAAGAATTTCATATTTTCTTTTCTGCAACTTTTGAATGATCATCGGCGATTTTAATAAAAATTGAAAGCTGGTCATTATTAACCGAAGATACTCAGGTTTTTAGCAATATCCTTGTTGGCATAGGGCGGAAAAACATCCAATTCAAGATCAGGATTCCCGATCAACATGGCTTTGGTGTTACTCAATGCGTCAAAGCCCGCTTTGCCGTAATATTTTCCCATCCCGGAATATCCTACTCCGCCAAACGGAAGACTGTCGATCCAGCAGTGCAGGTTTGTCTGGTTGATACAGCCTCCGCCAAATGAAACCGAATTCAGGAAATGGTCAATATTCTTCTGGTTTTTGCTGAAGATATAAGCAGCGAGCGATTTAGGTTTTCTTTTGATGATATCCACCATTTCTTTAAAATCAGCATAGACCATCACAGGTAAAACCGGGCCAAAGATTTCCTGTTGCAAAGCTGGATCTTCCCAAGTACTTGGATACAATATTGTGGGCTCGACGTACCTCGCTTTGATGTCATATCTGCCGCCCAAAACTACTTTTTCGGGAATGATATAAGAAGCAACTCTTTCCGTGTCATGCTCACTGATCATTCGTGCAAAATCAGGGCTTTGCTGCGGATCTTCGCCGTACATTTTCAGGGTCGACTTTTTCAATTTATCAATGAATTGGTCTGCAATACTTTCATGGACATATACATAGCCCGGCGCAATACACCACTGTCCCGAAATCGCATTGTGCCCCCATGCGATTCTGTCTACGGCAATATCAAGATTGGCATTCTCATCGACGACGGTAGGGTTCTGTCCGCCCAGTTCCAAAATAACCGGAGTAAGGTTTTCTGCCGCAGCCCTCATGATCACTTTTCCCACGGATGAACTTCCGGTAAAAAAGATAAAATCAAAGGGCAGCTTCAGGAGTTCCGTAATTTCCTCCCGCCCCCCTGTCACCACATTGACCGCCTGCGGTTCAAAGTATTGGGGGATCAGCTCCGCAAAAAGTGCAGCCACGGTAGGCGTGGTATTGGCGGGTTTGAGAATAACCGGATTGCCAGCTGCAAGGGCCGCAATGGCAGGATCCAAAAGCAGTAGGACAGGTGCATTAAACGGTCCAATAACCAATGTTACGCCAAAAGGCTCTTTATAAATGATCCCTTTATTACCAGTTTTTTCAAGTCCTTCCGGTATGGCAACCGGCTCCGGCTCCATTAATTTCTGGAGGTTTGCTTTGTAATATTTTATATTGCCCAGCGGTACGGTAATTTCAAATAGCTGTTCAAAAGGCGGTTTATTAAAATCTTGCTTCAATGCCTGACAAAATGCCTCCTGATTTTCGACAAGCATTTTTTCTAACCTGTTGAGCTGATCAATGCGCCATTCATAAGTTTTGGTGCCGTCTGTAAAGAAAAATTCTTTCTGTACATCAAAAATTGATTGATAATTGCTCATAACCTTATATTTTGGAGAGCTAATCCGCTTGTCCTATATCGAGACGCGAGATTTTTCCCTCTGTATTGAAATGAAATTTAAAATAGGTTCTAAAGTCGCCCCAGCTATCTGTATGGAAGTTCCCATAGATATCTTTTCCATTATTCTCTACTTTATCAATGCTGGTAAAGCGTTCATGCCCACAGGCTTCCTTTACAAATTTCTGAAAGTCCCTCGGATTTCCGTCATCGTACAATTTTGCATCCGTGGTAAAGAAAGACAAAAAAGCTTGGCCGTCTCCATTTTGCCATGCGTCGAAGGCCTTTTTTACGATGCTATCTGTTAGTTTATTGGTATCCATATTATTATTCTTTTGTTGTGTTTTGATCGTTTTATTAGCCGAAGAAGGGGGCTGCTGTCCACAGGCTGTAAATCCAGTAGCGCAGATTGCGATCGCCGTCATTATATTTCTCATGACTATGTATTTTTTAAGGGATGTTGCAGGTAGATAATCACCAGGTTCAATAGTAAAAACGGCAGTTCGATCAGCACCCCTTTCAGGTCTTTATCCAGCAGATGCAGACAAATGATCAGCAAAATCCCCGCTGCCATTAAAAAGTTTCCCCAGACAAAAGTCTTCGGGAACAAGATCATTAAAGCGGCAATCATCGTAACCGCACCGTTTACTGCCAGTGCTGTTTTGTTAAATCCCCATTTACTGAACATGTCCATCATTGCGGGTTTCCCCATCAGCATGGCATAGCCCTGTTTTATTCCCATAAATACAGCGATGAGGATCAATATCGAATTAATCAGTCTGAGTATCATAATTTTAGGCTTAAAAGTAAAAATGGATAATGGGTTTTATTTAAAATTACCATTATCCATTATCTGATCAATTATTTCTGGTTAATCAACAATTATCTTGTGGTATAACCGCCGTTGGCAAAAATAGTTTGCCCGGTGATCCACCAACCATCCGTTACCAAGAATTCTACCAAAGGAGCGATATCCTTGATATCTGTCAGTCCGCCCAACGCAGATGCCGATTTGTGATAGGCTACCGCGTCATCACTCTCCTGTCCGTAAAAGAAAGGTGTGTCCATAGGACCCGGAGCTACTGCCGTCACAGAGATGCCCCTGCCTCCGAATTCTTTCGAGGCCGCTCTTGTAAAATGCTCTACCGGTGCCTTAGCCCCCGCATATGTTGAATACAATCCAGTATATGCAGCCAGCAAGGAAGTCACAATCGTACAGATTTTACCATGGTCATTTATTTTTTTACCAGCTTCCTGCAGGAAAAAATACGCCGATTTTGAATTGATTCCGAACATGGTATCATATTCCGCCTCTGTCGTTTCGACAAATGGTTTTTTCAAAACCATACCCACGGTGTTGATGGCGATATCAATTCCACCGAAAGTCTTTATGGCTTCATCAAAAAATTTGGTGATATTACCTACCTGGGTCAGGTCTCCCTGAAATAAAAATGCATCAGCACCCAAGGCTTTGACATCAGCCAATGTTTTTTCGCTTTCTGCTTTTGAGCTTTCACTATTAAAATGAATAGCCAGCTTTGCTCCTTTTGCTGCAAAATCTCTGCTTAATAAGCCGCCAAGGTTTTTTCCACCTCCGGCAATCAGGACTACTTTTCCTTTTAAATCGTTGTGTGCCATAATTTTGTTTCTTGTGTAATTAAAGCTACAAAAACTGACGGAATATTCCGTCAGTTTTATGAAAAAAAATTTATGCTTTTATGGAGTCCCAGCACATTTGTAAAAATAGGGCTATTGTAGCATCGTCTATATCCATCTTTTCATCCATGGCCCACAAAAGCCATCCATTAATCGTACTAAAAGTAAATAGTCTCAGGCGTCTTGCTGTTAAAGGTTTGAACAAATTCTGCTCCAGGCCCAGCGCATATAATTCGTCAAATTTCAGAAAGTCCATCATAGCTACTTCATGGATTTCTTTTGTTAAAATCGGTGATGCTGCAAATTGATAAGAAAACTGAAATTCCAAGGGGTGTTCAAGAAAATAGCGAATCACCCTTTCCCAAAGAAAATCAAACTGGCTACGGAGACTACCCTGTTGTGTATAATTTTTAAAAATATAAGCGGATTCCTCGGATTTTTGACGTATCCAAATTTGCTGTACGATCTCTTCCTTGCTGCCAAAGTAACGGTACACCGTACCGATGCCTACCTTTGCTTCAGCTGCTATCTGCGCAATGGTCACTGCATGTAAGCCTTGGGTAACGAAGAGTTTAAGGCCCGCCTTTAATATCTGTTCTCTTTTCAAAATAAAATAAATATAGTCTCAAATTTAACAAAATATCTCTTGAATAAACTATTACAACATATTTTATGACGTATATTCTCAAACTGGGGCAGGCCCACGGCCTCTTCTGTAAACCGAAAAATATTCGGGTATACGATGTACCTCAAGGCAGAAATATTATCTTTAAGACTCAAAGAACATTAAAGATCAAATAAGAAAATGATAGACAACAAAGACGTTATCTCCATAGCGGAAGTTCAGATCAGAAGCTTTATCGAATCCAAAAGGCCACAGGATATCGAGGTGAGAAAGAAGTACACCTCATTCCATGTCAAACCAGCGTTTAAATTCAGCCGCATCTTGACGGCTGACAAAAATATCCTCTTGGCGCTCAAAATTCGGTTTCAGTTCGATCGTTAATACACCATTCTCTAGAGCATGATATCCTTTAATGATACTCCGATTGACGATATAACGCCTGTACATCAGGTAGTATTGATCATGGTCGAGTACTTTCATCAATGCATCGAGACTATAGTTGTGTGTATACTCCTTGCTATTCGTTAAGGTGAAAAGCTTTTTATCGTCGGCTGAGCTTTTGATAAATGTAATGCTGTCAAGTGTGACGTAATTATCTTCATATCCGTATTTTACCCTCAGACAAGGAGCGAGCATAACTGCATCGGAAAAGTCTTCTATCCTTTGGTCTTCCAATTTCCGCTGCAACTTTTCAACTTCATGAAGCAACTCTGTGAGTCCTGCCCTTTGAATTTCCACCTCTACATATTGATCTTTAACGAATCGGGCAAAACGGGTAATGTATATCAGTAAAAATAATAGGTTTAATATGAACATGAACAAAAATACAAACCTGAATTCGTCGCGCAGATATTGGCCAATAGCTTCCGTTCCCTTTGAGGTTAACGGAAAAAACACCAGTAACACCGCAATCGTTGTGAGCAATGCCGGCAAAAATAATCCATATACAATTTGCCCGATCAAACGCCGCTTAAAACCTGCCTGCCAAGATAGTGTTCTATCCATGTATTTATTCAATAGCTGCTGTCCATATAATACGCAGAAACTAATAATTGAGGAAAGGAACCAATAGAGATAAAACCTAAACTCTGAATAGCGCTCATCGAAAACTAGAAACTTGCTGGGTGAACAGAAGAAATTACCGATCAGTATAGACAAAAATAATTGAAGTCTGATCGAAAAGTAGTTGACTTGAATCTCAGCATGAAATCTCTCCGTTAGTTTTTTTGTATGCATAAAGTTGTCACATTGGTTAAGGCAGGTAAAAATAACTAATTTACTAAATAAAAAATAGGCAGATTCTTAAAAGAGTGCTGCAAGATTTGGTAAAAATTTACAGAAAGTTGTTTTATTTTTCAGCCCACCTCCTATCCGACGAACCGTTCATCCAATAATTTCGTTTTCATCCATCGGTGCAAAAGACCTTCTGCGAGGCTAAAAAGCAAGTTTTACATCTAACTATTGCTACGGTTCATCCCTTGATATCCACTTTGCCTTGCCTTCTAGGTAATACCTTGTTAATTTTATAGTAGGGGGATTTTTAAGAATGACCAAATTTATAAGACGGTTAGCGCAAGCTATTATTTGACTATTTATCAATAAAGAATATAATTATGAGAAGATTACGAATAACACATGGGCCATCGTTCTACCGCTCCTCCGTAGACCAATGTTTTTACTGCGAGCGCCATCTGAGTGGCTATAATAACTGGACTAACCTGCAGCGATGCAATGAGCTATTCCGGCCGTCAACAAAATGGTGCGGAAATAAGATCCGGGTCACCGTGTGCCATACCTGCCAAAGAGCCAAATCGCGACTTGAGCCTGAAGAATTCCTAGAAATACTGCAAGAGTGTTTTGACAAGCATCTGGAATTTAAATATATTGATGTATCACGGATCCAGACCGTAATCAGAAACGTGTCGTATATCCTGAACCAACTGGAACCGAATCTCAATCAACGAAATCTCTCAATTGTCAAGAAAACGGACTCCGAAAAACCGCAATTAAAATATCAAGAAGTAACGAGCGCACAGTCCGTCAATGAAGCAACAGCACAAATCAATACAACCCTCACCTGTTACTACTGCAACAGACCATTAGACATTTCCCGGAAAGATCCCAGTAGTCAGATCACACGTGATCATGTACGCCCTATCTCCAAACATCCTGACTCAAGGCTGATTGTATTCAGCTGTCACCGCTGCAATAATACCAAGGCGAACGATGAGCCTGAAATTTTTCTGAGCAAACTAAAAATTGCCCATTTTCACGAACAGAATTATAAAAAAATACCCTACCACTTATTAAGCACGATAATTATTAATCTACGCAATTTAATTAATAAGTCCTTACAGCCATTTGCCTCAAACCCTATTCTGGAAACGCTACAGCTCTACGATCTTCCGGCCCTGCGGCAGCAGCTTCACGACAAAAAAAGACAGCTTTGGCTCGATCAGCTGGATGATTATGCATTGCTAGAATTGCTCTTAATATGCCTAAGTGTACAGACTAAGCGATCAAGGGATGGCCTAGCGCATGATGCTACTTTTTTAAATATTATGCTGTGGCAAGAGCGATTGGAACTCGCTTTAAATATCGGTTGGATCTCGGCATTCTACCGTATCGATACGATCGACTTTCACTCCTTAACGGATGAGAAAGACTTTGATCAATTTTATATTTTAAACGATCGGGGCCGTGCCATTTTACAACTGGAGATAACCTGCAGTCAACAACAATAAAATAGGTAGTCATGATCAGATCGTTAAACCAATTGGAAGACGCAATCAATGCGTACGGCATATTGCAAGGTAGTTTTCAAGGCAGTGCCATCCCGAGTGACAAGTCTATTGTAATGGCCTGCGATGCCCTTATCCGCGATTCCGAACAGCTTTATATTAGCCATTCCGAATCAGACATGGCCAAGGAATCTTTTAGACGCTATTATACCAAATTCAGGCTGCTTTTTGATAGGTTATATACCTATAAAGTCTATCAGTCGGACAGCACCATTGTCAAACTTCACGAAAGTATCTGGCAGAGCATTCAGCATTTTAAAGAGCATATGAATCCCTTGGAGGAGCTCCCCATATACGACCAGCAGCTTCTCACAGAGAGCAGCCTCACAAAACTGAATCAATTATTCGCCCACTTACGCGCGAAGCAACTCGATGAAGAATATCTCTTAGAAATCCAATATGGGATGGACAGTCTGTTTGATGAGCACAAGCCGCCCAGACTACTTTTCTATCATTGCGAATGGCTCAACAGCTTTCTTATGGCGTTGGAAAGCATTGCCTACGATATACGAGACAAATCCTACCCGAAGCGGTTTATTGAATTGCTGGTCCGATACAATTTTAACTATCTAGGGCTTCGAAACCGATGGAAAGAGAGTATTGAAAGACAATTGAATCCACTATCCCGAGCTGAGAAGCTGTCTGCCCTCTTGCTCCTGGAAAAGGAAATCACCCACTTCCTCCCCTTTCCTACTAGTCACTATGATATCGAACAGCCCCAGCTCAAGACTATGATGAATGAATACATTTGTGCTGAACTGGATTATCTGGAAAAAATCTCGCACCTGGAAGCCGAGGGCAAAGATACACTAGACCAGATTCCCAGTTCTTCCAGCGGAATCCATATGACGCTCACAGGGGAGGGAATTACCTGCCTGTTCCATTATTCCAACAAAGTCGGCCTTTTTAAGAATAAGCATAAAAGTGATGCTGCCGTAGGCGTAGCCCAGCATATGGTCACCAATCGGGGCAACCGAATCACAGCCAATCAGCTGTCCAAATTCAACAAATTTGAACATATATTCAGCCTATACCTCGTTGAAGATAAGCTCAAGGAAATGCTCCATTTCATAAAAAAAGATATTGAAGAAGTCGAGCTAAGAAAATAATTTAGGATTTAAAACCCTTTTTAAAACAGCTTAAAACGTCTTTTTAGAAAAACTAGGGGGATTCCACTTTATCCCCCTAGTTGGTTTAAACTCCAGATCACTATCCTTGTCCCAGAAACTGAATACTCCTCCCCTTCAGTGCGGTTTTCCTCCATTGGCATCTATCCACAGAATATATCCCATCTCCCCTTTTTTAAAACGTACAATTGTTTAAAGTACTTTAAAGGCTGATTTATTAGCTCAATCCTTCTAGATAAGATTGAGCCGCTTTGTCCTTCCTTTGCTTTCAGACTTACACAGTATGATAATGAAAGCGAAAAAGATTATATACCAGATCATCCTCATTACACTGATGGCTCTTTGGATCCCGATCAGTCTGGACAAGTTTATCAACTTTGAACTATTCAGATCAGCCATGATACAACAGCCTTTTAGCGATCAGTTGGGTATGTACTTAGCCTATAGTTTGCCTCCTCTCGAGCTCGCCGTTGGTCTACTTTTTATAAGGCCAAAGACGAGAATCTGGGCATTTGGCCTATCATCGCTACTGATGATAGCCTTCGTAGCATACGTAGGCTTAGCTGTTCTGAAAGTCTGGGGTAAATTCCCCTGCGGCTGCGGATTGGTATTCCACCAAGTAGGCTGGACAGTCCACCTCTGGCTCAATATGGGATTTTTGATCGTCAGCTTGCTCGGGTTATGGCTTGAGATGAAGGTAGTGAAAAATCAATCTTCGATCAATCGAAACATTGGAAATAACGCCAGTCATCATAATGGACTTGTGCAAATGGATTCAGGTTCACCAACTGCGACTAAATTGAAAACCAGTCCTAGGTTACAAAAAGAATAGTGTACCACATCAACGGCGGAACTTGGATTCAAGGCTAATCTGGGTGAAGGGCGCGTCTGCCAAAAGACACTTACTGTATTCCAGCGCTGTTGTCGATGGCTACGTACAGAAAACCGACACATCGAAGGGATAAAAAGAAATTTAAAAAACTAAAGTAAAAACTTAAAAATTAATAACATGAAAAATTCAGTTAATTCTATTAAACAACACGGCTTGGCCGTCTTTGCCATGACACTCTTATTAGGTTATGGAGGTTATAGTTATGCAAAATCGATGTTCAGTACGCCTTGGTATGAAATTACCAGTATGGCATCTAATCCAAACAACGACCAATTGGGAAGTTCAACAGCTGATCCGACTTCGGGTGGAGAATGTGATCTCCCTGAAGAAGACATTCGTTGTGCCGTACAATTTAACAATCCGAACAATCACGATCTTACAAACAAAACCGTTGCTCAAGCTTTGGCATTATCTGGTGTAACCATAATTGATTACACGTACAGAGATGATCCAAACAACTAATTTATGCCTATTATCCAGCCCTGGTCGGGGCTGGATAATAGACTAATAACTAAGGGTTTTGTTCAATATCGCTTTTTAGCATCACTTCTTTAGGAATAGGAAAAATATATCGGGCACTATTTGGTAGTAGTTTGTATTCCTGACCGTTCACATTACGCTTCAATATCACTACATGACCTTGTTCTCTATTCAAACACCTTAGGTCAGACCACCTTATCCCTCGTAAGAACAATTCTTTCTGTCGCTCCAATAAAACTAGTGCTAATGCTTGCTGCTGAGAGACATCTGCTATCGGCTGAAATTTACCTGTAATGAATCTCTTAGATAGCAGCTCATTTAGTACATTTATTCCTTTGTCATAGCGCCCCAATCTGATTGCACATTCAGCCTCATTGAGCAGTAATTCATCCCAAGCATATCCAACAAAATAAGTTGCATTTCCCAAATAAGACCCTTTATAAAGAATATTACCTTTGGCATCCTTTTCAAAAAACAACTTTTTCCGAAGGTCATTATCGTCATAACTGTTATAGAATTCCATTGGTATTAAAGTCTTTGTTTTACTGAAAAAATTAGCACTATTTGATCCATCCAGATAGATTATTTCTTCATTCCCTTTTCCATAGGTAGGAAAGGGATACGCTTTGGTACCGGATATTGTATTGTAGTCTAATAAAACACCGCCAATAGCTCTGGCCTTGATGGCACAATCCAACGATTTTTCGTAGTCGCCAAGTTGCATATAACACCGCATCAATAATATGTACGCTGCCACTTTATTAGGTGAATACACATCTTCACTTCTACTTGGCAACAAATCTATGGCCGACAGCAGGTCCTTGATTATCTGATTATAGGTCTGTGTTACCGTTGACCGTGTTGTCATCAGATTAATATCACTTTCCAATTTAAGTGGTATGCCAAATCTATCCCATTCTGGCAAACCCGGAGGAGCAGCGAATTGTTGGGCAAGGTTAAAAAAAGCATCCGAACGGATAAACAAAGCACTGCCTTTTATTCTGTTATAGTCCGCATTTTGATTGGAAGCTTGCATCTGATCCAATCTTTCGAGGATTACGTTTGTGTAGAGTACCCGTTTATAAGCGTTGTTCCAATCCGGCACATTCTCTTCCACGTCCAAGATTCCATCAGACCAATTATAGGCAAGTTTCTGCAGCTCCGAACTTGCCATATTCCAGGTATTATCCTCGACATAAAACTCACCCGCTGCAATTGTGCCCAAAGATTTTCCTGCACCGACATTTATTGTCGCATAGTCATTCAACAACGCATCCAAATCTTTCAACGATTGCGGGATTACCTGAGACTTGTCCCTTTTCAAGTCCAAAAAATCAGGGTTACAGCCCGTTATAAAAAGCAACATAGCTAAAATCATATTTCTCATTTTCATCGTATTAAAGGTTAATCTGAAAGCCCATAATCCATGTTCTCGGATTAGGGTAAGTAACATTAGGCATGTCAGGAACGAGCCCCAAAGAATTTGCCCGATAGATCCATCCTACATTCCTGACTGTTGCAAACAGCCGACATTCTTTATTTTTTAAAAAGACCGGAAATGTGCGATAGGAAAACTGGAGATCCGCCAATCTCACAAAATCACCTTTTTCATACATCAGGGCCGAATTGACATAGAGTTCATCACGGCTAAGGTTTTTATCGGCAGGAAATACTGGAACAGATGTTCCAATTTCATCGCCTGGATTTTGCCACCTTTTTAAATAATCAGTATGTCCTACACCACCGGTAAATAACTGGCTGTAATTGATCGTATTTCGCCGAAAATAAAAACCAAATTTATAGTCCACACTCGCACTCAAGGAGAAGTTCCCGTAAGAGAACGTATTGCGAAATACACCTGTATAGGGTGGAAATTTCACCCCCATATCTTTGAGGTCCTCCATCCTTGCATTATTTATATAAGCATTGTATTCCTTCGTACCATCCGGAGCCAAGAGTTCACCTGTCGCAGGATCCAAACCACCTGATTGCCATGCATAATTAAGATCAAGACTCTTACCCACAATAGGAATGGGTGTGGAGACCATTGTAGACATAGTCACATTGGAGTTTGCCTTATAATCTAGCACTTCGTTTGCCGAATAGCTTAAGGAAAGAGCGCTATTCCATTTCAAACGATTCTTACCAATGCTGGTATTTAATATCAGATCTACACCGCGGGTACGCAGCTTAGCATAATTCATCAAATTATTGATCTGATAGAAACCCGATGTTTCGAAAATCCCTGTGGTAGGATCCATAAAATTTACACCGATCAGATCACTTGCATTCTTTTGGTAGTATTCCACTGAACCGGACAGCAAATTGTTAAACAGCCCAAAGTCTAGCCCGATATTGACCATACGAACCTTTTCCCAACGCAATCCCGGATTCCCAACACTTTTTAGCTGTGCATAGTTTTTTTGAGTAACAAAATTGACGTCACTAAAAAATGAAGTAATTGGATAGACGCTAACTGTATTATTTACATTGCCGCTTACGCCATAAGTTGTCCTTAATTTTAAATTATCTATCCAATCTGATTTCATCCAACCAAAACGATCCAAATTAACCGCAGCACCCGCAGACCAAAGCGGCACTCCTTTTTGATTGGTCTTGACACCAAATAAGTTGGACGCATCCCAACGCAGGCTAGCTGTAAGCGATAGCTTTGAATCATAAGTATAGGCACCATTGAAAAAATAAGATAAAAATCGATCTGTCAACGAGACCATCCCAATTGGAGCAGTAGGTACAGTCGCTGAACCCAAGGGCCGCAAGGGATAGAATGTGGTGTAATCCAGATTTGCCTGCGCAGTCAATACATCGTCGTTGTAGCCATACAGTCTATATCCGGGGTTGGAGAAGCTTTTTGTCTCGCGGAGCTCTGCCCCTGCAATGGCATTAATCACATTCTTCTCGCCATATCGCCCATTAAAATCCAACTGAATTCTTCCAGACTGCGATGATACCTCGTTGTTAAGCCCTTCTTTAATGGCTCCCTCGGGAATAATGCGTTTTAGATCGGGTTGCGTGTACTGATTTACCAGATTTCGAACATAATAAGAGGCAGCATCATAAACATTGGTTTGATCTGTACGGAGCCGTTGATTTTGATATTTCAACGAAAGCTTCAAGCCCTCTCGGATGGTATAATCCATCCCCAAGTTGATCAAAAGATCTTTTGTATTTGCTCGCTTGTCTCGGAGTTTAACCTCCTCAAGCGGTATATAGTTCCAGTTTAGGAGGCCATTTTCTATCGCCTGATCTATATAATCTTTGGCATATCGTCCTGTTATCGCAGCAGGAGCACCATTTTCATCGACCAATGCGGTATAATTTGGGAGCTCCCTACTCCCAACCTTTAGTCCCTGCAATGTCAAACCATTATTCTGCCCCTCCATCCAGGCGTAATTAATGCCAAAAGAAAGATTTAGACCTTTTGTCAGTTTGATCTGGTTGCGCAGAGCCAGTGTGTTTCTCTTATCGCTATTGCCCTTTACGGTAGAGTTGTTCTTATAGAAGGATGAGGAAAGCCAATAGTTATATACAGATCCACCACCATTAAGCGCCAGATCATATTGCTGCAATAATGCGGGCCTGTAGAGATATTTGCTCGCATCCTTTCTAAGATCACGTTGTGCTAACCAATCCCTTTTCACACCAAATTCCTTTTCAGAAATGGCATTATTTCTACGATCAATCAGCAAAGAGATATATTCCGGCAAAGCTGAATAATCCGAGACATCAAAATTATCCAGTTCAAAGAGCCTATCCTCTACATCAAGCATCGAAGCCGAAGGAAGGTAACCACTGGAATACGAAAGATCAGGCCGCTGGGACAACTGCCATGTGCTGCCAAATATCAGGTTATTAGATTTCTCAAACTTTCCCTTTTTTGTCGTAATGACGATTACACCATTCCCTGCCCTAGCTCCCCATATGGATGCCGCTGAGGCATCTTTCAGTAGAGTTATTGATTCGACGTCGTTTGGATTTATCGAATTCAATGCGCCTTCATACGGAAAGTTATCCAAAATGATCAATGGCTCGGTTTGGGAATTGATCGAGCTCAGCCCTCGCAACCGCAATTTAGGATCTGTTGAAAATTCTCCCGAATTAACTGAGCGGTCAAATTGTAATACCGAGCTTATCCCTTCGAGCCGTTCAATAATATTAGGGTCAGGGTTTCTATTCAACAAATCGCTGTCAATCATCTCAAAAGAGCCTGTCACCCGCTCCTTTGGAATGCTATAATATCCTGTTGAGACCTCAACTTCCTGAAGCATGTTGATGCTCTCCTGTAGGACTATTTCAAAAAAACTATTTTTACTGGGGTCGACAAATAAGCGTTGTGCTATTTTTCCCGTTCGGGTCACCAATAAGGTATCGGGTCTGACCAATAAAAATTGGAATTGCCCGAGCTCATCAGCCTGTATGAATCTCCCAGATCCGATAAGCTTTAAGCTGACATGACTGAGCCCATTTCCCGATTTGTCTTTTACCATGCCCGTCACCCTGTGTTGAGCATAAGCATATCCTAAAGTCCATATACTACATATGAACACAAACAAACATCTACAGATTTTCATGACCATTGGATTTTGAATTATCAGCTAACTGACCGATGCATAAATAAGGTATTGGCTTTTCCTCGACCAGGACCTGTAGGCCATATTGTTTCAGCAGATTTTGCACATTGGCAAACTTCCGCTCTTGAGCAAGATTCACGGGAAAAGAAAATTTAACCGGAAAATCAGGCGCTATTCCTGTACGATCCCAGATCCGGTATTCTGTCAATCTCAATGAACTTATATTTTTGAGCGCAGTCTCTATAAATAATTTAAAATGTGGCTGGTCGCCAAAAGGAACAGCATAGTTTTCATAGCCTTTCTTTGGAGGTGTTCGCAATAGCTGAGAAAGCTTTATTTCCGCAGACTGTTTCGTTTCTGTCAGTGCCAAAACCGGATAACGTTGCGTTATTGCGAATTTGACCTTCGGTGACAAGCCAAATTTCTGTTCAATCGAACTAGCCAATAGTTTACGCACTTTTGACCTAGCCCCAGTGATTCCGCTATCGCGTGGTACAGTCACCATCATACTAAAGCAGTGCATGCTCTTCCACTGCTGAAGCTGTTTATCTTTAGAAAGATCCCCTGTCCAATTTTCCCTCGGTTTACTTTTTTCCAGATATGGCAGAAAATCAGCCCCTATTTCCCATTGTAGCGATTGTTTTTTGGACTGATATGGATAGACTATATCCTTATAAGCTTCCCTGTAGATTCGGTCTATGGTCGAATTGATGACATATAGAGTCAAAGAATCTTTGGTTTTAAAAACATTAAAATTCGTCTCACTATAGCCTTGGATATATCCGACCAATTTCGCATCCTTAGTATCATAAAAGCTCCGATCTGGCTGTCCATTTCCCTTCGTAAAAAACACTCGAGATGTATCGATCAGTTTAACATCGGTTTTATTGAATACCTCCAGATTCTTGCCCGTTAAGACAGCGTTTACATTTTCTGTTGTTGCGTATCCAGCTTTTGGAGTAGCTATTACCCGGCCATCTTTAATCCATACCATAAACGGCAATCCCTGATGAGGAAAACGTGTTTTAAGGTAAGTATCCTGAAATATGGTATTATAATCCCATTTAAAATATGCTAATATTCGAGCGATATCTTTCAACGGCTCGTAGGCAACAGGAATTACGATCACCTTATCCGCGTCCCATGTTTTTTTGAGCGAATCCAATTTTTTTAAAGAGCTCAGGCAAGGGCTACACCATGAAGCCCAAAAGTCCAGTATGATGAGCTTATCTTTATGTGCTTTGAGATTTATCTCTTTAACGACTTTTGACTTCCAGTCAACAGATTTGTGCATGCGGCTATAGAACTCATCATCTACACGATCACCAATAGACATTGCCCCGACTTGAGATAGCCCATCGGCCCCGCTGTCCTTGCGGGGCGTCTGAGCCGATAAACTAAACATAGAAACCATCAGAGCTAGTACTATAAGAGCTCTGATGCTCTTTAATGACTTAAAAGAAAAATTAGATGATCGAAAAACTAAAGCCAAGCATGTCAGCGACATGCGAAAAGTATTTTTATAATCGGACAAATAAGCAAAGCATTTTAAAGCCCTCTGTGCCTTTGAAATATCATCAACAACAAAAGAATCGATAGCAGAGACAACGCACTCATAAAACGTCTTAAAAGCATCAAATTTAAAACGAATTCCCTCTCTTCCATTATCCAATCCGGCATCCTCTCCTTTTTCAGACTGTGCTGTCGCACTATCAGACTTATACCCAAGAGCCACCAGCGAGCTACCGACAGCTCGTACCTTTTTAGTACCTCTTTGGTATATCTCCGGTAGCTCTTTAGTACATCCCCAGTACCTTTTTGGTGCCTTTTCGGTACACTCCCGGTAGCTTAACGGTGAACTAACGGTACCTTTCGTGGCGAGGAATAGACCATTTAACTCCCTGCCAACTCCTGACCAACTTCGCCCTTTCCGCAGGTTTTCTTCGAATTGGCTCAGGTTTTCCGCCGAGCCACACCGATGAAAATTCGAAGAAAATTGAGAGCCCCCTGCATAAAAGGTAGAAGAAAGGGCGAAGTTAATTCGAAAATTGTCAGAAGACGGTGGTCTTTCGGCTCCCCTTCGAGTGCTCTTCGGCAACGCTTCGGGATCTCTTCGGAGCTTGTTCGAGACATGTTCGGCTACGCTTCGGCTCGGCTTCGAGTCCGCTTCGACTGCGCTTCGGGAACGTCCCGAAGAACAGCCGAACAGCAGCCGAAGCACTCCCGAAGAAGGGCCGACGCAGATACGGAGCAGCCCCGAAGGCCAGCCGAACAAAGCTCGAAGGCTGCTCGAAGAAATCTCCTGCTTAGTTATTTTTTGATCGCTGCTCTGCAAGCGTTTTTGTAGCACTGGACAAGTACCTTTATAGTACATTTTTCCATTGTCAATTTTCTTACGCAACGATTGCGTAAATAGTGCTATATCTGTGCTTAAGTAGTGCTTAACACGTACTTGGAATATACGGGTAAAATACAGTTGAAAACTGGCTAGTAACTCAGGTAATTGAACCCTGATTTTTTTTGATTTAATTTCTGGTGAGCGGGAGAAATCTTTTCCATTGGGCAGTTCTCTCCTACCCTTGTAAAAACTGTTCATTTTTAAAGGTGTTGAAGGTTGTGACCTATAGGGTTAGAACTCCTGACGATACTTACAAACGCATCCAATGTTCCTAAGCCTAGCTCAGGTCACAAATAAAAAAATTGTTGTAAATGCGGGAAGCGCAAGACGTTAAAATAACAGTTTCAAGTAATTCATAATTGGTTCGATACGTCTTCAGCAGCTAGGAAAGTCATCGTATGACTTTGTTCACCGAGCTACTCGGGAGCAGTGATAATGTTTTTTGATTGTTGTTTTTTGTTCATAACTCGTTTTATTGGTAACGAGTCTCTATGAAATATAGGCAGGAAGATGGCCCGCTCCACACTTTGAGATCTTAGTGACACCCAAGGACAAAGGCTTCACAGCAAGACCATCCCCTGCCATTTATCAAATATAGCAAAAGCAGGGCAATGGTTAAAATCTTGCCGTCCCGCGCCTTGGGTGTCAACTTCGATCTACGAGACTCTTAAATATTCTATTTTTTATTACATACTACATTTCAGTATACTTATATACTAACACAAATATAGTTGTAAATTTTTGTAAAACAAAATTTGTTTCTTATTTAAAAACAATAAGCCTAATACAATTTAAGTCATTTGAATGGAAATAGTACTAAAACCCTACAAAATGACTAAATTAACAGGAAAGAGCTCAACAGGGAGGAAACCTAGAAAGGATATGTTTCCAGAAATAAGAAAAATATTAGGTCAACACTTGAGAAAATTACGGCAAGAAGATAACTTCTCTTTAGATGATATAGCATTTATGTCTAATTTGTCCAAATCTGCAGTTTGGAATGTTGAAGAAGGAATAAGTTATGATATTGACCAGTACATGGAATACGCGTCTACCATGGGCAGAGGATTTCATACTCTTTTTAAAGAGGCAATGATTACTTATTCCGTAGGTCCTAGATTGGCTTTGCCCCCTGACAGGCTGGCTCGTATAAACTTGACTGCAAAAATTAAAGACATGATTTCCTCTGAAGGGTTGTTCAAAGAGGAAACTACAGTGGAGCAAATTGCAAATCTTTTGATTGAAAAAAAAGGTGTCGAAAAAAATTCTAAATTGAGCTCATCCATTTCTACTATTTTAGGCAATTGGGTTAAAGAGGGGTTGTTAGAAAGCAGAAAAGCACGCAATATAAATTATTATAAATTTAGTAAATCGAAATAGAGAATATTTGGAACCAATTCAATGATATATCAAAATGGTCAGTTCAAAAGATAATCTGTTTGCGAGTATTCTTTCAATCATCATTTTTAGCATTTTTATCTCGCAGTCAATTGCACAAGAAAAACAAAAAGTAAATTATAAACAGCTAACCTATCTTCCGAAAAATTATAATACAGATACGTCCAAATATCCACTTGTTATCTATCTACATGGAGGGTCTCAAAAAGGTAATGACCTAGAAAAGCTAAAGATCTATGGTCTCCCCTATTTAGTAGACAAGGGAAAGGATTTCGATTTTGTTATGGTCGCACCCCAATGCCCAGATGGAAAATATTGGTCCACGGAAAATTGGTTTGATTCGCTATATAATGAAGTTACCGCAAAATACCGCGTCGATAAAAGCCGTGTTTATGTAACCGGAATAAGTATGGGCGGCTACGGAACGTACATTACAGCATTGGATCACCCCGAAAGAATCGCAGCAATTGTTCCTTTATGCGGAGGTGTAAATGATAGCGATACTTCTCGAATCTGCACACTCAAAGATATTCCCATCCTGACATATCACGGAACCGCCGATGACGAAATCTCCATAAAAGAAACAGAACGAATAGCAGAATCTCTAAAGAAGTGCAACGGCAATATCATCTTCCACCGCCTCACAGGTAAAGGGCATGGTATCCAATATCTTTATGAAACTAAGCCTGAGATCTATGAGTGGTTGTTGAAGCAGAGGAAGGACTAATATTGATACACTCAGCACGTAGATTCTAAAATAATCGAATTTCGCATATTGTTTTAGATAGCTTAGTTTGTTAACTTTATAGAAATACAAAATTTTAGAGTCTAAAACGTAAGAGACAATTCTAATAAAATATAATTAATCTTGAATTTAGTTAGTATGTAGCCTATAATAAACCGAAAATTTTTACAAAAATGGTCATTGATTGCCAAATAATAGGCCAACCCATTTTTGGAAACTATTTCGAAAAAATCTATGACAATGAAAATCCATGGAATTTCCAAAATTGGCCCCATCTCAAATTTATGAATTAAGATTGTTGAAAATGGCGCGGTGTCTATAGGGGGATATCTTAAGTATTACCAAATTCAAATTTCAGTTTCTTACGGAAAACCGTAAATAGAAATAAGAAGATTTATGTAGGTTAGAGAAAGCAAAATGAATACATGTAATTAATAATATATCATGCTATCGTCCATATCTAAACTGCGAAAAAAAAAAAAAAAAAAAACTAAAACTCCTATTATTTGGGAAGAACTTTGATTCCGTAATTTATTACTAGATTTCGAAACACAAAATCAAAAAATTATTTCTTTATTATGAATAAGTATTTTTATCACTTTACCCACATAGACAATTTAGAGTCTATCTTAAAAAATGGTTTAATATGCACCAATCAAAAACAAGCGCTTGGAATTGCTCATTATAATATAGCAAATAAATCTATACAAACAAGACGCTCAACAATGGAGATTATTTGTGAGGACGAAAAATCTTATGGTTATGTTCACGACTATGTGCCTTTTTATTTCAGTACTAGAACGCCGATGTTACTATCCCTAATCAATCAAAAAAAAGTCGATCAACCCGAAATCATATATTTTGGTATAAAAACTGAATTGATACGAACAAAGGAACTAATATTTTCGGACGCCTCCGCCAATACTCAGCAGCCACCAAATTTCTTTAAAAATTTTGATAATCTAAGTAAACTTAACTGGGATATTATTAACAGCAGAAAATGGGGTTATAACGAAAATGATAAACACAAGAAAATGGCCGAAGTCTTTATTAAAAGCTTTGATTTTGCCGATGTTGATCACATTGTAGTTTTTAATGAATATTATAGAAACAAAGTAATAGAGACTTTAAAACAATATGATTTAGAGAAGATTCCATCTATAAAATATTCCCCAGTGGAAAAGAATTATTTTTATTTCACAAAATTCACTACGAATGGTAAAGAAAACGAAAATTTAGTATTTGGTCCTAAATTTTTGAAATACAAATATGATTTAGTTAATGAACAAGTTATTAATGAAAGGAAAAAAAGAAATAATTTTAATCATAAAAATCTCGGAATTCTTCTAAAGGAATTAAAAAACAACTTTTCTTATTTGCCAGAGACAGCGGGTATTTTTAATTTAGAAACAAGTAACGATTTGCATGCTTGTACAGTTTCAGAACATACGTTGCATGTCCTAAAAAATTTGCATGATAACGTTTTATTTAAAGAATTAAATGAACGTGAGAAAAATATCTTAATTTTTAGTGCATACCTACATGATATCGGAAAGGGACCACATGATAAGTGGCCAGATAGAATACAGCCAAATTACCCCGATCACCCTTACGACTCACTTATACAGCTTACTAGAATTTTAATTGAAGAAATTGAAGAATTAGATAATGAGGATATAAGAATAATTACACTTTTAGTCGGTTACCATGACATTTTAGGAGACCTTTCTGAAGACCGAAGGAATACAATTGAACTAACAAATATAATAACCTCGGAAAAAGATCTAGAACTTCTATACATATTATCGCAAGCTGACATTTTAGCAATTCGAGAAGACTGGTATAAAAATTTAAACGCTAACTTTGCAAGTATTAAATGTAAAGTGCTTGGAGTATGATTGAATTAAAGAATGGAAATTTTTTTGATTACGGGGCTGATATAAGAATTAATACTGTTAATTGTGTCGGAGCAATGGGTGCAGGAGTTGCTCTTCAATTCAAAAATATGTTTCCAGAAATGTTTTCGGAGTACAAGGATATCTGCAAGAAAGGTGAATTATTTCCAGGAAAACTACATATTTGGAAATCAAATGACATTTTTAACCCAATAACTATTATAAATTTCCCAACGAAGAGTGATTGGAAAAATCCATCTGAATACGAATATATAGTTATGGGTTTAGATGCGTTAGTAGTCTACCTAAAATCGATAGATGACAAAATTGTGACATTACCTGCATTGGGCTGTGGGCATGGGGGCCTAGACTGGACAATTGTTAAACCAATCATTTTAAATAAGTTAGACAATATAAATCACAGAATACTATTATTTGAGCCAGAATCTTCACAAAACATTCCTTTGTATAATGTCGAAAGTCTTAATAAACAAAATATTCAAGTGATAGAACCTGATAATAATACTTTTCCAAAAAAACTTAAAGGAAAAACTTCGAAATCATTCTTCTATATGGGAGATATTAATTTGTTAGATGGGGATACACAAATCTTGAATATTATATCTTCAAAAAATCCAACAGAAAAAGAAAAATATGTATTATATGAAATTTTAAATGAAATAAAAAACTTTAAAAATATAGGCGTTTTACTAAGAGGAGATAAATCTTATGAAATAGATATTGTAAAGTTTTGTTTAGAAAACGATATTAATGTATTGATAAACCCTAGCAAAGGCTTAATGAATTTCAAAATAAGAAAAGATCTATCCCCTTTATTTACAAACAAAAGACATTTAGTTTATAACACTTTAAAAAGACCAAATGACAATTGGAACATCAGCAATTTCTCTTCAAATTTTAAAGAGTCACTTCATCTTTCTGACTTTACAGTATACAATATGTCTGATCAAAATGAGATTAATCAATCTTTGAACAAAATTAATGGACACAGTGAGATTTATTACATTAATTATTTTAATAAGAATATTTCATCAGGACAAGGTAATCTAAAACTTATAAAATTAGGACGAACAAAAGATGGAAAACCTAATGTTTCTAAATTAATAAGTCAATAACTAGGGAGTTTTTATTCCCCAAGCATTATACCAAGCAGGCGCCTTTTCACTAATTTACGCCTTTTATCCTTAAAACAGAAAAATGCTTCGAGTAAAATACTCGGGGCTACATCTATTGCAAGTTCGACTTTGGTCAAAGATGGGGCGAGCATTGAACTGTTCGTTCGTGACTTAGTAGAGGTTGGAGGCCAATACACTGAACGCTATGGATTTGAAAATCTTACCCCTTGTTTATTCTGCAATACCATAAAAGGCTTTAGCTTTGGTTGAATCGTTTCGGAAGACAATACTTCTAATTTTCATTGCTGACTGCTCGGCAAGGGAATCAAGAAGACCAAACACTCAACTGACAGGAGCTCACATCCTTTAAAAAAGCTTCAGCGCCAGACAATAAAATAACAATTCGTTTAAACGCAGCTTCCTGGTTTTTCGTTAAACCTTTTGTTTTCAATCCTGGCTGAACTATTGTTATTTCAACAGGGATGACTGGAGTTTCAAAAGAATTAAGAATAGCTTTGATTTGCTCTAAAGTACCTTTTTTCAATTTTTGATGACTTTCATTCTTATCTGCTCTTTCACAAATTTGCTTAAGCAGAAGTTTTCTATTTGCCCAATTGACTGATTTGGTTGCTTGGCCAGTTACTTCATAATTATCATCAATACTACAGTTCGGAACATTGCCACTCTGCTTTTTACAATGGAAAAATTGGATCTTGTCTTTTCTAAATCCTATGACATCGGCTATTTCTAATGAGCCATGATCATAAAATACGACATCAAATGTTTTCTTTGCCTCCTCAATGATATAGTCATGTATAGAAACCCGCTTATCATTTTCCTCAATGTTCTTTGCAATATCTTCTTTTGAGAAAAATTCTTTTTTCAAGTTCACATGATCTGGCCAGTTATGACTAATTATACTGTTTTCATTTAGCGTTCCAATCTCCTTTCCAAATTCATACAGTACACGTCCATCTTGTTTAGATAAATCCTCATAATAAAGTTGTATAGGATCTTCGGCCAAGAGTTTAAGAAAAACTTGATCCAAGGTAAATCTTTCACCCTTCTTTATTGCTAAAGTGTGCTCCGTCCCGGGATCATATTCAAATTTAATCTTAGGCTTTAAGGAATAAATAATTGTAGCATTGTTTCCATTCTTAGAAATCTTTATAAGAACTTTATCTTTACTTTTTTCAATGACAGAGATATCGCAAGAGCATATAAGTGCCATTTCTGCAGGTTCTTCATATTCATTTAGAAAATAGACTGTAGTTAACCTATGATAAAAACTTGGTGCCCAATCCGCGAAAAATACACTTTCATCTGAAAAATAGTCAATTACTTTACCACTATCAAGATCAGATAAAGGAGCTGCTAAATTATCCATTTCAGAATCACCTATTTTCCTACTCACAATACTAAGCCATTCAGTAAGATATTTGATCTTATTATCTTCTAAGGTCCAAATTTTTGAAGCAGGGCTAATTCCAATCATTATTTCTTTCTTAAAAATTGGATCAAACCCTCCTCCAAAAGAATGCCCCCTAGTGTAACTATATTTATCTGTATTGAGAACACTTTTTTGAGCCTGTGACCCGAGAATATTTTTATATGATTCGGTATTCCCTTTTGTTTTACGGCTTTTCATTCCAACATTATACAACTTCGCCTCCTTCCACCCAGCCATTACTCGTTTCAATAATGGAAGAGGAATTTTATCATGTAATATACCTTCTAACAAATATTGTTCAGCAATATGCTCATAAAGTTCATTTTCTTTAATTGTAGAACAGATATATAATAATCTATTATCCCGATTAAAATAGATTATGATTAATTCATTTTTTACATCCTTTAATTGATCATCTTTTAAATACCAGGAAGGTGTCTTTAATTCGGAAACGATAAAGATAGCCACGTCGTGTTCAGTACTTATATGGTGATGACGAACTACCGGGTTTTTGAACAAACTTGTTCCTTTAAAATCAACTTCAGCAGCAATGTCAATAAGCTCTTCTAATAATTCCTTATCGAAAACTGCTTTTTCCGGTGGCACAATTATTTCATATGCTTTGACATGGAAAAAGGGGCGTAAGTCATCATCATCTACTTGAAGAGTCTCCTCCACATCATAATCAAATAAGGGAACTTCCTCTGTTAGATCTTGAAACGAATCAAAAAAATCCTGTTCTTCTTCTGTTTTTTGAATTTTAGCCTTATGTAAATCAGGCAAAACAATAGACCAGTCTTTTGTATCATGTCTAAATAGTTGATAAGATTCTATTTCAAATTCATGCTGTCCGGCAATTACTTTTGCGATATTTCCTTCATCGATATTTGTTCTTGATATTCTGCCAACAAACTGCAAAGTAATAGCGAGTGATTTATGAGGAACATGAACCGCAGCTATTTTTAATGCTGGAAAATCATACCCCTCCCCCATCATATTGACACAGATAACTCCATCAATATTTCCAGATCGTAACTTAGCAATTCTGCTTTTAATAAATTTTTCCGAAAGATTACTGTGTATTACTTCTAGTTTTAAATCAGTATGCTCTTTATAAATTGTATTTAATTTGTTTGCAGCTGACCTGCTATCTGTCCTAATGATTATCCTATGGTCTTCGTTTGCTCTATTTAAATATATTTCTTCTGCTTTCTTAGCTATAGCAATATTCTTGTCGTCTGGTGTTTCTAAATTATTTGTATTTACTGGAATAAAATCAATTCTACTAAAAAGCTTATTTTCATACGCTTGTTTAAGGGGGTAACTATATACTAATCTTGCTTTGATGTCTTTTTTATCCCTTCTGAAAGGTGTCGCTGTTAGCAGCACCTGTTTAGATGATATATATCTATTTAAAATTTCCTGCCAAGAACTAGCACGACTATGATGTGCTTCATCTACGAATAATAGATCAAAATTGGCGGCATTCATCGGATCTTCGTTAAGTAGGATTTTGTTTAATGTTGCAGGAATCCCAACAATGACATCATTTTCTTCACATTTTCTTTTCCAGTCAATGTTATCTTCAATTTCGCCAACAACTTCGTAGACCTTAGGTAGGAAATCTTTGCTAATAACCTCTTTTGAAACAAGTATCTCCGGATTTCTGAATTGATTCGCGATTTGTTCTCTTACCAATTGACTGGGTGTAATAACCAATACCTTCTTCCCTTTGAGTGCATAACTAAGCAAAATCATTACCGCTGTTTTCCCCGTTCCTGTCGGCATCGTGACTAACGCAGGTTGAATTTTAGTACTAAAATGAGCTACAACAGCTCCAACAGCAGCGATTTGATTATCATATAAACTTTGCTTTCCCCCGTTCTCTGAAAAAAGATGGAGATGTGAAAAACCGTCAATGAATACACTCATAGCTTTAATTAGATTAATATTTTTGAATAATTAGTTTTATGTGCGGCGCATCTACCATATAGCTTCAATAAGTTACAAAAAATTTAGCAAACCCTTCCACAGCCACTAAAAGCAAATTAAAACAAATTATTATGTAGCTCTTTACGGGTTTCCGTATAATTCAAGATCACCTAATTACACTTTCTTTTACTAATGTTATTTACATATCGATGATCAGTATCACAGACTGCGTCCATGTTTTACGGTTTCCCTTTTTTCTCCACGATGCTTGATAGATATTTTTGATAAAAAATATTAAGATTATGAAAAGATTGATTACTATAACTTCACTGTTGGTTGTATATGGGTGTAATAATATTTCACAAGAAAAATATGAAAGGCTAAAAGCTGAAAACGAAACCCTAAAATCTGAATTAAATGAATTCAAATATGGATCATCAAACATGTTATCAAATGCAAAAAAGATGATTGCAGGAAAATCGTTTGAGAATGCGAAATCTGAGCTATCCTCTCTATTGGAAAAACACCCTGATTCGAAAGAAGCCAACGAAGTTAAAGAATTATTAAAGGATATTGATTTAAACATCGCAAAAGAAAAAGAATTTAAAGAAAAAGCCATTGCTCAAGCGGAACGAGCAAAAAATGAGGCAATAAAAAATCTTAGAAAAAAGACGGACGACATAAAAAATATAACTTGGTATTACGATAAGTCTACGCCTAATTACAGTAATTATAATAGTTTTCATTTATACTTTGGAACTCAGAAAGGTGCTAAACCTTGGCTAAATTTATCTATTCAATATACCGCTGACGATTGGCTTTTTATTGAAAGATATATTATAAAAACAGATAACGAAACGTACACAATAACACCTGCATATGGTGAGATAAATACGGATCACGACGGGGGTGAAATTTGGGAATGGTACAATGCACCGGTCGATCAGGAGAAATACAATATGATATTAGATATAATAAAATCAAAAAATGTAAAAATACGTCACGAAGGAAAACAATATTACAAGGATAGAACTATAACCCAAAGGGAAAAACAAGCACTTCAAAATATCCTAACGGCTCATGAAGCTTTGGGTGGGGAACAACCGAGAGGTTAATATTGCTCTTTCTCTTCTTTTGAAAACATAAAAGAAAGATTACAAAATTGTAACCTTTCTTTCCAATTCCGTAACAGTACGTGGGGGAAAAAAAATGTACTTTTTTTATTCCCCAGGTTTTCTTACCGCGAGTATTGAATCTATGCCCGCATTGAAGTAAAAAATATTATCCGAAAGCACTTTTGCTCCGAATGCGTTACTAGCTCTATATCGATGGGTCATTTGAAATCCCTGCCGATCCTTTAATAACTTATTTTGCTTTACCATAATTCTTTTTCTTTCCTCCATGTCAGTACTTTTTGAAAATTCATTTTGCAGATTAAAATACTCTGCCCCGGTCCCGATCATGTCGATTGATTGCAATGAATCTAAAGACCCAAACTCTACTGCCTCATAACTCTTAGGATCATTTGCATATTTAAGTATATATTCTTTGATTAGAGCCTTAGCCTTTTCTTCCTCAGAAGGTTTTGTGCATGAAAACATCAATAGCACAAGTGTTGTTAGATAAATTGTTCTTTTCATAATTTCCAGGCGATAAAATAATTTTTAAAATATATTTGGTTTCTTAAGGTTTCCACGTATCATCATAGGGATAATTAGTAGTTAACGACTGTATCGACAATCTGCTCTGAATATTTGTAGATATCATCCAAAGAGTCCAGATCATATTTGGCTTCCTTTTTATCTTTGTCAAACAAACCTATACGCAGGCGATTGGGCGTAAAATAGAATCGGCAGATCGGTTTGCGATTGTTATCATCGAGTAGGATGCCGCAATAGGACTGATTATCCCGCATGAAAACACGCCCCACCTCAATATCCTTCCGTAAAATTGATTTAATGATCAAGTACCCTTCAATCTCCTCTTCGGTAGTGACGATCACCGCATCTGGTTCAACAGGAGCTATCGCAGCATTCTTTTCCTCTGCCTCAGTTTCCTTCTTTAGCGCGCTTTTAAGGCGCTCTGCAATCTGATCATTGACGATCTGTGTAAAAACACGCTTGACCAATGGTGTAAACTGCTCCAAAACCTTTGCTGTGACAACACTTGGATAGGCTTGCTTCGCAAAAAAACGAACGAAATCGTCACTCGGATTCTGCATTTCTGCCATAGCTAAAATTGTCAGCTCATTAAAGTATTTTAATTCGCTCGCAACACTGGAAATGCTTTCGAGATCAAATTCTGTCTTATGGAATTTACGCAATTCGGATACCTCATTGTCTTTGATATCCATAATCTTAAATTCAAAAAATGGTTTCTCGTCCATTTTGTTTGGCGTAACAAGGTCTGTGTAGAAGCGGTATTCTACGCCGTTGGTCAATAAACCAAATTTAGCTTCTGTGGTGTGGAAATAGCGGAACAACTGTGAATTGTGCGGATCAAGCCCGTCCGCATAATGTTTGCATTCGATTAAGATTACAGGCTTGTCTTCACGTAATATGGCATAGTCAACCTTCTCCCCTTTTTTGATTCCGATATCAGCGATAAATTCAGGTTGCACCTCAAAAGGATCAAAAACATCATACCCCAATATCTTCAAAAATGGCATCACCAAGGATGTCTTTGTAGCTTCTTCTGTTTTGATCTGTGGTAAAAGTCGGTCAACACGCTTGGCAAATTGACGAATCTCATCTTTAAAATCCATATTTTTTAATTTTTAATAATGGCTTATTTGATTTTACTATAAAGCGATTATGTTATTACTTTTTTCTGATAATTCAAAAGTAGAAACTAACGACCAGGGCCTTTTACGGGAAACCATAAATCCGGGAAAATGTAAATCCTAATTTTGAATCATATTATTCATCTATAAATAATTAAAACTGTAGGATCAATGCGCATGGTGCAACAAAGAAATCCAGCCCGGAAGACAAAAGAAGAGTAATAAGCGAAGAAAAGGAAAAAGAAGGTAACAGAAAACAAGATCACCAAATGAAAAGTATCAATCAAAAATGGACCATGTTGTTCAGCTCGCTTATGTTAATTTCAACATCGCTGATTAGCTGTAACCAGAAAAAAGAAGTTCAAACCAATCGGTTTGCGGCTTTCGTTAGCGGTAGTCCTGATCACCTAAATATAACAACAGCCAAGAACTATAAGATCACCAAAGTATCCGATGGGGATACTTTTTGGTGCAAAGATGACAATGGCAAACGGATTAAAGTTAGACTGATCGGTATCGACGCGCCAGAACCCCGCAATTACTTTCATAAGAAAGAGCAACCATTTGGAAAAGAAGCATCAAAATATGCGCAAAAGCTGCTGTTGAATAAATCTGTTAAATTAGAACTCGATGTTAATCCCCTGGATCAATACGGGCGTACCCTGGCCTATGCATACTTTGCAGATGGCACCCTCATCAATGAAAAAATCATTAAAGAGGGGTATGCTGTATTAATGACTATCCCACCAAATGTAAAACATCAGCAACGCTTTGTTGATGCCCAGCAGTATGCGAGGGAGCATCAACTTGGACTATGGAACCAGTAAAGAATAAAAGCATTATTATGATAAAAATTATTAACATACTGTTGGCAACAGCTTTATCAGCACAGCTTGGATTTAGCCAGACCGCAGCAAATACCTATGCTGTTGTAGATCATGAACACGCTTTCGGAAGATGCACAGGCTCTGCGTACTGTACCGCCTGTCGCAATTGCAGTAAATGTGCACACTGTACGCGTGGTGGGTCCTGTGGTGTATGTAATCTTGATATGAAAAAGAAATCTACGCCTAAAATCAAGAAACAAAAAGATCCGGTGAAAGCACCTGCAAAACCAAGTGACAACACATCATCGGGAAATAAAGACTACCACCTAAAAAAAGTGGAGTTAAAAATTGAAAAAGCAGACTTGAGAAAGGGGCCTGCGCTAGATTTTCCAATTATTACGATTATCTATCGGACTCAAAAACTAACCTGTCTTTCAAATATCGGTAACTGGGCAAAGGTACAAACTGACAAAGGGCTTGTCGGGTTTGTAAGCAGTAACGCCATCAAAATAAGTAGTGACGAATAAAACGTGTGGCAAAAAGGGGAAGGGCGTTCTATTATCTTAGAACGTCCTTCCTCTTTTCAGTTGTTATTTAATAGGGGTAAAAAGCAGTGACCGATCCGTACGTGGTACCATAAGCATTAGTAGCATATGCCCGGACATAATAGGTGGTATATCGAGTTAGTCCTATCACACTTTTAGAAAAATACCCCGTCGCACTACCACTTATGGTTGTTTTGGTTCCTGTGGACAGCGTTGGCGCGGTATAATAAGTGCTATAAACAAATCCCCTTTCGGTCATTGTACTTCCGCCATCTGTTGCGACATAACCATTGAAGGTCGCATAGGAACTGCCAATTCCATTAACTGATGAGGTGGTCACTCCCGTAGGTGCCGTATAAGGTGAAGAGGTGGTAAAATAAATTATGTTTCCATAGGCGGTACCTGCCTCATTGGTTGCATATACTCGGGCATAGTAAGTCCTACCTGCAACCAAGCCCGTCAGCATGACATTTAAACTTCCAGTACCGGTTCCTGAGCTAACGGAGTTACTGTTGCCAACCGTCGGTAACGAATTTGTATTGCTATATACAATACCTCTTGAAGTAATAGTCCCACCCCCCGCTGTCCCCACATAACCAGACACATAGACCGAACTCTGCTGAATATTCGAAGCACTGTAGGTATTTAGATTGGAAGGTAAGCTTGGCAACAAGGTTTTAAAAGTATAGATATTTCCATAGGACGTACCAGCCTCATTGGTTGCGTATGATCTAACATAATAGGTGGTGTTATATTGTAAGCCAGAAAGTGTCATGTAGAAATTATCGGGACCTGCCCCACCTGAAATAGCTGTCCCACTGTTCAATGTTGGCGCGGCATTACTGCTGCTATAGACTACACCCTTTGAACTGATTTTTCCGCCACCGGTACTTCCAATATAACCGCCCGTATAGGCGGAAATCATCGTTACCCTCGTTGGAGTCATTGTAGAAACACTGGGCAAATCTGGCAGTAAGGTTTTAAAATTTACAACTGGCCCATAAGCTGTACCGGCACTATTGGTAGCAAAAGCACGTACATAATAGGTTGTATTTACTGCCAATCCTGTCAGTTGGCCAGAGAATGATCCCGTCCCCGAACCGATATTCACGACGGATCCATTAGTAATACTGGGCAGGCTATTGGTGGCACTATAACACAAGCCCCGTACAGTAATCGATGCCCCATTGTCTTCCAGAACAGCGCCTCCTACCGCAGCCGAAGAATAGGTAACTGAACTGACTGCTGCTGTTGATATCCCTGAGGCTACAATGGGTGATGCCGTCGTAAAACTTATAATCTGACCGTAGCCTGTCCCCACTGACGAAGTTGCGTAAGCACGTGCATAATAGGTTGTACCGGCCTTTAATTTAGTTAGGCTGGCTTTATATGATGTGCTTTGTGTATCCACTGCGAGCTTATCATTGGAAATTGTTGGAAAAGATGTGGTATAACTATAGCAGATACCTTTACTGGTGACCTGATATCCCCCATCATCGGTAATCTTTCCGCCTAGCTGTGCTGACACGCGTGTAATAGCTGTCGCAGCTTCTGTTTCTAGCTTGGAGACATAACCGCTTTGGGTGGTAAAGCTCAACGGATCGCCATAGGCTGTTCCTGAGGCATTGGTTGCGAATGCCCTATAATAATAGGTCGTTGAAGGTTTAAGACTTTGGATATGCAAGGTAAAAGCTCCGGTATCCAAATTACTGGTCATGATCACTTTTTCACTGGAAATTGTTGGTTTAGATTGTGTAGAATAACAAATACCTATCTCTGTTAGCGCCTCTCCATTTTCGGTATTCACCCTTCCGTTTAAAGTAGCATCGTTTTTGGTTACTCCCATTACCTGCAGTGTTGTCACAGCAACTTTATTATGTTGATTAAAATCAAACTGATCTTTGTCATCACAGGATACCCATGGAACGGTCAAAATCAACAGCAAATAAAGGTTTCGTAGTATAAAATTGGTAGGTTTCATTATTATCGGATATTAAATGTTATGCCGCCAGTAAATTCAGGTTGCGTAAATTTTTTAGATGAAAATTGTTTATCGATAGCCATCAAGGAGGCACCGCCAATGAGATTGACGTAAGTACCGAGGCGAAGAGTCAGGCCTCCATAACCGGCAAAATAACCTGTTCTGCCATAACCTTCACGTTGTGCATAGTCATTGCGATATAGATGTGAATAAACTCCATAGCCGCCACCGATATTCAACAGCAACCAGTCAGCCACCTTTAAATTGGGCCCCACTATAAGTTCGGTTTTATTCGGTTGGGAGCGATTGGTATTGTAATAATACTCGTCGAGCTGACGGTCTGTTTTTAATCCATAGCGTATCGTCGTGAAAAAACCCACAAAACCGCCGCCGACTTCAAACCGTACACCGATGGGTGCTAATTTTCCATACTCGTAGCCAATATTGGTGAACATTTTTCGATTGGCCCTACGAAGAGCTTTAAGTTCTTCTTTCTCCCGCTTCTTCAACAGCGCATCATAAGCATATTGAGAGGTAGGATAATTTTTGTTCAAATCATCCATTGCTATCATGACATCATTCTTATAAGTCTGATTAGCATCGGCATATTTACCGAGATAAACTTGCAAATTGGATCGCACGGTTAATAACTCTGAAAACTCATAGTCGGATTGGCTTTTTAGCTGTCGATAACGACTCATTGCCTGAAAATAGCTTACTTTTAGATATTCAAGGGAATTTTCAGGAAAATCGTTTTTAACTGATATTATGTTGTTATACTCTTGTGCATCATAGTCGGCTGATATAGCCGCAAATTTATTTTGCCGTTGCAGGGCCAAAGCTGCTGCACGCTTATCTTCTTCTCTTTTTCGAAAATCATCCAAAGACTTTGGTAATCCGCCAACTATATTTTTTATCTGCTGCGTTTCCGCCATACTTAACCTCGCTAATGAATTATCATCACCGCTTAAAATAGCATTTCCAAGTGCAACTATAGATTCTACTTCATGGTATGTTTGCGAGGGACTCTGATCATATAGTTTGTACTTCACCATAAAATCATAATATTGGACAGGGCTTTCATCATATCCTGATTCTCTAGCAACCTTAATGGTGGCTAAACTCTGGGCATAATCTTGTACCTCGTAGGATTTCCTGATCGCTGTTAACAAGAGCTGTTGTCTTTCGGTCTTTTTTTCCTGTAAGATTCGATTCTTGGTATCATCATAGCTTTGCTGTGTCTTTGGATAATCATACATTTTGTCGACTATCCTTTTTACATTACCGAGGTTGCTTGATTTGGGGTAATTTTTCAAAAACAGATTGCCTTGGCTACGGACCTTATTGATGAGTTCAAAAGATGGATAGTCACCATTATCCAATAATTTGAAATAGTTTACGGTAAGGAAGTAGTCCACAAATTCTTTTGTCTTTGCCTTTCCGTGAATTTTATTTAGGGTATTTATGGACTCTTCATAAAAGCCGTCGTCCGTTAGTGCTTTGGCCTGGGCCAATAAGTCATCGTTGGTCGCCTGAGCAAAGCAAAAAGTGACCAGCCCCATTAAAAAAAGGGTTAATAAATATTTCATATTGCTAGATTTAATCTATGTAGGTTTTATCTGATACAACCACTGTTTAACGGAAGGATCCTTGTTTTATAAATTCATGTTTAAATTCCAGTTTTCGTAATTCTGATGAAATTGCTGCAGCTTGCTTACGCCAGCATTTCTAACGGCAAGAACAGATTTCTTTCTTTTGAGATTTGCATCTAGGTTTGGCATCCGCTCCAGTTCGTTCATTAAAGCCCTATACCGCCCTTCATCAAACTCCGCGAAACCTTGACTAATCAGTAAGTTTACGCTCTGTGGCAGGACTTCCGTATAGTGATTCAAAGCTTTGACTTTCTTTTTAATTGTAGTAACCTCTGGCGTCGCACCAAAGGTACTCTCCAGATGAGCGACCAGAATATTAAGTTCTGCTTGTTTTACAGGATCTGAAAGAAGCAATTTATTGATGCGGTCCATGCTCAGTTGAGTATATCTGTCATTGAGTTGCTGGAGCAGCATGTCCTGAATCGCTTTATTAAATAGATTCTGCGAAGCCGCATTATTGATCTCGATCAGCAAATTGTTGTACTGTGCCGGACTAACGTTGTCTTCGGAAAGCTCCTTGATCTTATTTTCCAACACTTTATGCCCACTTGATGTTGTGATATCCGATTGCTTCGTAGCGCCATGCTGAGCTGGGGATGAACTCATAAGCTTCATTGAACCAACAATCAGTAAACCAACCCCTAGGGTAGCTCCCAAAAAATAAAGTCCCCTATACTTTTGATTCATGGCTTTTAGTCCCTCCTTTTGCTGGCTGGCTAGATCGTTTTTCAGGCTTCTCCGGCTGTGATTTATTATTTTTATCGGCGGTAATCTCCTCGCTATCTATCGGTCTTGATTTAGTAGTAGCAGGATTATCCTCCGGAATATCGCTTGCTATCTGCGACGTAAGCTGATCACAAAAATTAAGAACTCGATCCTCGTCCTGGAAAATAGATCGTAACTCGGATTTGGTCAAAGCCTTCGCATTCTTCTCCTCTCCTTTTTTGTAAAACTTCCAGCCTTCAGCTTTTCCTTTATAACTGAAAACATAATTTTGCAAGGTAGAATCGGCAAATTCAAGGTAAAGTACCCTACTCTTGGCAGTATCAATTTTGAAGCTAAAATTCTCAACCGGTTTAACAATTTCTACAGCTACATTTACTTCAGCCTTTTGTCCTATTCCTACTAAATTCATAGCAAATTCAATCCCCCAGTAACCGATAGCAATTCCCAGAATTGGCCCAATAATCCAGGCCCATACCAATCCACTTGAGCTTCGTTCAGGCTCTTGGTTTGAAGGTCTTGGCGGTCTGGGTTCTTCAGGGCGCACTTCTATCTCCCCCTCGAAAATGGATACTTCCTTATAACGTGTATCAAAGGTAAGCTTGTATTGAATACGGTCACCTTTCATACAGATCAAGAATTGATCTTTTAATAAACTACGTTCCTCTTCCTCGTTGATCTTGAGGCGCAACCCGTTTGTAGTGGTATTGTTAAACGTAATCTTACGGACCTGAGCAAATAAATCCTCTACGGGCTGAAAACCAAACTGCTTCGCTACGGCTTCATTATGTAATGACTGTTCGTCCAGAAAGTAGACTTTTGTAGCGTAAACCAATTTTGGATTGTTGAATGCTTCGCTTTGATCTAGGGAGAGATTTAAAAACTGATAAAAAATAGTCTTGTCTGGTGTAATCTTCGGATTAATACTATTGTTCTGTTTAATACTCTTTGCCGCTTCATCCAAAATGAGATCGTAGTTCTGATTGTTTAAACTGCTATCTTTTATATGATTTATATATTGTGTTGTAATCTGCAATAAATATTGCATGACACTGGTAATATGCTCATTGTGCTTAACGATCAGCCGAACCGCCAGAAAGCCATTGCGCTTTGCATTATCCTTCATACTCGTATTGATAACCGAATAAATCAAATGCTGGGCGGTCCGCTTTACAGAATAACAATACCCCTCATTAAACTGACCTACTTGATTTCTCTCATCAAATGACAATTGCAGCCTCTCTAACTCATTTTGATTCAACCCGGATGAAATATAATCATAATCCAACCCATTCAAAGTACGCTCGATCAGAAGATGTACCCTGCTTCTATAGTGTATAGTATCCATAAATATTTCTTAAAAAAATCTTTTCCAAAATGCGCCGCCTTTTACGACAAAACTATCCTCCAACATATTCTTTACCAGTTCCTGTGGATATTTATCCTCAATAGTGGTGACAATCTTATCATAAACTATTTCACCAATGGAGAAGGGTAATATTTTGATCTTAAATTGGTTTCTGGAATTCTCTCGTGCGGTTTTGCAATTTTCAATAAGGGAAAGAAATTCCTGATTCATATAATCCAATGCCAATTCGCTATCGGCGCGCTCATCATGCAGATACCTGGTCTGTTTGATATAGTCGAACTTGTTGACTACAAAATAAACTGCATCGGTATTCTCCAGCACTTTGGAATCCTTAAAAATCGAAATGATATTGGTATAGGCGATGCTTTGGTCTAACGCTCCAAAGAATTGTTCATCATCAAAACGTTTGTCATGTGACATGGCATCAATAATAAAAACCAGTATTTTTTTATTGTTGCTTTTGACATAGTTGATAAATTGCGGGATCTCCGAATTTTCAAAGCCTTGGTTAAAGATCTTCACATAATTCTCACCCGGAACCTCCACAATATTAAATGGATGAGTGGTACCCATTGGGTCTTTAAGTGAAGTAGCAATATAATTGTAGCTTGCCTTGTCCGTCGCTATAGGAAGTATCCCATAGTCTAAATTTCTCTTCAGCGTCTCCAGGTACTTATTACCATCGGGATTATAGCTATCGTGCATTAATATACCCTGCTTATTGGAATGTTTGATGAGACTTGCCAAGATCGTTGATTTACCCGAAAAGGGCATACCGACCATATAAAGATCTGTCCGTCCATTTTCCATAGGTGGCAAGTCCTCAATTTTCTTGAAAATTGTAAAGGCCGAAGCACTGCTATAGAATTTCAATGCCTGAACGACTCTCTTTTCGATACCAATATTTTCAAGATAGTCAAACGTCAGTTTCTTCTCCGTAATAAGTTTTTTGATATCGTCGGCAGAAATTTCATTGTTCTTGATTTGTTCCAGCAATGTTTCACTGGTCTGAATCGGAGCACTTGGACTGGTCATTGTAGGTAATGGCGGCATTCCTGGTATTGGTGGCATCAGCGGCAGCTCGACATCAATATTTGGTAAACCGGGGATTGGTGGTGGCAAAACAATTTTGCCATTCCGGCTATCATCCAAAAGCTGCAACTCTTTCAGTTTGTCCCTGGTCAGACCGTGCTGCTCCAATTCATCAAATGCGATAAATCCGCCCACTATTGCCTGGTCCAAAGCAGGCAATGGAACCATGTTGCAGTTCGATAAAATATTTTGTTTTTTATGCTTATCCATCTTTTTAGGTATTAAAGTTCTATTGTTCCACCTCGATTAATAATTTCCGCTTCAGGATCTTTTACACGAGGGCTATTATATTTGCGCACCCGATACGTGAAGTAAGGGATCAAAATAAAGGCATGCATAATCAGTATAATAATCAGTGGAAGGAGATAATCGGGCGAATAGATCTTCGCTAATGCAATCGGGCTGTCCAAGGGCAAATTGCGTTCACTGATCGTAACTTTGATCGGTTCATTGTCAACGGGTAGCTCCTTGATTTTTTCATTCACAAGATTTGCACTACTTTTCACAAAATCGTTCAAAGCAAGATAGTTCGCCGCCAGATTAAGCCTATCCCACTGCTGAAAAATCTGATTATAACTATCGGCCTTTTTGAATACCAGACTGTCCAACAACTTATGGTTGTTGTTGTATTTAATTTGATAAGCATTCAATATAGCATTGGTACTGGCCGACACATCAATACTTGCAGACGGGCTGTTCAAAATAGCTTCGGGAAGGCTAAAAGGTGGATTTCCTAATTCATTGCGCAGTACGTTTGTGCGCTGATTTTTATAGGCTTGTAACTTACCTTTAAACAGCGCCTCAAAAGTCTGCATAGATTCATTTGCGCGTTTATCGTATTGTGTGGCTAAATCTTTCACAAGCAACACTTTTTCATCTGCTTCTTTCTGAATTGCCTTTTTGCTGTTTTTCTCAATATTGACCAAATGGATCATAAAGACATAGCTGATCAGGCCAAAAACAACGAATACAATAAAAAACAAACTGGCGGTACTCTTCAGATACCCTTGATTGAGCATACGCTCTTTATTCCGTTTCAGCAACTGCAAAACAAAATAATAACAGACTACAATAATCAGGCTGACGGCTAGGCTAAGCAACATGTTACCCTCTGTCATATAGAGCATTCCAAAGAAATTACAGAGTAACAGGACGAGCAGGAAAATGGATGAAACCACATCCACAAACAAAAAATTCTCTTGTTTCATATAGACTAAATTTTCTTTTTTTCTAGACTTAAATTTTGTAGGTATTCGGTGCAATCAACAGTGGATCAAAATCCAGGACCAAGGTTGTCTGTAAATTGACCGGTTTGGCTGTTTCATCTTGCCCATTTGGCGAAGACTGCATTTGGTCTTGTCGCAAACCGTTTGCTGTTGTCAGATAGAACATCCAAAAAAGAATACTTAACAATACAAAAGCTACGAGAGCCAAGTAATAATAATAGGGGTATTTCGACTTTTTCATGGATCGATTATTAAAGTGGACAATTGACGATATAATCCCAGACAGTACGGGGTGTAGGTGCTGAAACTTCCACATAGCAATAATTAGGTTGGCCCGATATAGCTTCATAGGCCCATTCTAACTGACCCGCTCCAGCAACAAGCCCCCCTGTCTCTGCTATGAGTTTTCCATTATAATATACCTTAATCTCATCCGGTATTTCTCTGGTATCGTACTGCAAAATAACCCTGCCTGATTGGTCACCCATAATATGTTTGGTCTTGGTGACTCCCTGACCACCGGATTTTACCTTTGCATCGCAGTTAACAACAGCATTTTTTGGAGGTTCTCGCGGATCAAGCTGTGTTTCTTTATTTTCTATTTCGTCTGACAATTCTGGCGTCTGCATAATCTCCCCCGGTTTTTCAATTTCTCCTGACTGGCCCTTTGGAGCAGCTGTATGGGCATGGCTATCTCTACAATCCTTTAATTGCTGATTTAGGACTTCTAGCGAACTACTTGGGTTCCAAAACAACGCATAAATAAGGAGACCGATAAGCAAAAACAATAGAGGATAAAAAAGCCACCAATAATTGGTGAGAGATTTGTTTTTTACATGTTCCATTACGACCTGTGGATTAGAGATTTAAAAAAGAAGACAAAGCAGATCAATACCAGTAGTACGATCAGCACCCACCAATAAGTCACCGCTATATATTTTAGAAAGGCCAGAAAACTTTCTTTCTTGGCTGTTTCTACAGCAATATTTTTCTCTTTGACATCAGCCATAAAATATTCCTCTGGGATATCCGGAGAGGAAGTAGGGACTTCAATAGCAGGCGGAGACTCCAGTCTTTCGGGCTTTTTGGGTGCAACGATGTCAGCTATTGAGTGATCAAGATCTGGAATCTGCGGTGGCAATGGTGTATCCTGCGTGTTCATTGTCTCCTGAAAGCTATCGCCAAGAAGCTGAGGTTTCCGATTGTGGCTATTCTCAAACTTCCACCCCCAGATGATGCAGATATCCTGTCCGTTGGTGAAAATAAGATTGTCCTCTGGATTAAAGACTGCTTGGAGAATTGCTCCCCAATACTGAACATTGGAGTCTTTATTGCGCATAAGATCTTCTATACGTTTTTGGAGTTCCTCCATAACCAGCCAGTATTGTTTGAGACCATATTCCCGGTAAGGCGACTGCTCTACCGGTTGAAGCTCCATATGCACACTGTACCAATCAATATCATAGTTGTTTTTGACAGGCTTAGCCAAAAAATTCCGATACTTTTTATCCAGGTTAAAGACTAAAAAATTACTGATTCTATCGTATTGATTAAAAAGGTAAGCATTGTCAAACGATAATGGAATGTACCTATCCGTTGCTATTGAGTGAAATTTTTGCATTTTTAAACCAATTGAAAAGGTGAATACTGTTCGACCAATAATTTTAATTCCTGATTGGCCTGCTCATCGTAATCGATATATCCTGCGTTGACAAGTAAAGAAAGCCGTAGGTATTCAATCCACTTATTATATTTCTGTAAGGCTACTACGCGTACATCAATATGTTCGGCGTCGAACAAAGCGGATACCGCGCTGGCTGATGTATCAAATTGTCGTTCAAAAAAACGATTGGGGTTAGAAGCCAAGATGTTTCTGGCTTCCTCTTTCTCTTCTTCCGTAAAATAGTTGACATCAAAATTGAAAATTAATTCATTGATCACTAGGGAGAAGGTTTCGGTCAAAAATATTTCATAACCATGGTTGACATCTATCTCAGAAATGATATCATTCAGCAATATGACTATTTTGGCAGCAACATGTCGCTTTTTAAGCAGTTCCTTAAAGTAACTTACAACGAAAATCAAACTGTTTCTATTCAGACCATGTGCAATGAAATCTTTGTACTGATCCAAGTTGTTAATCTTCGTTAACCAAGATTCGAGAATCAATTGAACATAATACTCAGACTTCGATGAATTGGTCTCTTCCGGTTGAAATAAATCAGTGATTGTGATACCACTATCCTTTAAAAAGTCTTCAACGGCTTCATGCGATGAAAGCCAAAGATGCTTTTGCAGGATGGTCAGCATTTCTTCTTTCGTTTTTGCTTGTTTCAACTCCGGATACTGAACCAATAAGATGGACTCCTGTGTGGTTTCATCCAATATGCGGCGACTGGTATCAACCACCATATGTTCATTCAGCAACTGAAAAATATCGGTAGGGTTAATCGAAAGACTGTCAATAAAAACGTTAAACAATCCAAGATCTTTGACTAAGGCACTGTTAAAAGCCAACTGAAACTGATTTACCTGACGCATCTGCGTCTCCCGCATGATAGTGACATCGTCTTTATGGATAAAACGTTCAAGATCCCGCTGTATCTTAGTTAGAATTGTATTTAACTTTTGAAGGTTATGATTTATTTTGGTTTTGTTTCCTGACACCTTCGCCAAGGACTCAATAATCAACGCAGATCCATCATGATTGATGGAAGCGACTTGTTGCCATGTTTTTTCGACATCCTTGAAATGATTTTGGACAAAACCATATCGTGTAAACGACTGCTTCATGACTTTCAAAAAATTCTCCCTTTCCGGATGAATTGCGATCTCTTGCCCTTCTTGTTCAAACCCCATAAACGTATCGTTCGAATACTTGTAATCCCGCAACAGATAGAAGTTTTTGAACAGATTTTCTTGGGATGTCCATTTTGTATGCCAGTTGCGCGATTGCGTAACGATCTCCTGCTCGAAGAAACGCTCAAAACGCGTATGCCATTTATAGTTTAACTTCTCAGGGGATTCCAGGTATTCTCCATCGTTTGTCGTATCAAACTTAATCTGATTATTAAAAAAGGTAAAGATGACAAACAGTGGTGGAAGAATGGCTTCCTGAAGTGATCTTGACCGTTCTTCTAGACTTCCCCCGACATTGTTCTCAATCCAGTTGTATAACAGGGAAGAAATTTCGTTAACTTCCAGCTGCTTGTCATTGGTACAGAACAAAAGGTTATTGATATTGAAGTCAAGGGAGTATTTATTAAAAAGATAAGAAACCTTGCCCCGCAATAACAAAGCATCAATATTCTTTGTAGAAATATCCGATTGATCCAATGCCAGACGGCTACGGGCTCCCGGAAAGTCCAATAAATCATTGTATTTTAAAAATTCTTTGGATTCAACAAGCCCTTCGGGAATCGAAAAAACAAGTTCGGCAATCAAAGCTGACAATGCAGGTACTTCGATCTGAATCTCAGAACCGTTACTCAATTTGAGAGTTGCCATGCCCGTTTCAGAATCAGCACTGAGTTCTCCCAAACGTTTAACATCGAGAATAGCTCCCCCCTCGCGCAGGACATTATCGAACTTAATATAACCGTAGTGTGTAAACTGTACCAATTTCAGCTTATTGATCAAGTTGATAAATAGTTCTGTCAATAAGATCTCCTTGTTCCAAAGGATATCAAATATGCGCGACCAATCTGCGACTCCATAGTGGCGGATGATACGTCCTATCCGTTCGAAGAACCTTGTTTCATAGAGACCTTCAAACAAAATGGTATGTTGCGAAAGATTCTTCTCAAAATACTCCTTAATCTCAAGCACATCAAATTCAGTTAAAAAATCCTGCTGGGCTTCCGTTTGCTCAAGTTCCAGTTTTTTAAGATGTGCTTCAAAATCTCCTTTTGAGGGAAAAGATGTAATTTTCTTAAGATCCAGAAAAAAGGCATCAAGTAACACCAACAATAGGTCTTTTGGTGCTAGCAAATTCACTTTTATCGGAAAATCTGGAAACGAAGGATCTTGGTCAACCGTAAATCGAGTGACCAATCCTGTACTTTCGGCTCCAGTTCCCGGGGGATTTATTTGCTTTAGGAAATCATATTGTTTACCATCATTTTCAATTTCAAAAGGCTTGCTTTTATCACTCAGCAAGTTTTTGATTAAGTAGGATTTTCCCACCTGGCTTGCCCCGAAGACAGCGATGACCGGTTTGTTACCGATATTGCCCTGAACCTTTTTAATTGTATTCAGACTGTTCTTCAACATGAGAAGCACTTTATTGCGTTCTTCATATTTTAGATTTTTGTCTGCCCATTGAATCGATCCCTGTATAAGATCGATCTTACCAGAAATAAATTCCTCGATAAGCTTGATTTCTAATTCAGAATAATTATTCGACATTTCTTTGCTATAAAACGAATTCACAAGTATCTAACCAATATCCCTGTACGCTATCCAAGGTTTGATAATGGAGCTGAAAGAAACGTCCCGGCTTCTCATTCCCTTCATTATCTTCGATATGTTCGATCTTCAATATTTCCTTACTTTCATCCCAATCTCTGGCAATGGTCACCTTCAGCGGCAGATGCCGTAGAATTTCACCGCGCTCTTTATCCACTTGCTCTTCATAAAATGATGCATCGCGACCAACAAAACGGTTTTTGACAATCTCTTCCATCTGTCTATGATCTATACTTAATCTGTAGAGACCAGAATAGGTGTAGTTTCGCGATAGATATTTAGCATAGCCAAACTCAAAAGGAAGTGATTTAAGTAGAAAGGTTTGTTCATTTTTTTGCGGAGTCAATATGACTTCTTTTCTATTTTCTTCTTTGGAAATAATATAGTCGGCTGTTGAATTCAGATTTTTAATCAACTCTATCGTATTTAAATTGAAGTCCTGTATCTTCTTCAATTTGGCAGCCATCAAAGCGATAATTGCACCTACAGCAACAATCGTCTTGGGATCTTCAATATTCCCCATATTGTCCGCGAACGGATACCATTTTCCGATCCAATAATTATTGAGATTGATCACATTGGTCGGCGAAACAAATAGGAATTTTTTGAACAGCTCCTCATAGCTAAACAGGGATGCAGGCTTTCCGGACAAGACCACAAAGTCACACTCAAACTGGTTAATCACCAGACACATTTGACGAACCAGTCCCTCAAATACACTCGAAACGATCTCATTGACGACCTTAGCCGATATTGTCCATCGAATTTCCAAAAAATTGAAACCGATTACCCGTTCAAAATAGTTGACAAGTGCACTATTTTCAAATTTACGTCCAATGATTTCTTCGAAAGACATTTCCAAGCATTCTTGATGATTTGCTTGCTGGAGATATTTAAGTACAATAGGCTGCGCCACCTGATGAACAAATGACTTACGCATCATCTTTGCGAGATAGCCCATGTTATTGGAATTCTCTCCAAAAAATCCATTGATCCGACTTTGGATGTCTACAATCCCCTTTGATCTCCCATAATTTTCCAATCCTTCAATGGTTGAATCATCCATTTTTAAGGGACTACGAATAATCAGCTTTTGGATTAGCTCCTTCATCAGGTCATCTCCCGCCAATTTAAAACTGTCCCAGAATAGCGGTTGTGGAATCAATTCCTGAATCTTATTTGAGGTCTTAAGTTGATATTGATTGATGATTATATCAGTTGTCCCCGCACCGATATCAATCGAAGCAATCTTTAACGCATTCTTATTATTGAATAAAAAATGGTCAATCACATAATTGTTGCTTCTCAATTTTTTCGAAAAGAGGCTGTAAACAAAAACAAGCTGGCTACAGGTCGCCTCATCATACATCCAATCTTTTTTATCTTCCAGCTGGCTGAGGGTTTTGGAGATATCCTGAATAGATGGAATAATCTCTGGTTTTTTGAACCAGTTTGTATTTTCATCCTGATCAAAGTAGAAACGTTGGTAACCATCCAGCAATTCACACGCTTCTACCGCTGCTTGCCTTAGCGCGATTTGCTCATGCTGAATCATACCAGTAGGGCATGATATTGTAATCCGTTTGATTGTTCGAGGCATGGTCATTTCGCCATGTTCTTCTCTAAACTTATAGGAATTGATCTGTACATGGGCATGCATCAATACTTCCAGGAACACAAATTTCATCAAGGAAGCCCTCGAAAACATGGATTTAGCTCCAAATGCCGACCCTGCGCTCTTTAAACTGCCGTCTAAACTCAATTGTTCAGATATCCCATTCAGGTATACTTTCTTTACCCGACTGGATTTAATCGGCTGAAATTCCCATTCCCGGTCGCTCATCTGATCGTCCCAAAGGTATCGCTTCGGACTGGAGTTATAGGTCTTAAGTTCGTAGCCAAGATCCAGATTTGTGCTCGCAGAATTGATCAGCTTTTCTGCTTCAAAACCGATACGCGTCAAACTGGGAACAATAAATTTATTGTTGTGATAATTATCTTTATCAATGTTTCCAAAGCTCGATTCGCTAAACAACATATTCATCGGAAATGAATTATTGTACTCCAAATGCGGATTGGTATAATCTTGAATGATAAGTTTCTTGACACTATCAAAGTCAAAACTATCGTGATCCTTATTTTCGAATAATAGCGCACAGGTGGCCGAATTGCCAATATCAATTACGAGGTCAACAGTTTTTTTTCGGATATTGTCCGTAAAAAGTTGGATCTCGGGAGACTCGGCTTGCGCTGCCAACCATTTGACCAAAAGGATATATTTGGCTATATATTTCTTGATAGGGTGTGTATACCGGTCTTCTTCGTTTTTATCATAAAATAAATCGGCTAAATACCGATCTATCCATCCGATCGAATTGTCTTGGGTGAACAAAAAATTACTGAGATTGATTTCATCGGACTGAATCCGGAAAATATTCTCGTCGGGATTATTACTTAGTTGAGGTCCCGTTTTATCGTTTTCATTTCTGGCAAGGGATGTATCCACAGCAATTACAATTTTTGCCGTTGAGAACTCCTCATCACAGGTAAAAAATACGCGCACCCAATCTGTGGGGTACAGCAGATCACGGTTGATTGCATTTTCTTTAAATACCGGTAATGGAATCCATTTATTTTGGTATTGTTTGAGTGTTTGCTTGAGGTTACTTTCTTCGTAAACTTCTGTCAATGTATCACTACAGGTACTCAAATCGGCCTCATCCTTTAATCGTTTATTGATCACAAAACCTTTGTCAATCAGTTCCTGTAACCGATAATAATTTTCGTTTCCATCCTTTGTAATTTTAAATATCGGATCGAGAATAAAATCAAAAAAATTGGTATCGAACGGTTGGTGGTAATAAAATCTGTTTTCCTTGCCAAACTCGAGATCAATATTTACCTCATACTTGTAATATTGAATACTCGAATTAGCAATCAAAGAAATCCTTTTCATCTATCTAATATGGTTTTGTTAAAATCTTGTTTGGAAATTATCGCCTTTGGGATTGGGGCCATATTCGTTCACGAATCTGTCACTTTCGCCAAATGCCATCCAAAGTCCATATAATGGAATAATCTGGAACCATCCGGAGTTCCCACGATCGTGACAGCGCTTGGTATTTTGGGCAAGAAGAAACCAATAAAAAGGGATTAAAAATAAGAAGCCTACGGAACCTAGGTTATTCGAGCCAGTACTATATCCTACCAATCCTATGACAAAAAATAGATATAGGTAGCCAATAACAATACTGAGCCAGTATTCAGTCCTCCTGATTCTTCCCTTAAAACTAAAGGGAGCAGAAAACATAGCTTGCTTTGGATAAATCAATTGCTGTTGTCCACTACCGAATGGGTCGTCAATCCCATGGTATTGATTCAAAGGAGAGGAATAGGCCTTAAGTTGGGTTTCTACACTATTGTTCTGAACTATGGGGCTACTTATCCCAGCTGAATCCGGATTATCTCCGCGAGTAACAGGATGAATTGAAATTGCCTCTTCCTGGACAGGGATAGTAACTTCCTCGATAACTGCATCATCATCCTCAACCAGCGTCTCAATCTCTTCAGTAGGATTAGAAAAATACAGAAACTCTTCGAGGTCCCCTGCAGGTTGCCAATTTTCCAATCCTTCGTACCAAACCAATGTTTCTGCTGAAATATTGGCTGCTTTGATTTCATCAAAGGATAAGGGACCTACCCTTCTGTCATCAAATATGTAAAAATAACTTTTCATTGAAATATGCAATTAATAATCGTTAACTCCTAATGGTTGATACAAATCTAGCGGATGATTACGGGCTAATTCTACGGTTTCCCGTAAAGCGCAGCTTAAGAATTGGTCAGATTGGTCTTTAGGCAAAACTTAATATAAAAACAACACTGAGAAGGAAGACTTTGCGAGGGTTTCACTATATTTAGCAGCAGATGGCAACTAATTAGATCTTGATAATATGAGTTCAAATGTCCCTATTGTTCGACAAATATCCTGGCCCGCATTCGCAATTGTATTTGCGATAACCTTGGCTTTTTTATTCGCTTTCGAATATATCTTTCAGACAGATGATGTTTTCATTGGTGTCATTATCTTTTCCATTTTAGCGATTGTACTGCGAATGACTGTCCCCAGAAGCCATCGAAAAGGAATGAAAGCATTCAAACAAAACGACTTTGAAACGGCAATAGCTCATTTTAAAGAGAGTGTTGATTATTTTACAAGAAATAGATGGGTAGATAAGTACCGTGTAATTACGGTATTAAGTTCTTCAAAAATGTCTTTTAGAGAAATGGGACTTTGTAATATCGCATTTAGTTATTCCCAGACCGGGCAAGCCGAAAAAGCGAAGACACTTTACAAAGAAATTTTGGAAGAATACCCTGACAACGGAATCGCTTATTATGCACTAAATTCAATCAATACGTTTTCGAATAAGGCTGATTAAACATTATTCAAGTGCTAGACTTGGATTTATCCGAAGGCTAAAATCTCAAACGACAATAAAAAAAGAAAGGCTATCGGAGGATAGCCTTTTCTGTTCATTAATTGGTTAACATATGGCACTAATATCTTGAATGCGTCAGCTACGTTTGTGTAACGACAACTATAATTCCTGCTACAAATCCGCCACTCGAAGATAATGCGCGACAAAAATGATCCTACAGGGAATCTTAAAATAAGATTATATCAGCTCAGCATCTCTACAGTGGGCAATTAACTGCGCATTGTTGGTAAATCCATAGGATTCTTTCATCAAATTAAGGCGCTTCTCAATCGTGCTCAAACTGGAAGCTTTTGCACCCAATGCCTTAAGCTTTTCGGGCATCTGATATTGGGGAATACCTTGATATAATAAATTGACGATCTGTAGGTCAAGCTGGGTGAATTCGAACGCATTTAGCTCTTGGAGAGGTTTTTTGTTATCCACAGATTGATAAGTTCTCCCTTGGTAGACCATCTGGAGTGCTTCTTTAAGGTGTTCTCTTCCTCTGCGTGCCTTCAAGACATAACCATCAATTTGTTTAGCTTTAAACATTTCATGGATTGTATTAGTTATCTCTTGAACTGTCATCACAACAACCTTGATATCGGGATGGACTGACTTAATAGCTTTGATTAAGGAAAGTCCATCCTTAATTTCTTGGGTTGAACCATCATCTTTAAAATTAATATCGGTAATAAGAAGGTCGTATGGTTCTCCAGCTCGGATGGCATTCTTGATCCAGGCGAGGGCATGATCGCAATAATAAACATAGTCAGGGTCGACTACTCCCAAGTCACGCAATGTTACTTGTACGGCAAAGTTTTCTGTATCGTGGTCTTCGGCAATGAGTACTTTTTTAAACATACAATAATCATCTTTATATTAATGGGATATTGGCGGTAATACTGAGCCCTTTTCCCGGTTCACTGGCAAAGATAATTTCACCACCCAGGTTTTCAATACGGGAAACCGTATTGGCTACACCTTTTCCCTGGGCGCCCTCTGTCGGCAGGCCAACACCATTATCTTTATAAAAAATTTTGAGCTGTTGGCCCGATTTTTCAAAGCGCACGACCACCTGCTCAGCTCCGCTATGCTTCTTCATATTGACCATTAGTTCTTGCAGTACATGTTTTATTTCTTCTTTAATACGTTTACTGACATCGTCCCATTGATCGGCATCATTCCCTGCTATCGATATACGACGATAGTTCGAGCTATAGGGTTTAAGTAAAGTGGAAATTTGCTCGTTGTATGGTACCTCAACAGTAGGCCGTTGGTCGACATTATGTGAAATATCCCGGGACTGGTTGTAAATAATTTCCAGTTTATCAAGCAGTCCTTCGCGATCTAGATCATCTCTATATTCAACTTCTGTCATCACGTGGTAAATATCGTTCGCCACGACATCATGCACTTTTTTCGAAAGATGAAGCTGGGTTTCTTTGACCTTGTTCTCTGCTTCGAGTTCGAGCCGTTGCTTGCGACGTTTGTACCAGAGGGTACCACCGCCTGCAACTAGAACAAGCAAAAAGATACTTGCACCAGTGATAACGCGTTGCCTAATGAGGCGATTCTGCTTTTCAGCATTTTCTTTTTCGAGCCTTAGATTTTCGGTCTTGTTTTTTTCAACTTCATAGCGGATCAGGGCAAACTGGTTTTTGGCTGCGGCGCGGGTTTTCTGGACACTATCAGCCATGTGCTGGTAAATACTAAAATATTTTTTGGCCAGATTTGAGGGAGTTAGCTCAACGAGTTTACCTAAGGCATAAATTTGATCATCAGCACTTTTTAATTCCTTAGCAACCTCATACATTTTCTCTGCATATAATAGTGCAATATTAGGACTATTTTTAGTATAAAAATCGGTTAAGTGTACGTAACTTGCATTTAATCCCCAAAGATCTTTTTCTCTCACCCTAATAGTCATAGCTTTTAACAGCTCGTTTTCGGCGGGATATCTTGAATTCTGGAGCCATTTAGTTCTTGCCAAATTAGATAATATTCTCGCATAGCGTTTTGGGTTGTTTTTTGTTTTTCCAAGTAGACTATTATATATTTCAATCGCTTTATTGTACTGATTAAGATTTTGATAACAAATCCCTATATTATTTTGATAACTGAATGTATTGGACGAATCATTCGAAAATTTGAGCGCTAACTCATAAAAAGATAATGCTGATTTATACTGACCAAGTTTACTACTGGCAACCCCTAAGTTGTTGTAATTTGTACTTAAGTAAATATAATGCTTGGGATCATTAGTATTCATATAGGAAACTGCCTGAAGTGCAGTTTCTTGGGCACCAAAAAAATCATTTTGATCTTTTAATGTAATTGCCATATTAACAAGGCATTTGGCTACTCCAAGGCTGTCCTTATTATCCAAGAACACCTGTCTCGCTTTATCGAAAAAGAAAAAGGAACTGTCCGTTTTACCTGCATCAATGTACTCATAAGCTTTGTCATAGTCTAGGCTACTAACCGTATTTTCTTGCCTCTCTTCATGACTAACACAAGAAAGCAGAAAGACGCTAATACAATATAAATATAGATATTTCAAATCTGGCTAATTTCTATCTAAGATATTGACAATTTTGAGCTAATAAAATAATAAATAAAAAAAGGTAGCCAAAGGCCAATCATGGTCGGAAGAAATTCCGGCCATTTTTTATTTTATGTTTTAAAAAATAGCCCTGGATCTCCGCCACATTGGACAACGATCATGGCAATAGCAAGGTCTCTTACTTCTAATGCAAATCTCCTTTTGGCGGTTTTATACCCTATGTTGTTTGCTTTTTTATAGATGAGTACCAACATGGCAACGATTAAGGTCATGTATAACATTACCTGTATACCGTTTTTGTTAAGTGATATCAGATTGCTTGCATTGAGTTCCTGTTTGATGAATCGAAAAAAGACCTCTATGTCCCAACGTCTTCTGTATGCCTGGGAAATCTCTGCTGCTGAGCTTTGGAAGTCATTGGTCAATAACCAATACTCCTTCTGATCTTCCCCCTTGCTCTTAACTATTACAAGCCTAAAAGGGGTATCTACCAATTCTTCGCTATAATATTTTTTACCGTTTTTATTGATGGGGATACCGGTATAGAGCTGGACCTTACGGTCGCTGACTAGGAGAGATTCACCCAGATCGAGTTTCATGCCCTCGGTAATAAATGAGTCCAGTTCGACCAGTTTCCTGTTTTCCTTTGCCCTGCAGAGAAAGGTGATCTTCTCCTTGCTGAAAGCAGCTATCGTCCTGGTTGATTGCAACCCTCTGTCCATCACATAGATATTTTGGTGGCCGGGGTCTTTTTTTACATGCTCCCTGACAACCTGCGGCAACGCATTATCTTCGTTTACATAGTCGGGACTAGTGAATACAGTTGAATGACAGGGTAAAACACCGTCAAAGGCAATACTATATTTTACCGCCTTTTTACCACTTTTGTTATCGATGCCTTCCATGAGCTTACCAACACTTTCACTGACCATGGAGCTGTCTACCCTGATCAGGTTGTTCTTCTTTCTCTCTGTTGATGTATATGCCCTGGAAAACTGCTCATAGATACAATCATATATCTGCTTAAAATAGTCAGGATCAACTTTGGACAGTCGCTCAGAAATAGAACTCCTGCGTATAGTCTCACTTTCATCAAGATTGAAAAGCATCTTAAAGACAGAATCATTAAACGTATCTTCCAGTGTCCGCTGGCTCAGCCTGTCATTGTCCAGAATACCGTAGAGCAGTAAATAGAACAGCTTATTGCCCTGCAGAACTTTTGCGTAATGGTCGATTCGGGTATTAAGCGATAAATTTGACAAAAGTGCTTCGGGAATGAAACCAAGTAGTTGTTTTACGGTGACGTTGTGATTCTTAAATATTGCCATACCTTGTTGATTATCAACCTTTAAGATACAAATAATAAATAGGAAAAACAATATAAATTATTGATTATCAGATATTTAAACTGTGAAAATTAACATCTTTTAAAACAAAAAAGTCGGAAGAAAAATCTTCCGACCATGACTAGCCAAAGGCTACCTTTTCAATAAAAAATATTGCTTAATTATCTATCCTTTAGGAGGACGAGGAGTTTCGGTTTCTCCACCGTGGTCTCCATAAGGTTGTACAGTAGTTGAACCATTTTGATTACCTTGTTGTCCATTGGAAGGTTGACCGATTCCAAACAAAAAATATAAGATTAAACTCCACATAACTCAAAAAATTAAAAGTCAAAAACTTGGTAGGTCCGCGTGCCCCATGCACCGGATTGCTACAAATGTTTTCAGAAGGCCTTCTGAATTTTTTGGGAAGTAAGAGTGTCAATCGCGGGAGGCAGAAGCTGCTTCCCAAACCGGCTAATGTCTACCGCGAGATCTTCTCATTGTGAAATCTGTTTAGTATCTTAGCCTCATAAACTAATCGACTATCATCTGATTTCGAAAACAAAGTTATAGCCGTTAAAACCCTTTTTATCAAACGTTTCCAACGCTTCATAACATTTCATAGTGTTTCAAAAGTTTTCAACGGTTTTCCAAAATTTTCCAAATGATCGAGATTGTTTTTAAGATGTTTTTGAGTACGGTTTCCCGTATTTTCCAATAATGAATTGACGTTAATTTTGGAATCATGTTTGAGTATTTTCAAAAGGCTGTAAGAAACGGCTACCTAGATTTAAAGGAGAACAGACGACTTGATTTTTCCCGCGAATGGCCTTCGACAGGAGATCTTAAGAATTGGTCCATGCAATGTTTCGAGAGGGGGTTATCTACTGAAGATGAAATAGTATTCACAGACTATTTCAGAGAAAAAGATGAGAAGAAACAACAAAAGCAGTTTGGTAAGTCACTCAAGGAAATAATAAAAAATTCGGAAACAGATAAATTTAGAGCACTAAGAAATTTTATAATTGGTGATACAAAACGTAGCCCGGAACGAGATGTCGTAAAATTCCTCGCTATACTGATTAATTTTCAACCGCGGCCTTACAATTTTGATTATTGGAATTCACTTCAATCCGAGACAACGAATTCAAGCAAACATGACTTACCTCAAGACGAAGGATCAAAAGCTTTTAAGGCAAATAAAGAAGATTGTATAGATGATGGCAAAGATTCTAGTTCAAATGATCTGACCAACCATGAAGAACTGCCAATTGAAACAACAATTAAGAAAGATGAAAACAATCATTCCTACGCTACAAATGAAGAGGAAAATAACGAAATAGATGAAATATTGCTAAGTGAAAATGATCAGGCAGTTGTTTCAGAAGAATTGGATCAAGGAGAAAAGATTATCATTCAACCAGAAAAAAAATCTTTTATAGGAAATAATAAATATGTCCTAAGATTCACCGGTATTGCTTCGCTGATTATTGCCATTTTTTTTGCAGTGCATTATTTAACTCCAGAAGATTGTATGTGCTGGAACGGTGAGAGATATATCCAAGTGGATTGTCAAGATCAAACACAACGTTATCAAGTGGTTGGCTTAGATAAAGTAAAACTGGAACAGTTCCGCAAAATAACCCGGCCCGATACACTAGGTTTAAAAGATCTGGGTAATATTTGGTATTCAAAGATTGACAACGAAATCGAGTTTTTTACCGCTCCGGGTTATCACCCCATCCAACCTCGACGCTCACTCAAAGCAACTACCAAATACATTTTTGAAACCTACGCAGGCCAAAAAATCGAGAATAAGCAAAATGGGTTCATGCAAAAACAGTAATGCTCCCTATCAAAATATCCAAGCATAAAAAAGCCACCTCTCACGACGTGGCCTTAATAAACATATGATTAACTAGTTGTCAGCTTTCGATATGACCGAGCTGACAACTAGCTTCGGTAAATTATTTGTAAGCATTTATTGATCCGGACACTTTCCAGTCATTACCTTCACGTACCAACGTCACAAGATCAGTCTTGGTAAAATCTTCAAATTTTAAAGTTACTTTAGCAACCATGTAGTCAGCTGATTCCTGGATAATATCGGTATTTACTGCGCAATTCAGTTTCTCTCCTTTTTGTTTTTTCAAGGATTTGATTACCGCATCACGGCTATGATTTTGTGCATTGGATGCTTGGATTTTTTGATTGAAATCTGTCGCGAATAACTGCTCTACGCCTGCCGACTCTCCTTTAGTAGTGACTGCAACGTAGTGGTCAAGTGCTAAGTCTGCAGTAGAAAGGTTAACGTTTGCTTTTACTGTTTTTGAACCTAGGCCTTCAGCTGCCATTGCGAAAGTTGATACTGCGATTAAGGCTGNNACAGAATACGCCCCTAGCCTATAGGCTTTAGACTAACGGACAGGAAAACTCGGTGAATGGCGGGAATATAGAGATAAGTTATTTTTATGCAATCATCTGGAATTAATTTATATGTTGGTATATTGTAATATATTAACTGGTTATGGTAAATAATACGTTAAACTTTCAATTTGTAACGGCTCTTAGCGAAGAGGAAAGCATGGCAATCATGGACTTATGGAACCAAGAATATCCTGCGAGTTTATCCTACGCTAATTTAGCAGAATTTGAAGACTATATAAGCAGTCTTCTAGCGCCAGTACATATCTTGGTTAGAAAAGATAATCATCTTATCGGTTGGGCAGTAAAGTTTTACCGCGACAATCAGCGTTGGTTTGCAATCATACTTTCAAATATTATACAAGGAAGAGGTTTGGGATTAGACTTAATGAACAAATTGAAAAAAGATGAGCAGGAGCTCAATGGATGGGTAATCGATAACGACTTAGGAATCAAACAGGATAAGAAACCTTATCGCTCACCGCTTGGATTTTATACCAAAAATAATTTTGCCTTATTGACGGACCAACGCCTTGAGCTCCCCACCCTATCAGCAGTAAAGGTTATCTGGACCAACAAAATATCATACGAATCTTAACTTCATATAACGAATATAGCAGCTTAATACTCGGATATAGCTATAACTATGATGCAAACAAATAGAGGGCCGCAAATACATCTGACGAGCTGTATCAAGCGTTACAGATTCAGCTTTGAATAAAGCACGGTAAAAATTCAATAGTATTCAAAACACATGGATGACGAAGCAAAAAAAGGAGACGATAGGAAACATAAAAATTACTGTACAATTAAACGCTAAGAGAAAAGGCCTGATTAACGTAGGCCCTTTTGACGTAAAAAAGCCACATCTCACGAGGTGGCCTTAAATAAACATATGATTCACTAGTGGCCAGCTTTTGTAATCGAGCTGACCACTAGTTATTAGAGACTATTTATAGGAGTTGACTGAACTGGAGACTTTCCAGTTATTACCTTCACGTACCAAAGTCACCAAATCAGTCTTGGTGAAGTCTTCAAATTTTAGGGTCACTTTGGCGACCATATAATCTCCCGACTGCTCGAGGATATCGGTGCTTATCATACAGTTTAGCTTCGCTCCTTTTTGTTTTTCCAAGTATTTTACGACTTGATCGCGGCTGTTGGTCTTGGCATTTGCCGATTGAACCTTTTGGCTGAAATCTTCGGCAAATAACTGCTCTACACCAGCTGACTCTCCTTCGGTAGTAACTGCAACGTAGTGCGCTAAAGCAAAGTCTGCTGTAGAAAGGTTAACGGTTACTTTTTCAGTTTTTGAAACTTTTTTATCTGCGGCCATAGCGAAGGTTGATACTGCGATTAAAGCTGCTGCTGCGAATGTTTTTACTAGAGTTTTCATAATGTCTTTATTTTATATTGTTAGTTCTTTTGTTCTTATTTGTTGACTCAAAACTACAACACAACACGCCTATAGTCTACGGGCTTTAGACCAACGATCAGGAAAACTCGGTGAATGGCGGGAATGGCCGGGTGAAATTTCTATCTTTGTCTTACTATTTATTAATACTAATGGAAAGCCAATTGACACCAATAGAAAAACCACATAAAAAAATCTTAGAAAAGGGGATATTTACCGTCACATTAGTGGCAATAGTGGGTTCACTCCTATCCAGATGGCTCAAAATTGATTACAGTTGGTTTTCCATCATATCGATAATTATTTATATCGGCCTAGCATATTTAATCGGATTGAAGCAAAATCTCAAAACAACCCTTTGGTCTATTATCAAGCTAGGGCTTTATGATAGTGTAGTCGGATTACTTCTGTCACTATGGCTGGAAGCAAATTTCAGCGGATTTGAGAAAAAATTATACCAATATGGTATTATCGGATGGATGTTTATCATCATTTTACAGATCGCATGTTCAATTATATTGGGGCTCATCGGGTATGGCATAGCTATGAAAAAAAACAGCAATAAGAACCCAACCTCTTGATTTTGATTCGCAGAGCTATATATACGACAAATGCTATCGAGTCGATGCACCGGCAGATTAGAAAGACTACGAAAACGAAGAGGGCATTTTCTATCCTCATTCTATCACAATTTAACTCGGAATACTTTAACAAGTATAAAATATATAATTGACATTATAAAAAAACTAACAAAAAGCCGTACTATAAGATTTAGTACATGTGATGGAATTTCAGACCACTTAATTTTCCCACTAATAAGATCTATAAGCGTATAAAAAGAAACTATAAGCAAAGAAAACTTTGTAATAATCCATAGTGATGTATTTTTTTTCATTTTATTTATTTTTTTGAAGGCGCTGAAACACTAACTTCTGGAAGTTTGACTTTTGTCCCCGGCTTGATCCGCGTTTTAAAAGGTCAATCTTGGTGAAGTTCTCAAATTTCGTTATCATTGGCTACCATATAGTCTGCGGACTCTTCGATGATATCAGTAGTTACTGTACAGTTAGTTTCTCTCCTCCTTGTTTTTTCAAAGATTTGACAACTGCACTATGACCGTTAGATTGTGTGTTGGACGCTTGGATCTTTTGGCTGAAATCCTGTGCAAATAATTGCTTTACTCTTGCTGACTCGCCTTCGGTAGAACTGAAACATAATGACCATTTTATAACATATTAGCAACTTCATTCCCCACTAATTAGGTCCAAAACTGTATAGAAAGAAACTAGTATCAAAGAATACTTTGTAATAATCCGTAGTGTCGTATTTTTTTTCATTTTAATTATTTAGATATCTCCTATATATTCTTGGAAATCTCTATCCACTCACAATGATACGCAAAAGTTAAGGCCCTATTTCGCTACATGACCCTAAATAAACATATGATTCATTAGTAATTAACTTTGGGCGCAACCTAATTGAGCTCAATAAAAATATCTTTTCCTACAAAATTGCTTAAACGCTTCGCTTGTTTCGGGAGGAGCTTCTTCCGAAGTAATACATCCAAAATAGGCGTTAAAATAATCTTTCATTTCTTTAAAGGTGGAAATAACCTTGGTGTCTGATGGTTGTGTACCCTTAACCGTAATACCTACAATCATCTTTCCATCACTGGTATATTGGACCACAAACTGATAAATATCTGATCTTTCATTAAGATTATGCCAATATATAATATAATCACAATCAGCATGTCCCTCCAGATATTCAAGAAGGTGATTATCTGAATAAAAGGTCTGATAGACAAAATCAGAAAAATGAGGTATTGGATACTCATCAGCAAGCTCTCTTTTTATAAAGACATAATTGTTAAAAAAATCGCTGATAGTACTTGTTTTTCGATTATCAACTAAAAAATATAGATCTAAATACTGGGACATTTTTTATTGTATTTTAATAAAAAATCCTTCGAAATGTGCTTAATCTCGTCAGGAATAAAAACCTTCCCATTGATATGGTTGAGGGTTGGTTAATTGATAAATTGTCTTTTCTCGCTCATTCAAATCACCATAATACTTAGAGAATTCGATGATATATTCTTCCCCTGTTCCCATTCTCCAAAACGTATCCATAGCATCTTTACTCGGAAACTTAGACCAGGGGGGAGGGAGGGCATTCTGAAGTACTTGAAATTGTCCAAATTGACCTAGAAAATCCCGTGCTTCCATAAGTGCAAAACCCAATAAATTTTGACCTCGCCAACAATATATATTCTGAATATCAACGTCATCTTGCGAAAGCCCAATACCCCATATGACGTCAACGGGACTTGCCTCCACAAGAACTCTATGTTCTGTTTTTAACAGATATTCTGCTAGCGCTGGATATTGATTAAACTTGTGTATATTTCCGTTCCTAACGATCTCAAATTTTCGTTCGTTCCAAATCTGATCGTCATAACCTTCAACTTGTCTTCCCAATTCTTTGGCTTCTCCCGGTTTATTGCAGTTTATGATTTTCTCAAAGTTCTTTATATCGTCGAAAAGTAATGCTTTTTGGGCCATCATCCAATGTTCGGCAGTCTTGTAGGTTATATTATTAACCGTAAACGGGCTTTCATACCATTGACTAAACACAAATTTCCCAACCTCTTGATTCTGCTTATTTGTATGTCCCCAAAAGAAGATAAATTTGAAAGTATCTCCATTCTCAAATCTATCTGTTAGCCATTTGATATCGTATTGTGCCATATTGCTCAACTAAAAATCTATTTAATTCGGAATACTTTAACAATTATAAAATATATAATTGAGATCATAAAAAAACTAACAAAAAGTCGTATTATAAGATCTAGCACATGTGACGGAATTTCAGACCACTTGATATTCCCACAAATAAGATCTATAAGTGTATAAAAAGAAACTATAAGCAAAGAAAACTTTATAATAATCCATAGTGCTGTATTTTTTTCATTTTAATTATTATATACTCATTTCGGTAGGCATAGCTATCAACTCACAATAATACGAAAATATAAAAGCCACATCCCGTGACGTGGCCTTAAATAAACATATGATTCACTTCGGTTTGCCTTTTTATGACTGGCAAACCACCAGTAATGAGATACTACTTATACGAATTGATCGATTTGGACACTTTCCAGCTATTCCCCTCACGTACCAAAGTCACAAGGTCAGTCTTGGTAAAGTCTTCAAAATTCAAGGTTACCTTGGCAACCATATAGTCAGCTGACTCTTCGAGGATATCGGTGCTTACCACACAGTTTAGTTTCTCCCCTTTTTGTTTTTTCAAGTATTTAACGACTTGATCCCGGCTGTTGGCCTTTGTATTTGCCGATTGAACTTTTTGGCTGAAATCTTCGGCAAATAATTGCTCTACTCCTGCTGATTCTCCTTCGGTTGTGACCGCAACATAATGTTCAAGAGCAAAGTCTGCTGTGGAAAGGTTAACGTTTGCTTTTGCTGATTTTGAACCTGGACCTTCTGCGGCCATAGCGAATGTAGAAATTGCGATTAAGGTTGCTGCTGCGAATGTTTTTACTAATGAGTTCATAATGTCTTTATTTTATATTGTTAGTTCTGTTGTTCTTATTTGTTGACTCAAAACTACAACACAAGACGCCCCTAGCCTATGGGCTTTAGACCAATGATCTGGAAAACTCGGTGAATGGTGGGAATGGGGAGGTGAAAGAATAGGCTATTGGTTGCTAAGGGACAAAAAATCGTCAAAAGCGATACAATCTACCCATATTTCTTTTTCTTTGATGATAGCTCTTGAGGCAAAAATTGTTAATGGGCTTATTACAGCAGATTTTTCTCCATTTATTTTTATCTTTTCAACATCCCACACACCGACCAAATCTATTATATACTTGTCAAAAATAGGGCGCGCATTAAAAAATAAATTATCGTTCGAATATCCATATGCATTGATTTAATTTTATTCCATATCAAACCATAAGAAATCCCAGTTTGGTAGTCATATGTCTCAAGAAAGAATACAGTGTCACAAGATGATATAAAATTCAGGCTATCGATAGCAATGACTTGTCGCCTAATATTTGCATCGAGATCATATCCTCTTTTTCTTAATTTATTCTTTATTTGAATTTTAGATATTTTGGACGAAACATTACGAGCAAATGATGCCTGCGCAAATGAATACCCTCCAAAAGCGAGTATTATCCAAATTAGTAATAAAATCTTTTTACCCATTATTATAATACGATCAGGTCGACTCGCCTTCTATATTAATTTTACAGTCAATTACATTGTCCCGCAAAGGATCCAAATAATCGACCCCTCTTTCTTCAAATATTTCCTCAAGCTTTTCGGCACCATATTCCTTTTTAAAGGCTACTTCTTCTTCTGTAATAGGCACCAACCAATAGAAATGGACTGATCTATTGTCTTCAAGGGTAAGAATCTCTAGTTGGGGTCCATCTAGATAAGGTAGTGAAATCAGCCCATAAACGCAGGAGGAATCCAGCCGCCAACCTCTGCCCCAATTGATCGTATGCCAGTGTCCTAAACGCGAGCGGAATCTATGGAAATGAGCAACTACAATTAATGACTCAACTAGGGTTTGGTCTTGCTCACCAGAAAAAATGTGCAGTTCGAGGGCAAATTCATCTTCAAAGCAGGACATCCCCATAGTGGCATAAGCCCACATGTTGCGTTCGGCTGTTGGGGGAAATTCCAAGACCCGAAAATGATCGCCTAAGTCCCGATATGGACCTTTCTCCCAAGTAAGCGTTCTATAATCCTGTCCCCAATTGGAGATATAATGTGCTAAAAGTTTTTGATGATATAAGTCGTTGTCCATTGTAATAAGCCAATTCAAGTTATTAAAAATAATTTACTCCAATAAAACTATTTTACATCGACAGCTGTTCTTACTATACAAAATGGCTACAAGCTTCCTTTCGAAAGAAAGGTTCAACATAAAAATTGGCTTCGTACAGTGAAAATCCAATTGTCTTTAAAAACATTGGATGAGGAAACGATAGGAAACATAAAAATTACTGTACAAAAAACGCTAAGAGAAAGGGTCTGATGAGAATCAGACCCTTTTGACGTAAAAAAGCCACATCTCACGAGGTGGCCTTAATAAACATATGATTCACTAGTGATCAGCCCTGAATTGACTGGACTCACCACTAGTTTGGAAACTACTTATATGAGTTGATTGATTTGACCACTTTCCAGTCGTTACCTTCGCGCACCAAAGTCACTAGATCAGTCTTTGTAAAGTCTTCAAATTTTAGCGTCACTTTAGCAACCATGTAGTCTGCTGACTCTTCGATGATATCGGTACTTATCACACAGTTTAGCTTCTCTCCTTTTTGTTTTTTCAAGGATTTGACAACTGCACTACGGCTATGAGACTGTGCATTGGAAGCTTGGATCTTTTGGCTGAAATCTTCAGCGAATAATTGCTCTACGCCAGCTGACTCGCCTTCGGTAGTGACTGCAACATAGTGATCTAGTGCGAAGTCTGCGGTAGAAAGATTTACGTTTGCTTTTTCAGTTTTTGATACTGGTTTGTTAGCTGCCATAGCAAATGTTGATACTGCGATTAAGGCTG
>NZ_DLJD01000028.1:372287-379492 GCF_002484085.1 Sphingobacterium sp. UBA7625
ACAGAATACGCCCCTAGCCTATGGACTTTAGACTAACAGACAGGAAAACTCGGTGAATGGTGGGAATGGGGAGATTAACGGACATCGATAGCCAAGTTTCCTTTTCTTTAAAGTTGCGACACAGGATTTATTTGCGTAAATTGGTGTAAGAGGGATTTATAGAGAAAAGTTACCAATTCGAAAGATCATGGAATCAATCTTTAAAAAACTAATATACTGCCTGATGCTTTTGGAAGTATCATTTATATTTTTTCGTTGTATAAATGGAGGCGCTGATTCTTTTACTAGCGGGCTTTCAATTATGCTCATATCCCAAATAGCAATAGTAATCGTGACACTATCAAAACAAGAAAAGAGCAGTTCAGACGATAAAGCTACTTAAGGCTTGATATATTCTTGATAACTCTTTTTGAGGTACAGGATAATATCATAGTCGGACATGTATTTCGCTGTATCAATATTCGGGCGGTACAACTGCATAAAAGTTTGTAGAGAGTCCCCTTTAAGGCCCGTCAAATTTTGAACCATAGGTTTTGAAAAGATATTATCAAGATACTGCTCTTCTTCTTTCTTTATCAATTTCTGTTGGAGCTTGGATTGAGGGTTACGTTTTTTCCCCAACAAAGAGATAACAGAAAGCACATCAACACTTATCAGCGAGGCGGTACTATTGCTCGCCTGATTAGGGTGTCTCGGGACATTTGAAGAATAGTTTTTGGTGATGAAAATGTCTTTAAATTTGGGTTTGCTATAATTGAAGGTCTTGGCAAATTCTTCCCGAAACTTTAAGGAATCAGCCTTATAATTTCTTAAAGAATTGATCTTGACTTCATCCAACAAAATTGCTGTTTGCTCCATATATATAACCAGATTATCAAGATTGCTATTACCAACTATATATTTTTCCTCACGATATCCGATTGAAGAAAAGGTGATTGTATCTCCAAGCTTAATGCCCGACAATATAAAGTTGCCATTACCATCGGAATAGTTGCTGCGCGAAGCTACTTTGATCGAAACACCTATAAGAATATCACCCGAATGCTTATCTTTAATCGTACCTTTCAGATCTTGTGCAGAAGATAAGTTTGTGATAAAGAGCAATAGTAGAAACAACTGTAGTTTACTCATTTTCAGTTAGTTTTACAATAAAAATATTATAAAACTAAACATTAAGCAATGTTATTAACTCTTTTTAACGCATGACGCTTTGGTAACAACCTCCGTCTATACAAATAAAAAACCACATCTCCCGACGTGGCCTTAATAAACATATGATTCACTAGTGATCTGACCTTATACCGATCTTGGCAAACCACTAGTTATTGGATACTATTTGTATGAATTGATTGATGTGGACACTTTCCAGTTGTTACCTTCGCGAACCAAAGTCACCAGATCAGTCTTGGTAAAATCTTCAAATTTTGAAGTCACTTTAGCAACCATATAATCGGCAGACTCTTCGATAATGTAAGTTTTTACTGTACAGTTTAGCTTCTCTCCTCTTTGTTTTTTCAAAGATTTGATGACTGCTTCACGGCTGTGGTTTTGTGCGTTGGATGCTTGGATTTTTTGATTGAAATCTGTCGCGAATAACTGATCTACTCCTACTGACTCACCTGCGGTCGTAACCGCAACATAGTGGTCAAGGGCAAAGTCTGCTGTAGAAAGATTTACGTTTGCTTTTTCAGTTTTGGATACTGGTTTGTTAGCCGCCATAGCGAATGTTGATACTGCGATTAAGGCTGCTGCTGCGAATGTTTTTACTAGTGTTTTCATAATGTCTTTATTTTATATTGTTAGTTTTTTAGTTCTTATTTGTTGACTCAAAACTACGACAGAATACGCCCCTGGCCTATGGGCTTTAGACTAACGGACAGGAAAACTCGGTGAATGACAGGAATGGGGAGGTGAAAATAAAAGTAACAAGGTGATCCTTTCGGAATGACCTTACCTGAGGATCATCTAGATAGATCTGGAATTTACCAAAATCACAATGCTAGCGCAAGGTGCCCACTAAATTGGTTGGCCATAAGATTGTGATTCTAAATCACCATCGATCAGAAGTGATTATCGCTCATTCTAAGCTTTCATTTTATATCCCACTTATAAATAAATGTCCTTCAAAGGAACAAAAAATGTAATTGGCTCATAATCATCCTCCTCTATTAAAAAACCTTTTAAATAAAATAAATAAGCTATAGAATATTTTGTACTTAACGGGCTAGTAAATTCACTCTTTAAAAACAAATTATTCATACCAGCTTTACGAAAAGTGAAGCGCTCAATAGCGTCTGAAAGAGGTCTATTCCTATATTTTAATATATCCAGATCTTTATCAAAAATTCCGTTTTTAGCAACTATTCCAGCTATAAAAGCTTCATCCTGCGGATTGGTTAAAAGGTCATTAAGAAATTGCGAAAAACTTATCTCTGTAGTCATGTTTTCCTTGTAATAGTTTCTAAACCACATAATGTGTCCCTTAAAAAGTCTATTATTCTTTGTTTTTCCATATACACATAGCAGATCGATTCTTTCATAAAAATCTTCGTTGTTCTGGCTTAAAACAAACTCCTTAATACTTGCTGACTTGTCTAACTTGTTCTTTGGAGTATCTAGGGAAGTATTTTTTTTATTATCTAAAGCAATGTCATTTCTATCAGAAGGCTCATTTTGGCATGAAATCATTGATATTAATCCAACTAAAAGATATATTTTAGCAATTATTTTCATTTATAAATTATATTGTTTGGTTTTTTCAATAAGTATGGATTTATTTTTTTCGCCACCGTATAAGTCTATAATTTCGAAGTTCTCATCAAAAAAGCATAAACTGAACTAGTTATTTTTTTAGGTGAATTTGTTCTTTATATTCATCGAAATACCTCATTTTTCAATATTCATTGCTGTTGGCACATCTGGTAAAAGGCAATTTTCTTGTAAATTCTCTTCCAGTGTAAATAGCAGAGATAGTCGCTTTCCGATTTGTCTCAATCCCACATTTCCAGTAAATATATTATGTTTTATATTATGATCATCTAAAAAACAAACTGTCTCGGTAGGAAATTTTGATTTCACAAACAATAAGCGATATTAGAATTGAAGAGTTCACCACAATTGCACTGATGTTTCAGCGATTTAAGCAATGAATTACAGTGTTTATACCACGAATACCTTTTTTGATGCTTAAAACTTTAGACTTGCATACCTTTCCCCTAATATTGCACGAAATAAGAAATAAAATCACTCATACAGCATTAAAACAAATGAAAAATTTATTTATCAAATCAGTCGCAATGATTGCCTTAACCGCGACCTCTTGTTCTACTCCGTCTTACTTTGGGAAAAGTTATGCTCCAACCCAGCATGTGGATGTCTTTTTTGATGTAAATGACATTAAAAAAGAATATGAAGTAATGGGAACAACGGATATAGGCAAAGGTTTTGGTTCCATAGAGGCCGCACAGCAAAAGGTAATAACACTCGGTCAATCCAAAGGTGCGGATGCTGTGGTCATGAAACTCACCGAGGAAGTGACGGGATCATCAAAATCAGACTTTGGAAATCTACAGAACGGTAAAAAGAATAATACTTATGCAGGGGGTTCAATTACAAATAATATCAAGGTTAAAAAAATTCTCGCCACATTTGTCAAATACAAATAAATCGAATACCCACACAACTAATATCCGAGCTTGCAACAATTTAACAAATACATGATTTCCTAATGGGTCAATTTCCGGTCCTTGTACTTCGGACCGGAAACTATTACTGATATCACCAAAGCACGAGATCTAGCTCTCAGCCCTATATTTATTCTCCGTTTTGATGTAATCAATAGTACCGTTCGTGCCTATAATCCTATTGTCAACAGATAAAACTTTCGATCATCATCCATTTCAACTAATTTTGTATAAAATTAAGAACAGCAATAAGTTATTCAAGCAAGATTTAAATGTCGCTAGCAATCAGGATAAAGTGGAAGGAGTTTTTGGTTATTTTCCTGATTTATGGAATATGGAGTGTCGCCGTATTTCTCTTTCTGGTACAACTTCAGGGCTTTGATAAAACAGTTGATCAATTTGAAGGCGGAATTAATCTCTATATAAGTCTTACCCATACCATCTTAAAAGGTACGGTAGTTTTCTACCTGCTTATATATCATTTTGCTATACCCGCAATTATGAATCGACGCTGGGCAAAAGTGTCAATTCAGCTCATTGCTTTCTTCACCTTGCTGACTATTTATGAATATTACTGGACATTTTTTGTACATAGAAACGATCCAAAAAGTGTTGGTAATCTAACTCCGACTTCATTCTTCATCACAACAACAATACTAAATATTGTGGCCAGCCTTATATCTTATTTTACGGCCGTAGCCATTTATTCAAACGTAATTCGCAGAAGTAAAGAACAATTGGAGCGCGAAAAATTAAAAGCGGAACTGGCGGCAATAAAATATCAGATCAATCCGCATTTCCTTTTTAATTCGCTGAGCTTGATCTACACAAAAACGTATAAGAGCAATCCTGAAGCGTCACAGGCCGTTCATCTGCTATCGGAAATAATGAGTTACGCCTTGGAGGATTGGGGTGAACAAGGAATTGTACCGTTAGCTTTAGAAGCCGAGCAAATAAAAAAAGTTATTCAGATGAACCAAATCCGGTTCAATAACAACATAAGAATAAGATACATCGAAGATATTCAACTTAAGGACGCTAAAATCCCTACCTTAACTTTAGTTACGCTTGTTGAAAATGCATTTAAACATGGCGAACTTCATGATGCCGAAAATCAGGTTTCAATTGAAATTATGGCTAAAAACTCCAGAATAAACTTCAAGGTAAACAATAAGAAAAGAAATGGCCCAAAAGAATTATCAAAAGGTATCGGCGTAAATAACGTACAACAACGCCTGAATCTGATGTATGGCAGCAAACACAGATTTACAATTAAGGAAGACGAAAATTATTACATGACCGAAATAGTTATAAATATCTAACATATGATTAATTGTATTGTAATTGACGACGAACCCCACAATATCGAACTACTGACGCTACATATTGAGCAGATTCCCTATTTAAATTTAGTCGGTACTGCAGCCGATCCAGTAGCCGCATTACAGCTGCTGAACAACACGGAGGTCGATTTGTTGTTTTTGGATATTCAAATGCCGGGAATAACCGGATTGGAATTTTTGAAGATGTTGAATGAAAGATATAAGGTCATTCTCACGACCGCCTACAGAGAATATGCCCTTGAAGGATTTGACCTGAATGCTGTAGACTACCTCTTAAAACCCATATTTTTTCCCCGTTTCCTGCTAGCGGTAGAAAGGGCGCAACAACAGCTTTCGATCAGTGCTAAAAAAGAGCAAGAGTTTATACTGGTTAAAACAGAGTATAAAGGGAAGCTGGTTAAAATTAAGCTGAACGAAATCGTATACATCGAAGCAAAAGCAAAATATGTATGTTTTTACACGTCAGATGATAAAAGCATTATGGTCCAGCTCAACATAAGCGCTTTAAAAAACATATTACAGGCTGATCGCTTTGTGCGAATCCATAAGTCTTTTATCATTGCTATTCCATTTATTGTCATGATCAACGGGAATATGGTCCAACTGGAACATTATAAAAATACTGTCCCTATCGGACAGACTTATCGAGATTCGTTCATGAGCCGCATGACAAAGAAAGTTCTTAATAACATGGTGAAAGATCCACTCAACTCAGCTATTTCAAAAGACTAGTGCGAACCTGATAAGGCCTGCAATATTTCCCCTGTAGCTGCCCTGGTCTCGATTGCAACAGATTATGAATTAAGCGAAATTAGGCGTATATTCATTAGAGATAGGTCGATTTGAGATTACAAATATGCGATTGAGACCAAATCATAAAAAAGCCATGATAAAATTATTCCTTTTTGTCTTAACTAACTTCTTATTGTACAATTATGGTACAGCCCAAATTAATTGTGCTTCACTATTAAAGAAAAGGTTTGAGAATAAAAGTTATTCTCCGGCCGAATTAGACAGCTTAATTAAAGATTTCTCCAAGCTCAAAGCATGCGGACTCGATTCTGTCGCACTAGAAATTGCAACATCTTTGCCCGGGGTATTTAATACATTGATAACCCCTTCAATGCAAGAACCCAAGAAACTGATTACCTATAACGAGGTATTCAACAAAATAAGAGAGCTAAAGACTTCACCTGAATACCCAGCCTTATTAAAATTTCATATAGCCAACAAAGCTTTGAGGTCACGCCCTGTTAATCTGAAAGAATGGTCAAAAGACAGCTTATTATTTGTTGATATTTTTGAAATGGACAAATCAGCAATCGACAAAGGGGAATTGGATGCCTTTTATAATTTTATGAAGGAAAATAAAATTGGTGAGTTAACTTATTTCCATGCGTGGGCCATTTTTAAAAATCAGCAAAAGCTAATGACTCCTCCAAAGCCACAGAAAAAAATACTCTGGGATGATAATCAGGACAGCACGCTAGCGGAAGTGATACAGAAAGCTAAAGAACAAAATAAAAGGGTGATCCTTTATTTTTCCGGTTGGAACGATATCGTAAGCAGAAAGCTAGAAGCTGAATTGATGTATCTTAGTGATGATAACATGATGAAATATATCCGCAGTAAATTTGTTTTTAAAGTCATTATTATTGACGACCGAAGTAAACTGACAACAAAGGAACTGCAACAAGATTCAAATTTTGTAAAAAACGCTGAGAATCGGGGCGCCAAAAACCGAAATATCCAAACTTATTATACACATTCAAAAAAAACTCCTTATTTCGTCATGCTAGATGAAACAGGTAAAATTTTGAAATCATTAAGTGAGAATATAACTAAAAATACGCTTGATAAATTTTTAGATTAAAAGCCACATCTCGCGACGTGGCCTTAAATAAACATATGATTCACTAGTGATCGGCTGTTGGTATGATCAGGCTGACTACTAGTCATTGGATACTATTTGTATGAATTGATTGATCTGGACACTTTCCAGTCGTTACCTTCGCGCACCAAAGTCACCAGATCGGTCTTGGTAAAGTCTTCAAATTTCAAAGTTACTTTGGCTACTATGTAGTCAGCTGATTCTTCGAGGATATCGGTGCTTACCACACAGTTTAGTTTCTCCCCTTTTTGTTTTTTCAAGTATTTAACGACTTGATCCCGGCTGTTG
>NZ_DLJD01000004.1:0-97711 GCF_002484085.1 Sphingobacterium sp. UBA7625
CTTCTGAACCGCACCTCTTGTTCCCACATCATAACTTGAGGTCAACCATTCGTCGATTTTCTTTTGTATGTCTTTATCTAAATTTCCCATTTTGTCGATGACAATGAATTAAATGGTATGCACTTATTTGAATGAAAGAATTGTCTTGATCAAGCCCTCTTTCGTACTTGTGGGTAGCGATTGAATCCCTAGAGCCTTTTTTACCTTACTATTAGATACAACATAGGATTCTGTTAATTTTTTCAGCCGTTCAGAATTAAGAGGTAATGGGAGTATATCTCCAATTTTAACGGTTGTCTTTATCAGAGACGAGGGTATGCGCAATAACTTGGGTTTCTTTCCCAATGTTTGAGAAATTAATGTGACCAGATCATTAGTAGACAATGCATCATCATCTGCAAAATTATACACCCCTGAAGGTATATCTTGACTTTCTATCATTGCCTTTATGAGAAATGATAGATTATCAATACTTAAAAACGACCTTTCATTGTGAAAAGAAGCTAACGGCCATGGAATTCCCTTTTCGACCACTTTATACAAAAGATTTAGATTTCCTTTATTCCCAGGGCCATGAATCATACAAGGACGGATAATAAATAAACGTTTCCCTTCGGGTAATGGCTTACTTAATAGATATTGTTCCGCTTGTAATTTGGATTTCCCATATGGCGTAAAAGGCCTTCCTTCTACCTCTTCTCCTAGCACACCATCAACTGTATCGGCTACAGCTTTGACTGAAGAAAAATAAAAAAAATCTTTAATTTGGGTATTTAAAAAAACATCATACAGCTCAATAGTAAGATCTCTATTCACTTTATAATATTCATCATCTTTAGAGGTATTATTTGTATCATGAGCTTTACCTGCCAAATGAATAATTGCATCAGCCTCTAGATTTAAATGGTTTAACCAGTTTTCATTTCTTAAAGAAAGCCCCTTAATAGTCTTAGCGTTTTTCTCTAAATATTTTACGAGATTCTGTCCTACAAAACCTGATACACCAGTAATAATGATATCCATAATTGAACAAAAACTAAACTATTTTCTTTTTAAAAATCCAAATACCTTCCAAATAGCGCGAGATTTTATTCGCAAAGGACTATAAGCAACTTTATTCATATCGAGTGCCTTCATAATTTCTTCCGATACTTTATTATAGCTTTTCCAGCCCGACGAACTTACTCCACCAACAAGCATTCTATGAGTAGTAATTCCAGTATAAGCCCAGGTAATTCTATTCTTTAAAAAGAATCGGGTTATTAATTCGTAATCTGCACCAATTTTAAAGTCTAGCGCATAATAACCAAATTTATCAAACAGTTCTTTTTTAAAAAAGATAGCGGGGTGCGCTGGCATAAAACCAATCTCTAACTTATCAGGTGTCCAGTTTTTTGCTGAATAATGACGAACAATCTTCCCTTCCTCATTATGCTGAACAATATCGCCTATACTAGCATTCACTTTATTAGTATATAAAAATTTAGCAATTCTAGAAATCACCATTGGATCAGCAAGTGTATCATCGGCATTTACAATACCAATATATTCTCCTGTGGCCATTTGGATCCCCTTGTTCATGGCATCATAAAGCCCTTTATCAGGTTCCGAAATCCATTTCGTTATAACATCAGAATATTTTTTTAATATATCTACAGTTCCGTCTTTGGATTTACCATCGACAATAATATATTCAATATTAGCATAATCTTGTGCTTGTACTGATTTTATTGTAGCTTCAATAGTATTAGATGCGTTCCAACAAACTGTTAAAATAGAGATTTTCATTGTTTTAAAATTATCCGAGATTACAAACATCAATATTATATTCTTTTTTAAAGAATATAACTAAGTCCTCCTTTAGGTGTCCGGCTTTCAACGCTTCATTAACTTTTGCATCAACAAGAAATCTATACCAAAAACATTGTAAAACACTCCAAATGAACCCTCTTTTACCCTCCAAAAAGCCTAATTGAAGAAAATATCTAATTACAAAAAATAAAAACGGCCTAATAAAAAGAGGCATTTTTAAATACTTTAGTTTGATCCACCGTCTTCTTTGTTCCGAATTTCCAAATAGGTTTGCATTTTGTTCCAAAACACCTGTAAAGCCATAAATCTTATCTAATATATCAATTGCTTCACGTGTAGCATACCCATTATGTTTTGCAGTCCACCAAGTTAGGTTATTCAAATTATTGTCAATTAAATCGCCATTTAATTCAACTGTGACACCTTCAGATATAATCATTCTTTCGTCCATCCAACGTTGTTCACATCTTGCCTTCCCATTTTTCCAAATTTTTAAGTGCCAAATCGGATACATACCACCATACTTCAAGGGCTTTCCCATAAAGTACATTAATCTTTTTATACGAATCCCACTAACATTCTCAGCGACATATTTAAGATCATTATTTATCGAATTAATAAGCTCAGTAGATAAATACTCATCAGCGTCTACACGCATCACCCAATCCGTTTTTATAGAACAATTATCCAACGCCCAATTAATTTGATTGGCATGATTTGACCACGGATTTTGAAAGAAAGAAGCGCCATATTTAAAAGCGATATCCCTAGTATTATCACTTGAAAAAGAATCTATTACAAAAACATCTGCATTAATTGCCTGCAATGATTTTAAACATCTTTCTATATGAAGATGCTCGTTATATGTTAAAACAATAACTGTTAAACTAGGCATTATTTAGAATTCTATTTTTTAAAAATTTCGCGGGATTACCGCCAACAACCGTCCACTCAATAACATCCTTAAAAACAGAAGATCTGGCGCCAACTACTGCTCCCTCCCCAACTGTCACTCCCATGCCAATAAAGACGTCTGCGCCAATCCACGATTGGTCACAAATTTTTATATCACTATGAATTAAAGGCATATTGCTAACATTAATATTATGAGAAGCTGTACATAGATAGGATTTCTGGGAAACTGTACTATGTTTTCCGATAGTAATTTTAGCTACATTATAACAATCTACTTCTGGCCCAAGACATGAGAACTCTGCCATTTCAAGATTCCAAGGCATATAAATTTTTACAGAAGAATAAATAACTGCCGTATTGTGAACACTAGCTCCAAATAACCTTAAAAGGAAAATTTTCCAGCCATTCAAAAACGTGCGCGGCAAAGGTCGTGCAAATACCTGCCAGATAACAACCCAAATTATTCGTAACCAACGTTGCTTAGAATTTATCTCGCTTCTATAACTCGAAACATTTACTTTCAACTCTTTCATTATAATATTTATTTACACAAATCTCGAAAAGAAAAGTTCTTCAACAAGTTTTCATCATTTATCATCCTCTTATGCCTTATTAATTCTTCATCATCTAAAAATCTATTTCTCAAAAACTTTGCTGGAACTCCCCCAAATATCGTAAAAGGTGGTATATCTTTGGTAACAACAGAGCCTAAAGCCACTATTGCCCCATCACCTATTGTAACACCCGCTTTTATTTTAACAAACGCACCAATCCAAACGTCTTTTCCTATAGTAGTTTTATTTAAAGTACCTCTACCAGAGAACACTATTGGGACACCAGGCACGTCATAACGGTGATCTCCTCCTATAATTGAGACATTATTTGCTAGCATTGTAAAATTTCCTATTTCAACCATCGGATAAATTATGCAGTTCGGGCCCACATAAGAATAAGCTCCAGCCACTAAATCAGAATATACACGAGAAGTACCTCCCATATAAAATGTTTTATGAACAAACTTCAGATTAAATCTCCTTCTATAATAAAACATTTTAAATTCTCTAAAAAATTTTCTAACTGTTTGCCTTAATAACATTTTTAATAATTTTAAACTGGTAATTAGGATTAAAAAAACTATCTATTCTTTTGTAACAATTTTGCCTAACAACTTCTCTATCTTCACGCTCAATCCACAAATTAAGCTTATTAGCCAAATCCAGAATATCTCCATCTTTAAAAAAGCTTCCAGTCAAGCCTTCTTCAATAGCTTCAAATTCAGGCATTTGATAAGGAAAATTGTCATTAGATATTACGGGAGTACCAAAAACTAAAGAATGCATAGCCGTTAACCCAACATTTCCAGGAGATACGCAAACATCGGCATGCGAGATGTATCCGGCAATTAACTTTTCATCATATATAGCTCCTGTAAACTTTACCTTCCCATCAAGATTGAATTGATGTACTTTTTCTTCTAAAAAGAACCGTTCTTCACCCTCACCTATTAATAAAAAATTAACCTCTACTTTTTTTTCATTTAGCAATTTAATCGCATCCAATACAAGATTCAGCTTCTTTACTTTTGTCAACCTTCCTATAAAAATTAGAGTAGGAAAATTATTGCAAAAAATATTTTCATATAGCTTCCCAATTTTAATTTCACTTCTTATTTGAAGTTGTTTATTATAATCCAAAGAATTGTAAATAACATGAAGAAACTTTGGATTGAAACCTTCTTTAACCATAAGATTCTTAGCATAATTACCATAAAGAAATATATTACTATTACCTAATCTATAGAAAATTTTCTTGATGAGTCGAAAGAAAAAGTTTTCTTTACCATACCAACCATGTGTCCAAAGGTAAATTCGTTTATTAGATATGGCAGAAAGTAGCAATATAACCCATGTTGACAAGGCATAATAATCACCTAAAATAATATAATGATTATATTTTTTAAAGAAAACCTTGACAGCTCCACTTTGCCAGTAAAACTTCTTAAAAATTCGAATGTTAGTAAGTTCATATTGGAAATTTGATAATAAATTATAATCTATTTTCTTCACATCATCCATTTTATCTCCAAAATAAAAATCCACATTCAGATCGTCATTTAATAATTTAAAAATACCATAGCGATAATGTTGGGCAAAATTATATATCAAACAAATTTTATTATTAAAAGCCATATTTATTTAAATAAATTCTTCGTAGATTCTATAAGCAAATTTTCGATAGTCTTCCCTTTACCTACGTTAATCCTCGACTTACTCAGAACCTTTGTATTAAATTGATCTGTAGCTGGGCTTTCCCACCAAAACACGCCAGAACATTGCTTTCCATCGACTTTTACATTTTTAATAACATTTAAATATCTCTTCATTATTGACGGCTCAATTAATTGACCTTTATAACGTTTATTAATAGTATGAACAACTGGCCAAACAAAAGGTATCACTTCTTTCTTTGTCAAATTCGCTAGTTTAATAGCCCTCTGAACATTAAATTTTATATAGTTATCATTTGCCTGAGCCCCTCGTTCATGATCAGGGAAAATAATATATGGAGCCGGAGATACGAAATCACAAAGGCGTAATATTGGCAATAATTTTGTATCATCCCCCTTAAAAAGATTTTTATAATACACTCTTGAAGGTAACCCATAAATCCCAATATTTAAATTGGGCCTAAGTTTTCTAATAGCTCTAATAGCCTGAATATAAACATCCTTAGCTTTCTCAAACTTCAAATCCCCATCAATTCCGTCTCTAAGATTTTCCATAACTGTTCCTTCAATATCAATAACCACAAAAGACTCGTCATTAAGCTTAGGGAAAGTGTCCTCTATCCATTTAGTAATATTATTAATATCTAATTCCCCATTTCTTTTAGGAGTAAGAATCCATTCTCCAACAAGATAATATTTCCGATATAAATTATTTGATTCCAAAATTCGCTTCTCTTTTTCACTATATCTACTTGATAAATAATAAACAGAGAAATCCTGTGCAAGTAAATAGCTACTATTCGAAATGCAATATGTAATAATAAAAACTATCAAAAATTTCATATATCTTCTTTTGGATTGTAAAAAAAATTCATCGTCAAAAATGCATAGTACCAAAATAAATAATTTGTATAAAAGGATTTTGAGCTTAAACCAAATACACAATACTGTATAAAAAGAACAGCGATCCAAGAATAATTTGGATAAATTTTTATGATAAAAAAAGACGACTTTAGAACTCGAACTAACCATTTGAAAAAGAAAAATGATCCAATGAGGCCTGTAGTCATGAGAGCTTCAAGTATCATATTATGTGGATAATATCCTTCGTATGTACCCTGATTTATTAGAAAGGAGCCTCCAAACAGTGGATTTTCAAAAAATTGATCCATTCCTTGCTTATAAATAATATCCCTTCCAGATGAATCACCTTTATCTAGAGATAATAATATTCTTTGTACAAAACTACTATTAAAAGATGTTAGAGAAGAAATAATACTATTGCCGAAAAATAAAAATGGTAAAATAATCATAGCCAAAACCACACCTCCCTTACCAATTCCTTTTTGGATGAAAAATATTAACGATAAACATACAAAAAGAGCCACCAAAGGACTACGGCTTGCAGCCATATACATAGCAAAAAGACCAAATAATAAACAAAAAACATACAATATCTTTGACTTTAAATTGCTTTTTTGTATTATTAGGAGCATAGATATTATTGCGAAACTGACTCCATAGTGACCTAATGTTAACGGTCCCATCACATTGTCGCTTCTACTCCGAAGTTCATTTGCCAAATTGTTAGATTCCCTTAAATTAAACCATAATGCAAAACATAAGGTCATAAACAGTAATAAAAATCCAGTCTTTAATAATTGCTTGAAATTAATCTTTTCTGAAAAAATAATTCCTATGGAAGGCACTAATGTAATAAAAAAAGTATACAATAAATAAGAAGATTTATCACTAAAAGTATCCGTTTTAACATTAATCACATATAAATCATATATCATATGGAATATATAAACGAAAAAAAACACAATAAGTGTAAAATTTTCCTTAAATATTCCAACAACTCTACTCTGATCGGTGGATCTAATATAAATTACTATAACAGCAAAAAATAAAGTCAAAAACGTATTCGCATATGATATAATCTGACTTGGGAGACCTAAAACTGAAAAAATTGATATTAAAAGAGGTGACACAAATAGAATAAAAAGTAAATACAATGTATCTATATTCCATTTATCCTCAATCATAGATATTCTATTAAAAGTAGTACCCATTGATGTATTTAATTCGACTCAAAAATGATTTTTATAAGCTTTTCAACATTCACTTCTACAGAAAATTTTTTTGCATCTTCGCTCATTTTATCCCTATTACAAAGAAAATTTCCCCTCTCTTTATAAGCTCTTTTTATAGCAACTCCATAATGTTCACTAGTGGGTTCTTTGACCAACCAACCATTTTGACCATCAACAATCATTTCCTCTGGCCCTCCTTTATAATATGCAATTACCGGTTTCCCCACTGCTAAAGATTCCGCTATAGTTATGCCAAACGGTTCAGGATTTGTCCTTCCATTAATCATAACATCAATACTATCATAAAAATTGTTTACATCAGAAATCGGGCCAATCAAACGTACATTATCACGTTCCGCAACCATTAACTTAATTTTATTTGCAAATTCGGACTCTAAAGGTCCACCTGCAATTAACAAAAATACATTATCATTATTCCCAGCAGAATTAACAAATGCCTCAATTACTATATCTATTGCTTTATCCTTATCGATCCTACTTAACATACCAAATATCACTGCTCCTTTCTCATTTTTGACCCCACTCCTGTATACAGATTCTCCTCCACTTATTCTTTCATAATCATACCCTGGGTAGACAACAAACTTACATATTCGGCCTATGGAGCATTTTGTGTATTCACTATTAGCTATAGGAATAATTCTAAACATCATACATAAGAAATGGTATATCCATTTAGATAAAGGACTTCCGACACTGTTAGCCATATGCCAAAAGCATGAGATTTTCAACCTAATACCAATGAGTCCTGCTAAAAACATGAAATTTTCACGTCTATAGATTATAGCATCATATTGGCTACTTAAATGTTCAATAATTGAAGCATACTGAAATTTCGAATATTTATATGTTGAAATTATCGACTTGATTCTATTCCAAATAGATCCATCAAATATTACATCCATATTTGGAAGACAATAATATTTATGGCAAGAGTTTTTATAAATTTCGAGTTTATCTCCAGAACCAATAATAATCAAATCAACCTGAACTCCCCGTTCTTTTAACTGCTTTAAATATTGAACTTCACATGTAAAAACACCTCCAGAATCACTACTATTTACAATTTTTAATATTTTCATATCTTATTTTTTCTACTTAAAAATTGTTTTGCATAACCATCTAACAGCAAAATAGAGGAATAATTTATTTTCTTCATAACAAATAAATAAATTCCACCACCTAAAATAATACTTAACAAAATTCTCACCCAATCGGGTATTCCCACAAATGTACTATTAAACAAAAAAACGACTAAAGCCATCAAAGCACTAGTTAAATAAACCATAAAAGTATCACTAAATTGATGTTTTAAAGAATAGTTTATCATTTTGGAAGAGTACATTCCACTTAAAAAAACCGCAGAAATGGCAACTATATTTTGTGACAAAATTATTCCTTTTAAACCAAGAGGGATTGAGCAAACAATACATATTACTGTTAGTCCTTTTCGAATTGCATTGAGCTTTAGAACCAAATCAGATCTTCCTTTAACTTTAAGTATATTGATATTATACCTCATATACGGATGTAAAATCCCAACCAAAGTTAATGATTGAAAATATGGAGCCATATGAACCCACTTTTCAGTCAATACAAATCTAAAAAAAGGAACAGCTATCGTAGAAATTAATACCATTATTGGTGTCAAGCAAAATACAACCAATCTAAAAATTTCCTTATAATAATTTCTCAATCTTTCGTTATCATCTTGAATTGCAACAAATGTTGGATAAGTTACCTTTTCAACTGCGGTTGCTATATTTTTACTTGGAAATAATTGAAACAGCTCTGCTCTACTGTAAAAGCCTAAAATTCTAGTGGAAAAAAACTTACCAATAATTATACTATAAATGTTATCGAAAACGGCATTTAATATATTATCTAAAGTGAGTTTATATCCAAATCTAAAATGTCCTAATAATTTTCTTTTATTAAACATAAATTTAGGTTTCCAATCTGATTTAAGCCAATATTGAACTGTTACAATAATATTTTGAAAGAGGTTATAAAAAACAATTGCCCATATTCCAGCCCCCATTTTAGCCATTGCTATCGAAATAATAGCTGAAACTAACATAGACGGCAATTGAATTATCAACTGTTCTTTAAATTTCATAGCTTTGATCAATCTCGTTACTTGGACACTAGCAAAAGCATTAACAATAAATGTTAAACAATAAACTCTCAAAACAGGAGTGAGTTCATTTAAATTATAAAATTTAGCAATCGGAGGAGCTAAGAAAAATATCACTAAATAAATAAACACTGAACTACTTAAGCATAACCAAAAAACACTTGAATAATCTTCTTCATCAAGATCTTGGGTGCGAATTAATGATGAATTCATACCTGAATCAGCAATGTTAACACCTATTGCAATAAATACTTGTAACAATGCGAACATACCAAATGCTTCTGGCAGAAGTAAACGTGCTAAAACAAGTTGAACAAAAAAACTAACCCCTTGGCTACCAAACATATGAATAATAGTCCAAAATAAACCAGAGGCAGTGTTAGATCTTAAAGACATAAGAATATTAACTTAATTCTTTATAAATCTAAATCTGAACGAACCATCTCTTTGACCAATGCAGCCAAATCATATTTCGGTACCCAACCTAACTTAGTCTTCGATTTAGTCGGATCGCCAATTAATAAATCTACTTCAGTAGGACGATAATATTGAGGATCCACCCTGACAATAACCTTACCTATTTCAAGCTGGTAATCAGGGTTAGTACATGACCTGACTTTCGCAATTTCACATTCTTCTGATCCTTCAAAATCCAATTCCACCCCTACTTCCGCAAATGCCAAACGAACAAAATCACGAACAGAAGTAGTAACACCTGTTGCAATCACATAATCTTCTGCTACATCTTGTTGTAGGATGCGCCACATAGCCTCAACGTAATCCTTGGCATGCCCCCAATCGCGTAATGCATTCAAATTACCCAAATACAAACAATCTTGTTTACCTAAGGCAATAGCAGCTGTTGCCATGGTGATTTTACGTGTCACAAAGGTTTCGCCACGACGTGGAGACTCGTGATTAAAAAGAACTCCATTACATGCGAAAAGATCATAAGCTTCTCTATAGTTCTTTGTAATCCAAAAACCATAAATTTTTGCTACGCCATAGGGTGAGCGTGGGTAGAAGGGGGAGTTTTCATCATAGAATCCCTTCTCATTTTTATTTTCCTCTAATCCGCCATATAGTTCAGAGGTAGATGCCTGATAGATTCGAGTCTTTTTCTCTAATCCTAAAATCCTCACAGCCTCTAATATGCGTAATGTACCAATACCATCAACGTTAGCTACATACTCTGGAGAATCAAAGGAAACCTTGACATGAGACATCGCTCCTAGATTATAGATCTCGTCCGGTTGAACCTCTTGGATAATACGGATAATATTGGTAGAGTCTGTCAAATCACCATAATGCAATTTGAAATTGACATTAGACTCATGTTGGTCCTGGTATAAATGATCGATTCGTTGTGTATTAAAAGAGGAAGCTCTTCTTTTAATACCATGCACCATATAACCTTTTTCCAATAGTAATTCGGCCAAATAAGAACCATCCTGACCTGTAATCCCTGTGATTAATGCTGTTTTCATATTTTAATATCGTATACTAATTCAATATTGTATAAAAATCCTCTATACAATACGGTTAATAATTTTGTAATTTTACTTCTTTATATTGACCCTCATTTTCCAAAAACCAAGCATAGGTACGCTCAATTCCTTCTTTCAATTCAACTTGATGTTTCCAGCCAAGCTCATGCATTTTGGATATATCCATCAATTTGCGCGGCGTGCCATCTGGTTTAGATTTATCCCAGACAATCTCTCCGGTATGCCCGACGACTTGTTGAATCAACTCAGCAAGCTCCTGAATGGTCAGGTCCTCACCTGTACCAACATTATAAAGATGCTCTGGCAATTTATTTTCTAAGGCAAAGACCACTGAGGCGGCCATATCATCCACAAATAAAAATTCACGCATCGGCGTACCAGACCCCCATAAGGTAACGGATTGATTTCCATTTAACTTTGCTTCATGAAACTTACGGATCATTGCTGGCAGCACATGGGAGGATTTGAGGTCGAAATTATCATGTGTACCATATAAGTTGGTCGGCATCAAACTCACATAATCTTTTCCGAATTGTTTGCGAATGGCCTGGCATGTTTTGACACCTGTGATTTTCGCGATCGCATACCATTCATTGGTGGGTTCGAGACTATCTGTCAACAGATAATCCTCTTTTAAAGGCTGAGGTGCAAACTTTGGATAAATACAAGAGGATCCCAAAAAAATGAATTTATCAACGTCACTTTTTAACGCACTATCGATCAGATTATTTTGGATCTGCATATTTTCCATTAAAAATTGATACGGGAAGTCATTATTGGCCAAAATCCCCCCCACACGAGCAGCAGCATCAATAACAACTTCAGGTGACTCTTGTTGAAAAAAATCCTGAACAGCAGTTTGATTCCTTAAGTTCAGTTCACCACTAGTTCTACCTATCAAATTAGTATATCCTTTAGACTCCAATATTCTCCATATTGCAGCCCCTACCATTCCGCGGTGACCAGCAATATATATTTTTGTATTTTTTTCCATTAAAAAATTCTTACGATTAATCCAATAATTTAGATTGATGTTTCTCAAGCATATTATAGATTTTTTTCACATCCTGAGACCTTTCTTTCTGTATAATCAAAAAGGCGTCTTTGGTATGTACAAATATTGCCCTCTTAAGCCCCACAAATCCAGTGAAAATATCTGTACCTATCACAATATTACCTTGATCATCTTTGGGATAGCCACTATTGATAAAATAGTCATACAATGACTCAAAGGATCCTAAATCAGACCAGTCAAAACTCGTTGGTACGACTCTAATTTTTTTCGAACGCTCCATCACAGCATAATCAACAGATATAGAAGGAATAGCTAAAGATAACTCTTGATCTAAGAATCCTTCTTTTGAAGCCTCCCATACCACTAAAGCCTTTTCATACACTATTGGCTCATATTTTTTCAGCTCTTCCAGAAAAACGGAAGCCTGAAAACAAAACATACCAGAATTCCAAAGGAAATTGCCTTTTTCAATAAAATCTTCGGCCGTATCCTGGTTGGGTTTTTCTCGAAATGACTTTACCTCATCACCATCAAATTCAATATAGCCATAACCTGTCTCAGGACGAGTAGGACGAATACCAAAGGTGACAATAAAACCTTCCTTTGCCTTTTCCACCCCCTCTTCCATGGCTTTTCGATACGCTTCGTCTCCAGCAATCATATGATCAGAAGGCGTTACGATAAGAATATCCTCGGGATTGACGCTAAAAGCGGCAAAAGCGATTGCAGCCGCGGTATTACGGGGTGTAGCTTCGACAATGTTTTTATAGGGCAACCCACAAGAAACCATTGCTTTGTGGCTCAAGTGCGTATTATCTTTGTTCCCGACCACAATGACTCGTTCAGCTACTTGTTGGTTGCGTTGGACAGTCATCTCAAACAGCGATCTCCCTTCAAATAAACCCAAATATTGCTTGGGGCTATGCTTGCGGGAAAGCGGCCATAAACGGCTGCCTATACCTCCCGACAAAAGAACGTGTACAATGTTCATTACTATAATCCGCTTAATAGTTATTTAACAATATTATTCACCAATAGCATAATAATCGAATCCCAACCCGTTTAACTGCGCACGATCCAATAATTTGCGACCATCAAAAACAAATGCCGGTTTTTTCATATCTTCTTTAATACGAACCCAGTCATAGCCTTTAAATTCATCCCATTCGGTCAATACCGCCACAGCATGGGCACCATGAAGGGCTTCATAAGGATCGTTAACAACCGTTACCAAACGGCGGTTATCTTCTGGCGAACGCGTACCTAAATAATCCAGATCTTTGTATACCTGCTCAGCAGGTACTTTTGGATCATAAACTACGATATGAGCTTCTTCTTCCAAAAGGTGATCTGCTACATAAATAGCCGCAGATTCACGGGTGTCATTGGTATCTTTTTTAAATGCCCAGCCTAGGAAAGCTATCTTTTTCCCATTGACTGTATTATACATGGTCTGGATAATATTCTCCGCAAAACGTGCTTTTTGATGATCATTCAAAATAATGACCTGCTCCCAATAATCCGCTACAGCTGTCAAGCCATAGGAACGTGCAATATAGACCAAATTCAAAATATCTTTTTGGAAACAAGATCCCCCGAAACCAACGGAAGCCTTCAAAAACTTAGGACCAATACGACTATCGTGACCTATCGCGCGAGATACTTCATCCACATTAGCTCCTGTCACTTCACATAATTCCGAAATGGCATTGATAGAAGAAACACGTTGCGCCAAAAATGCATTGGCAACCAGCTTGGATAACTCAGAAGACCACAAATTCGTTGTTAAAATACGCTCACGAGGCACCCATGCTTCATAAACCTGTACCAAAGCTTCGATCGCCTCTGCATCTTCTCCACCGATCAATACGCGGTCAGGGTTGTGCAGATCTGTAACTGCGGTACCCTCAGCTAAAAATTCTGGATTAGATAAAATATGAAAATTGACGCCATTGCCGGTATTGTCTAAAATACTCTTTAAAGCAGCAGCGGTACGAACGGGTAAAGTAGACTTCTCCACAACAATCTTATCCGACTTAGCAACAGCAGCAATTTGGCGCGCACACAACTCGATATATTTCAAATCAGCCGCTTGCCCTTTACCTTTTCCATAGGTTTTGGTAGGTGTATTAACCGAAATAAAGATCATATCAGCTTCATCTATTGCTTTCTCCACATCAGTAGAAAAGAAAAGATTACGCCCGCGCGCATCAGCAACAACAGCATCCAAACCTGGCTCATAAACGGGCAATTTATTTAAATCTGCATCATTCCAAGCATCAATGCGTGCCTGATTCAGGTCGACAACAGTAACAATAACATTAGGATTTTTCTGTGCAATGACTGACATGGTAGGACCACCTACATAACCCGCACCAATACAGGTTATTCTCTTAATTTCTTTCATTCTTGATATGCTCAAATTAATTTTATACTTTGATTTATTGTTATTTTACGCTATTTCAGATTCCTTTTTTTTATACAATACGATCATTCCACGTACGATATTAGGCTCCTCTGTATATACGGTCACCTTCTTACCAAGTATTGTGCCAGCTTTGATAGAAGCCCCCTTCAAATATTCTGAATTAAGCTCTTTTCCTTTCACTAAAACCTCAATATGCCCAGAATCAATACCTTGCGCATAGTCTCCTAATAATGCTACCTCTTCAACATCCCCTGTACGCTCCAACACCTTATCCACGAACGCATCAATCCCAAGAAAATTATGAATCAGCCCTTGTAAAGATGTAAAGAGTGAATGTTTAATATTTGCACGATAATAAATCTTATGTTCATTATCTTCACGAATGAGATAACCCGCATCGGTCAATTGATTAAGCTCTTTACGAATGGAATTGGTTGACTCTTTAAATTCATCAGCTAATCCACGTAAATAGCCACGATTGCTTGCCGAAACAAAAAATTTGATCAGCAGCTTAAGTCTGGTTTTGGATGTAATCAATGAATCCAGCATTGGTACAGTATTAGATTGAGTAACAAAAGTACTCATCTAAATTGATTGATGCAAATTAAAAAATTGTTAGTTAATACATAACGGTTAGCTTTTTACAAGATGAGCTTTCAAATAACTGAACAATAGCTTGATTTGAAAGAAATTCACGTGGAACATTCTATTAAACATTCAAATACAAGCGCTCCTAAACGAAATGCCTGAAAAATGAAAATATAAAATCAAGAGTTATCTTAAACAGATCAAACCTCGGCCTTTTGATAAAGATCGGAAATAGGTAATGTTGCTGTAAATGACTCTGGTCTATTGTGTTCAAAATTGAGCACACCGGAAATACTAACACGTCCACCGGTTAAGTTTTCAATCTTTGCTGTCCGTCGATTTACCTTAAATCGAACCGATACATCCGATTTGGTATGATCCTCCCGATCGAACGGGATAACCAAAATCTGCTCCAAATTAACATCTAGAGCGGCATGTAATGGCTTCACCTTTCGGATAACGATATTTTTTAGTTTTTCATCATTCCGTTTGGCTTTAAATACAAATACCCCCCCTCGGACATTTCTATCCCCACTATATTGTCCCGGTCGTTCCTGAAACATATAGCTCACAGTCATTCCGACAAGTCTATTAAATCTTTGTTCCTGTTGTCTTTTCTTCCAGAAAAGGTATCCTCCTAAAAATAAAACAATAAATACGGCTATGATCATCATATCAAATATGTTGGTTAAAATTAAATGACTTAAGTGTCGCACACAAAGGCGCTATTAAACAAAACCAAATATCTGATATTACTATTAATTCAACATTAAATCGACCTGGGACAAATAGGGGACATTTAAGAATTCACTCGCAAACAGCTAGCTATACAGATTAACTTTTTGTTAACAAAGCGCCTTAGGGGGATAGGTTTTAATAGATAGTACAATTCCGAAGCAAAAGAGCCGTTCATAATATGATCCGGCTCTTTCGTTAATCTAGTCAATCAGCTTGGACTGATGGCGTTCTAATGTATTATATATTTTTTTGACGTCCTGCGATTTCTCTTTTTGCAGCACCAAGATAGCGTCTTTGGTGTGAACAAGTATACTATCGCGCAAACCAACAAAGGCAGTATAGACATCCGTACCTATGACCATATTGCCATTTTCATCCACAGGATGCCCTGTCTGTTTTAGATAATCGTACATGGACTCAAAAGACCCAAGATCTGACCATTGAAAACTCGTCGCAACTACGCGAATTTTTTTTGAACGCTCCATTACGGCGTAATCAATGGAAATGGATGGTATCTCTTTTGACAAAGTTAAATCAAGTTCTCCATCCTGACGATGCTGCCAGGCATTAAAAGCCGTTGCATACACTTTGGGTTCGAAATTCTGTAATTCGCTCAGGAAAGTATCTGCACGAAAACAGAACATCCCCGAATTCCACAGAAAATTGCCCCGTTCAATAAAATCCTCTGCAGTATCCTGATTGGGCTTTTCCCGGAAAGAAAGAACCTTATCATCTTTATATTCGATATAACCGTAGCCCGTTTCCGGGCGAGTCGGCTGGATGCCGAAGGTCACAATATAACCTTTGTTTGCTTTTTCAATTCCGGACTGAATAGCCTTTGCGTAAGCATCATCGCCCACAATCACATGATCCGAGGGTGTAACAATCAGAATATCATCAGGCTGAGCCGCAAAGGCTGCAAAAGCAATTGCCGCGGCGGTATTACGTGGTGTAGCTTCGACAATATCAATGTAGTCTACCTTATTATTTTCCATCACCTCACGGCTCAGCCCATGATTGTCACGGTTGCCCACGACAATGACCTGACCACATAAGGACTGATTGCGCTTAATGGTCATCTCAAACAGAGATCCTTCTTTGAATAAGGAAAGATACTGTTTGGGATAACTCTTACGCGAAAGCGGCCAAAGCCGACTTCCTACTCCTCCCGTTAATACCACATGGATAACTGTACTCATAATATTATTTTTTCTCCGCTTCCTTATCTGCAACGACCTTACGCAAACCGGTACTTGAAAAACGATGTGTACGCTTGTTGTAATAAATCTCAATATTTTCTTCGACACAATATAGGCGGCCAGAAAAGTCTTTATCGCGGTATTCCTCACCGATAATACGCATATTGATCGGCAACGCTTTGATCATATCAATCAGATCTTGCTCCGTCTCGTAAGGGATAATCTCGTCCACATAGCGGCATCCTTCCAATTGGATATAACGCTCGACAATGGTCTGCGTTGGTTTAGCCTTTTCCGGAGACACCTCCGAAGGATCGGTATTGAGGCCAACGATTAAATAATCGCAGTGGCGTTTAGCCTCTTCCAACATCATAATATGGCCTGCGTGCAATAAATCAAATACACCAAAAGTAATTCCTATTTTCATGTCGTTATATGCTTTAAATTGTTGATGAAAGATCTGATTTTAATATGGATTGCTCTTCTAAATTGGCATTTGCCACAATCTTGCGCAAGCCTGAACTCGAGAATCGATGATCGCGGCTATTAAAATAAAGCTCGATTCCCTTTTCCTCACAATAGGCTCTACCGGTGAAGTTTTTCTCCCGATACTCGTCACCGACAATGCGGACATCAATATTAAAAGAGCGCAGCACATCCTCCAGATCCTGTTCAGTTGCATAAGGAACAATCTGATCCACATATTTGCAGCCCTTAAGCTGGATGTAACGCTCCACAACAGTCTGTGCCGGTTTGTTTTTTTCCGGCCGATCCAAAGTCGGGTCAGTCTGTAAACCACAGATCAAGAAGTCGCATTGGCGTTTAGCATCTTCAAGCATTTTGATATGCCCTGCGTGCAAGAGATCAAACGCACTGAATGTAATCCCGATACGCATGCCTTTGGCTGGAATAGTAATCATAGTCAAATTGAATATTAAAAATTTATAATAAAACGGCAGTACACCTATACCAAAGATAAAAATTAAAATATGATGCTGCTTTCTGTGCAGGAAGATTTAACGAAAAAATCATGCCAAAGAAGGGACATCGGCATGCCTAAGGTATAGATTGGCGCAAGCCCGTGCATCCGAAAGTGCCTCGTGGTGATTCAGTTCAATTCCCAACACCTCACAACAGGCATTTAAACGGGCAGGCTTAAAGCCTTTTCCCTGGTAGATCCTGAAGGTACATTCCCACTTCTCCATTAACCCCAAACTATCGTAAGGCAGGTTATAGTAATTCATGGTCTTACGCAAAACCCCGCGGTCAAACAGCTCATTGTGCGCAACCATAATCCGGTTATTAATCAAGGGAAGGATTCGAGGAAACAATTCTTTAAACGTGGGTGCATCGGCTGTATCCCGCGGTCTGATCCCATGAACACGCGTTGTCTGCCACATGTATTGGTTTTGAGGAGGCCGGATCAGTGAATAAAACTCATCAACGATAATACCCTGCTCAACCACCACAAGGCCAATGGCACAGGCTGAATTCTGGTTGGCCGTAGCGGTTTCGAAATCTATTGCGGTAAAACTTAATCCTGACTGCATGTTCACTCCTCTATAAACTTGCGGTAAAGTTAACAAATAGTATTTAGATATCAATTATTGAGAATTTGTATAGCCGTCTGTAATTCACATATAGTTTACCATGCACTTGAAAATGAAATAGGTTTTGACTATGTTTGAAAAGCATAATAATTAAACGTAAGGAATGAAAAGTTCAACTCTTGGTTTTTGGTTACCGATAGGCCTGATCATAAGCCTGCTGTGGGCCTGCAACGGAAATAACAATTCAAAAAAAGAAAGTAACGAAACAACGCCGCAAAAGGCAAGTATAACAAGTACTGCTGACAGCAGTCTGCTCCATTTCTGGGACAAATTTGACATGAACGATACAACGCAGGTGAAGAATCCGGACATCGGCGAGCAACAACTGGCTAATTTTATCGATCTGTTGTCTAAAACACCTGATTCGACCATGCGGGATAAAGCGGTAGACCTGATGCTGGACAAAGCCAAATCCAATAGGCCGAGTTTTGACCATTTCATTAAACTATACGAACGCTATCTTTATGACGGCAATTCGCCTATGCGGAATGACATTGTCTATGAGTCGGTGCTACGTTACCTGATCAAAACGGATCTGCTGTCGGATCTGGAAAAAGAGGCCTATCGTCCGATCTACAAATTGATACTGCGCAATAAAGTAGGACAGCCTGCAGAGGACTTCAATTACGAGCTGGCCAATGGCAAAAAAAAGAAACTATCACAGACAAAAGCGAAATATACCTTTCTGATCTTTTACGACCCTGAGTGTTCGCATTGCAAAGAAACCATCCATCAGCTCCGCGATACGCCAGAATTGGTCCAGCTGTTTGAACAGCGACAGGTGCAGGTGCTGGCAATTGACCCTTGGGGCGACCGCAACACATGGAAGAATTATATGCCCGAAATTTCCGAAAAATGGATCAACGGTTTTGACAGCGAGAGCAAGATCTTATCGTTCAACCTATATGACCTCAAAGCTTCACCAACCATCTATCTTTTGGATGAAAACAAGAAAGTGCTGTTGAAAGACACTTACCTGCAACCGGTGATTCAATATTTTGTTCAACCCAATCAATAGGATATGACCGAACATTCGGAGGACAATAAGACACGTATCATTTCCAATGCGCTTTATTTTAGCGAAGTACAACGTATGCTGGATGAAGGGAAGGAGGTCAGGATCCGTATCAAAGGGGGCAGCATGCGCCCTTTTATTCAGGATGGCGATAGTATCTTGCTACAGGCTTACCGGGGCGGGGCCTTGCAGCCAGGCAGTAACCTATTGGCCAGACATGAGGGAAAGTATGTTTTTCACCGCTATGTGGGGAAGAAAAATGGACAGATCGTCCTGGCCGGGGACGGCAATCTCGTGCTACGGGAGTATATAGATCCGACAGATATTATTGCTGTCGCTTTGGTTCATTTTCCGCAAAATTCAGCGAAGGAAATTAATTTAAACCACATTCGGGCAAGATTCCGCGGCCTCGCCTGGTACCATATCCGTCTGCTTCGACGGGTTGTGGCAAAATTGAATCGCATGGCACAGCAGTAAAACAAATTATGCTGATGAAAAATAATTATTAACTTTGGTTTTATTTATTCTATTTTGCCCCAACATATCCTTTTTCCAAGAATATACATCCGAAAAAAGGATATGACCATTAAAAACAGATAATTTATATATGAAATTGAGATCGGATTTAGTATTGAGAACAATTGGTTCAGATCATTTAATTGTAGACCCTAGCCAGGATATGGTCGACTTGTCGACCGTGTACACTTTAAATAGTACAGCGGCCTGGCTTTGGGAGGAATTAAAGGGAAAAGAGTTTGACCAATCTACCGTCGTTGAATTACTTTGCCAAAACTACGAAGTCGATGTTGAGCAGGCACAATCCGATACGGAAGTCTTACTTCAGGATTTTGAGAAACAAGGGCTATTGGAAAAATAACCTTTCCATTATTCAATCCGGATGAACAACAACAGCCTGAAACAACATGCACGCTGGGCATGGTCCATCAGCGAGGGCTATCGTGGCAGATTGCTTCTTTACTTTGTATTGGAGCTGATATGCATCGGTCTCTCCCTTGTTTTTGTATACCTGTCCAAAAAAGCGGTTGATGTGGCCACCTCCCCGGGGGAATTGCCGCTCAAATGGCTGTTGATCGGCATTATAGGCAGTATTACGCTCAATGTGGCTATTAAAGGCTATTCGGGCCGTCTGCTGGAACGGATCAAATTGATGCTGACACTCCAGTTGCAGCGTCATATGCTCGATGCGCAGATGTTATCGGTATGGCGCTTGATCAAAAACTGGCATACAGGTGATATCCAGATCCGGATTCAGACAGACTGTGAAGAAGTGGCCAACACCATCGCCAGTACCGTACTTTCTTTTGTATTGACGATTATCCAACTACTGGCTTCTGTAGGATTCTTATGGTATATGGACCCCATGCTGGCCCTGATGATCCTGGCCATCTCCCCCCTCTTTGTCTTTTCAAAGATCTACTTCCGTAAAATGCGCAAACTCAGCAAGGAGGTCAAAGAGGAGGAAAGTAATTTTTCAAAGGTCCTCCAGGAAAATCTGCGCTTCCGCCTGCTGATCCGTGCCATGGGCATTTTCCCAAAAAGACGGTCGAAATTGACGGCAAGCCAACAACAGCTTTTTATGCTGAAAATGCGTCAGATCAATTTTTCGACGTATACGCAGGGGGCGATGAAGGTAGCCATGAATGCGGGTTATTTGGTCGCCTTTATCTGGGGGGTCTATCGGCTACAATCGGGGCAGATCACTTTCGGAACAATGACGGCTTTTTTGCAACTGGTGGCGCGCATTCAGAGCCCGATTCTTGCCTTGATCGGCTATATCCCCGGCTTCGTCCGCTTTCGTGTATCCGCAGACCGCCTCCTGGAATTGCAGGAGGGGGAGATTGAACCTCAGGTAGAGCAGCAGCGATTAAATGGGACAGAAGAGCTGCGTATCACGGACCTGTCCTTTCGCTATGAGGATAAGTGGGTGTTGCAGCAGCTAAACCTCTCGCTAAAAGTGGGTGAGCCAACGGCAATTATCGGCCCGAGCGGAAAAGGAAAAACAACCCTGATCCGTCTGTTGCTATCGCTGCTAAAAGCTGAAACAGGTGACATCACAGTGGTTGACAAAGACGGTGAAAGATCCCTGGAAGCAAAACACCGTATCAATTTTGCCTATATTCCGCAGGGTAATTCGCTTTTCAGCGGAACGATACGGGAAAACCTTATGCTTCATGTAAAAGAGGATAGCCCACTGGATATTGATAAAGCGCTTTGGCTGGCCTGTGCAGAATTTGTATATGATTTTCCGGATGGTGTGGATACCTTAGTGGGCGAATCAGGAATGGGCTTATCGGAGGGACAAGCCCAACGTATCGCCATTGCGCGTGCCTTGATGCATGACGGTGATATCTGGCTCTTTGATGAAGTTACCTCAGCGCTGGACCGTACAACTTCGGATACGCTAACGCATCGTCTGCTGGAATATGGAAAACATAAAATATGTCTATTTGTAACGCACGACTTGAATCTGGCGGATAAATGTCCGCATCGCATCTATCTCGATTGAGGAAGATCAAGATGGCAACATATAAACATCAATAGAAAGAATCTGAATATTTCAACTAATATCAATGGATTAAAACAAAGCGAGCTTGCAAGCTCATGAAGTAATTAATCAAAAGATGAACTGAATCATGGATATCACCAAATCACCCGAGTTCGCTCAAACCCGCTACCATATTGCGGAATTATTGCTGGAATTTAACCATCCCAAGGAATTTCCCTTATATCAACTCCTTCGCTCCTTCCAGGGTTTTCACTGGGTAGGTACGTATAAAGCTGAAATTGTCATCAATATCAGTTTGGACAAGGCTCCGGTAACAGCCGATATGGGGACATTACGTACAGATGACTCCATCGCCTGGGGCGACCGGTTCCGTTTTTATGAAAAGGGTGATACCTTTATTACTACCATTGTAAATGAGAAGGGCAATGGCACATGGTACCAGTACAGTAACCGTAACTTTGAAGAATCGACGATCTATGTCCCTGAGAGCTCGGCGGATGAACAGAGTGCCGTGATCACCTGGATGGCCATGATGATATTTGGCCAGGCCAGCCTCCTCTATGATACGATAATGATTCACGCTTCTGTGGTCAATCACGAACGTAATGGAATCGCCTTTTTAGGTAAAAGCGGGACCGGAAAAAGCACACACAGCCGGCTTTGGCTGACACATATCCCCAATACGGCATTGCTGAATGACGACAATCCGGCCATCCGCATAACAGAAGATGGGATTTTTATCTATGGAACTCCCTGGAGCGGCAAAACCCCCTGTTATAAGAATGAACGGCAGCCATTAAAAGCATTCGTACGGCTGGAACAGGCTCCGGCCAATACGTTTACATGGCAGCCCGGAATCAAGGGCTTTATTGCGGTGCTCCCGAGCTGTACAGCAATCCGATGGAACAAAGATCTTTTTTCAGGTATGAATACAATTCTCGAAAAAATTGTAGCTGAAATACCGGTAGGTTATTTACAGTGCTTACCCGACGCTGCTGCTGCCCAGCTGTGTCATTCCTTCATATTTGACCGTAATTAATTCGTACTGAGCCTTCCATTAAATTAAAAGGTCACCAGATAACATGATTATCCGGTGACCTTTCGATCTCTCCTTTAGTTATCATCATACAGTCAAGTGCTCTTAGCGCACTGTGCCAGCACTAACTTATTTGCTTCTTGTCTTGATCATACCCCGCTCTGGCCTAGTATGCATTTTGCCCTGATCCACTGTTTGGATCGTTCGGGAAGAAATGCTGCGCAATGCTGCCCGGGTTTTGGTCGACGGAGCCGCATCCGCTAAAGCTGTTGCCAGCATTTTCTCCGCAGGATCTCCGACATCGGCTGAAACATCGTCACCGACGCCAGAAATATCAGGAACAAGGCCATCCCAATAATCGCGCAGGTCTCGGTCAGTACCCTTGTTATATTTTTCGCCAAGATTTCCGCGTGCGTTCTTCAGGATAAATGAAGCTGGCCAATAAGATACTTTGTCGCGGACTTTCTGCTCGAAAAACCCAACGGGCTTACCATATGTTCTTGATTCGGTGGCAATGATCTCAACCGGAAGGTGCGGAGTAAGCACATTGATCAGCATCTCCGCGGCTGAAGCTGTCTCTTCACTCACCAGGAAATAAACTTTATTGAGATTCAAGGCACTTCGTCCGTCGAAGTAGGTATCATACATATTCAGTTGATCTCTTAAGCTCTTTGCTGCATCCGACTGCATGTACTTGTTCATTTCATAGGTCAGCATCAACTTACCTTTGGTTTTGGCACCACCGATCTTATCTGCAATATAAATAGCCGCGTCTACATAGCCCCCGCCATTGTAACGCAGATCAACAATCAGGCTTTTGATCTGTTTGGCCTCATATTCCGTAAAGGCCGCATCGATATTTCTCTGATTTTGATTGTTTTTTTCAATTTCCTCAAAAGACGATAAAGCCAGATAACCGATATTATTGCCACTATTGAGGTAAATCGTATCCTTATAGACTGGATTGATGACGTACGAATTGTTATAGTTCATCGGCTTCTCGAACAGCTTATTATCAGCACGTTTGACCTGAAGAGTGAGGTTTGCTGCATCTAATGCGTTATTGATATTATTACGCAATCGACTGTAGGCTGCAGGATCCTTTACCTCGCAGCTTCCACCCGGGTCCGGACAGCTGACTTCGATCGAATAATTTTCCTTGTCATTATTGACAGATGTGATAATATCGGCCCGTTTAAACCCAGCCACCTGTGCCGGAGAACCACCTTCCACAAAGGAAATAAAGGGTCGTGCGGTCTTGCTGTCTATCGAAAACCACTGCACAGATATGCCATAGCCCTCGTTGTTATCCATCTTGGTACTGGCCTTTTCGGCGATATTGTAACCGTTGATACCTTCCATAAAGGAAAAGCGGTCAAATACCCCTGCGTAACCAGCCGCCACATGGACGGGTGTCAGCCTTTTGAGTGCATCAAGCACATTGCTCGCCGAACCATATTGATCGGTATATTGAGCCGGATCTTTTAAATAATCCGGAATAGATCCATCCGCCCATACGGAATAAAGCTTATAATATTTATAAATATCGTCTTTGATAAGCTGACCTTCGGTGCGGTCAGTTGGTTCGGGCTCCGGTTCGGGCTCGGGATTATCCTTTTTACAGGAGAGAATAAAAAGGCCGGAGAGCAATATTGCAGCCAGACGCCCTACTTGTTTTACACGCATTGTGTTCATACTTGAAACATTTGTAAAACAAACATAAATAATTTTAGCTGATCCGCAATGAAAAAAAACGCAGCCTCCCCATGATGCGCTACTGTAATAAATAACATTTTTTAACAATTTCATTTGTCTGTATGAAGATATTTCTTACATTTGCGCTGTTTATAATTAATCTAAATAAATTTTTAAAACAACAGAGATTCCGAATCTACCAAATAGATCAAGCGATCAACATAACATGAAAAACATCAAATACAATAGTATCTTTCTGCTTATCCTATTAGCATTCAGCGCGCAGGCGCAAAAATTTACTGCATCATTAAAAGGGTATGTCAAAACCACAGCCCAACAGGGGATTGCGGCTTCGACCATACGAATCGGTGACCTTTACTCATCAACAGATGAAGCAGGGTACTATGAAATCAAGCATATTGACCAAAGAAGTGTGACAATAACAGCTTCTGCGATAGGTTATAGAAATATAACGAAAACTATTGTCCTAAAAGCCGGCGAAAATACATTCGACCTTGAACTTACATCGGATCAAAAAGAAATTGACCAGGTGGAAGTATTTGGCCGTACGAAGGCTCAGGAAGTGAACCGGCAGGCTTTCAATGTAACTGCTGTAGATGCAACCAAGCTTTATAATACAACACTGAACATCTCAAGCGCACTTGATCAAGTGGCGGGTGTACGTGTACGTGAGTCTGGGGGCGTGGGCTCCAACTTTAACCTAATGCTAAATGGTTTCAATGGAAGTCAGGTCCGTTATTTTATTGATGGTATCCCCATGGAAAATTTTGGTTCAGCTTTCCAGATCAACAATATCCCCATTAATATCGCTGAACGTATAGAAGTCTATAAAGGTGTCGTACCTGTATGGCTGGGTTCTGACGCACTGGGCGGTGCCGTCAATATTGTAACGGGAGACCGGTTTAAAAACTACGTGGATGCCTCTTATTCTTTTGGCTCCTTCAATACGCACCGAACCGTAATCAATGCGGCACATACCACAAAAAGCGGATTATTTTTCCAACTGAATGCCTTTCAAAACTATTCCGACAATAATTATAAGGTTACAGTAGATGTTGCGGACCTCAATACACAGCAGTATAAAGAAGGGGTTAGATTAAAAAGATTCCATGATACCTATCACAACGAATCCCTGATCGCAAATATCGGTGTGGTCAATAAGCCGTACGCGGATAAATTGCTTTTTGGAATCGTATTGGGTAAAAGTTACAAAGAAATTCAGACCGGAGCCCGGATGGAAACTCCATTTGGTGGCTGGCACCGCAGAGGCACTACGGTAATGCCAACCTTCAAATATAAGAAGTCTGATTTATTTGTAAAAGGTCTGGACCTGACGCTAAATGGTAATATCAACGTCGGTACGGAACAGAATATTGATACCGTATATGCACGGTTTGACTGGTATGGCAATCGGAAGTATATCCCCGGAAAGGGCGGGGAAAGTTCCTATTCCATGTACAAATACAAGAATAATCTCGCTGTTGCCAATGCTATTTTAAACTATAAACTCTCCGAAAATCACAGCTTGTCGATAACAGATGTGTTCAACAGCTTTAAACGAATGGGAAGCGATGAAGTAAATCCGCAAAATACTTCTTTGGAGCGGGCAAAACTCAGTCAAAAAAATGTGTTGACTTTCGGTTATCAATACGATGTAAAAGACCGCTACAGCGTCAATGCTTTCGTAAAAAATTACCACCAGCATAATGTAAATGGAGCCAATGAGCTTGTCAAAGATCTATCAAAATGGGGCTATGGAACAGCGCTAGCCTATTACTTTACACCATCTTTCCAATTGAAGGGTTCTTATGAATTGACTGTACGCATGCCTACCCCGGATGAACTCTTTGGCGACGTGGAGAATTATGAAGGAAATTTTGCATTAAAACCCGAAAACAGCAATAATTTTAACCTCGGTATAAATTACGATTTTGCATTGAATGCTGCCAATCGTTTTTCCTTAATGGCCAATGCATTTTATCGAAATGCGGACAATTTCATCTACCAAAGGCTCAATAACAACCAAACCAAATATATCTCCGACAATAGAGATGGGGTCCGATCCATAGGTGGTGATATGGACTTGCACTATTCACACAGCAACTGGTTTACAGCGGGCCTTAATATGACCTATCAGTCCGTTGTCAATACACAGAAGTACGAACCTGATTATACAGGCATAAGTCCATTGTACAAAAAAACAATGCCGAATATTCCGTACCTCTTTGGAAATCTAAATGCCGCTGTCACGCTATATGATTTTGGTGGTAAGGACAATAAATTAACGTTCGGCGGCAGTCTGCAATATGTACATCGCTTCTGGCTTTATTGGCCAATTTTGGGGGGGACCGATGAGGATTCCGAAAAAAGACAGATTCCAATGCAAATGGCACTGGATGGCAATGTGGTCTATTCCATCGCTAACGGACGCTACAATATTGCCTTTGAAGGTAAAAACCTAACGGACAACCGTCTGGTTGATAACTTTAGTTTACAGAAACCAAGCCGTGGATTCTATCTTAACTTACGCTACTTTTTCAATAAATAATAACGCATAATATTTTAAACATGAAAACAAAATCATTATTATCAGTCTTAGCAGCAGCTATCTTAATAACATCTTGCTCCAAAAGTGAAAACCCCAATCCGGTGGATCCTGATCCTACTCCAGGTGCGGGAAAATATATTGTTGCCGTGACACCTATTGCCAGTACTGGGGTAGCTGACTATTTAGTCACATCCAGCTCGCTTGATGACGGTAAAGTGTCCATTATCGGAAATGGTATTGAACAAGATGGAACATGGAGATACTATTTGACAACGAATAACAAATTTTTTAGCTTCTTATACGGACAAGGTAACCCCGGAGCTGTGACAGCTTATAACCTGACGGATGGAAAATTAAAGAAATTGACCAATTTCCAGTCGGAAACCGTAGCGGCATTTGCCCCTGTCAACGACGATGTATTGATGGCCAAAATGACCAGAAATCCAACCACTCCTACACATACCTGGTACAGGGTAAACACCAATAGTCTTTCCATGGTAGGTGAAGGTACAATAAAGGCACTTGAGCTGACCAATAATGGAGAAATAGGATATTTTACTTGGTTAACCCAAGTGGGCAACAAAGTATTTGCGCCTATTATGTCAATTCAGGACCGTAATTTTACAACTACACAGCCAAATAAAGCATGGATTGCAGTCTATTCTTACCCGGACATGAAGCTTGAAAAAGTTTTTACCGACGAGCGTACAAGCTATATAGGCCAATACTTTACCAATGGTCTAGGTACAGTTGAAAATGGTGATATCTATGCATTCTCTGCTGCCAACGCAGAATCAAAAGTGGGCGAAGACGTTAAAATCACAACAACTAATCCTTCGGCTATCTTAAAGATTGCTTCAGGCGCAACAGAATTTGACAAAAACTATTTCTTCAATATTTCTCAGGTTTCCGGAGGATACAACATTGTTAACTGGACATATGTAGGTGGCAACAACTTTATCGTGAGCTCCCAAAAGAAACAATCCGATGGTAGCTACAGTGCGGAAACAACCATTGCTGCAGTAAATGTGGTCGATAAAACATTTAAAACGATCAGTGGATTACCAAAAGCCGACGAAATAAAAACATTTACACAACGGAACAATTACAGTAAGAAAGATGGCAAAACAGGCTACATCGGTGTGAACTTAAAATCGGGCAAAAGCTATGTCTACAAGATCGATGCTGCTGCAGCTACCGCTACCAGAGGTCTGGAAGTTGAAGGCGGATCGATCACCGCAATCGAACATTTAGACTAATCTCATTTTATACTTACAATACATACCCAATATGCTGATAGGTAGCATATTGGGTATCTGTATAAAACCGCATAACCAACTATGTACACATTTTTACTCCTGCTCATTTTTGCTGGTAGTTTTTTCTGGTTCTGTTCATCAGAAAAAGTCAAGATCAAGCATGCGCCAGCGCTCATACTCCCCCTGGTGAGTGATAAGATGCGTGCGAAGATACTGGGTATCGTCCTGCTTGGGCTTTCCTGGGTACTGACCATGTATTTACAGGGGCTTCTTTCAGGAACACTTGCCTTCGGCGCTTATGTGATGGGATTTTTTAGCATGATCGTACTCCTATGGCCTTACCGCTATTTCCAGTGGAAACAAATTACTGTTGTTTTTATAATCGCTTTCTTTTTTGAAACAATCATCTTCTAAACCATGCCAGCGAATAAAAAATATTTAAGCCATCCTTTTCAGCGGTTCCTCAAATTAACCGCGGGATTCTTCGGTGGTTATTTTGTGATGCTCTATCTGCACCTTTGCCTGACCAAAATGTTTGATAAAACGGATATATTGATCACGACTTATGTGACGGGTTTTATCGTCTGGGGAATATTATTGCTTGTCGCCTTTCTTTCAAAAAACGGCTGGCTAATCTGGGGTATCTATCTGCTTCTGATTGCTCTGTTCTATGGTATCTTCCTTTACCTATAATCTCCTGACCTATGAATTTAAGACGTTATAATATCTATTTCAATACGCATACCATCTCAGGGATAATCATCTGTGCGATCTTGTATGTGATCTTTTTTGCGGGATCTTTTTCGTTTTTCAAAAATGAGATCAACGCCTGGCAAAAAAATGAGTCGGACAAAGGGGGAGCCTACCGAAACCTGGTTTTTGACCACCTCCTGGATTCTATTGGCCAAATCAAAGAACTGAAAGGAAGGGATATCGCATTTTATATGCAGCATAATGGTCACGCTAGCTATGTCAATATCGGAGCCTCACAGGATACAATTGTTGCGAATAAAGCAAAAGCGATCGCTGCGCAAAAAGAATTGGCCGAAAAGACACGGCTCGCAGCGACCAATAAAGGCACAGCGGTAAAAGACGCAAATGCCAAAGATGAAAAAAAGAAAAAACGGGGCCGTGGCCGACGTGGAAATGAAGATTCCATGTATTTTTCTTATGACCTGGCCACAAAAAAACCGTCAGATTACAGCGATGGTTATACGATGGGTGAATTTTTGTATCGCCTGCACTTTTTAGCACCGCTCAACCAGATCGGGATCAATATCGGAAGACCTTTTGGCTATACCCTGGCGGGCCTGGTTTCTTTTATCTTTCTATTTGCCCTGATATCTGGCCTGATGCTCCACTGGGACAAAATCAAATCGAACTTTTTTGTATTCAGGCCGGGAAACAAGTGGAAAACCGTCTGGACCGACATGCATACAGCACTTGGCGTGATCGGATTCCCGTACCAATTTATGTATGCCCTGACAGGTATCGTTCTCATCGTAAATTCAGTCCTTATTATTCCATTCAGCAAATACCTCTATGACGGGAAGGAGGATGAAGTATATGCTGCCCTTGGGTATAACGACAATACAAAATACACCTATCTGTACGAGCCCCTCACGACAACCTTTAAGATGGGGAATTTTTTGGATAAACTGGAAAACAAATGGCCCAATAGCCATATGAACCGCATCTTTATCAAAAATTATGGTGACAAAAGCATGCATGTGGTTGCGTTGTACGATGCTGATATCGATAAAAATTTTGCCGGCTCAGGTCGGATGGTCTATCGTGTAGCGGATAATAAAATACTTTTCGAGAAATCGGCTGCCGAAAATGGCTCCTACCTGGATTATATGAAAGGATTTATTTACCGCTTGCATCTTGCTGATTTTGGTGGGTATCCGATCAAAATCATCTACTTTGTCCTGGGTATTATGGGCTGTTTTGTAATTATTTCAGGTATTCTGATCTGGCTGGTTGCACGTGATAAAAACAATATCCCGAAACGTAAGCGCATCTTCAATTTCTGGGCCGCCAATGTATTTATGGCTGCTTGTCTAACCATGTTTCCGGTTACCGCAGCAACCTTTATCGCTGTTAAATTGGCGACGAAGGTGGACCAATCTTTTATATTTCACGTTTATTTTTATAGCTGGCTGGCTTTGGGAGTCTTTTACATTATCCGTAGAAATATCGGAAAAACCAATCGAGAGACTCTTCTACTAGGCGCAGTGTTGTCAATAGCGGTACCAATTGTCAATGGTATAAAAACCGGAAACTGGATTTGGGAAACGTTTCGTTCGGGCGCAAATGACATTTTACTGGTGGATCTCCTTTGGTTGTCTTTAGGGATCATCGGCTTGTTGATCTTCAGAAAGATGGCGCAAACAGCCAAAAAAGATGCCGCGAATGGTCAGGGTACAGCTACGCCTAAAAGCAAAGAGCAGACTGTTGCTGACGACAGTGGCAATGGTCCAACAAAGCCTTTGCCTCCAAAAAGGTCATTTGTACCTAAAAATACCCGCACGACAGAAGCATAATTTCGTTGTTCATATTCGCAAATGGCGGGCCTACAAGCTCGCCTTTGTTATTTTATGCGACCTCCTGGCTTTAATATCGGTACTTCTCTTTCCACTTGTCGCGTAGACTCTGGCGGATCTTCTCTTCTTGCGGGTTTTGTCCGGGTTCATATAATTTTACGCCACTCACCTCTTTGGGCAGAAATTCCTGCAGCACAAAGTTTCCCGGATAGGCATGTGCATATTTGTATTCGGCGCCATAATTGAGCTCTTTCATCAGCTTGGTGGGCGCATTGCGGATATGCAGGGGCACAGACAAATCACCCGTTTGCTTCACCAGCGCCTGGGCCTTATTGATGGCTTCATAAGAGGCATTGCTCTTAACTGAGGTGGCCAGGTAAATAACGGTTTGCGACAGAATAATACGCGATTCGGGCCAGCCGATTACATTCACTGCCTGAAAACAGTTGTTGGCCAACAAGAGCGCATTGGGATTGGAGTTGCCAATATCCTCGGATGCTAAAATCAGTAATCTACGGGCGATAAATGAAGGGTCTTCGCCCCCCTCGATCATGCGCGCCAGCCAGTACACGGCAGCATTGGGATCAGATCCACGAATAGACTTAATAAAAGCTGAAATAATATCGTAATGTTGTTCGCCCGCCTTGTCGTATATCGCCATGTTCTGCTGCACCTGCCGCAGGACAAAAGCATTCGTAATCGGCTCCCTGTGGAGAACCGCCGCATTGACCACAAGCTCAAGCACATTCAATAGTTTGCGTGCGTCACCTCCGGACAACCGCAATAGCGCCTCATATTCCTCGACAACAATTTCATGCTTTTGGAGGTATTCGTCCTCATGCAAGGCCTTTTGCACAAGGCCAATAAGATCCTCTTCAGACAAATGCTCGAGCACATAAACCTGACAACGGGAAAGCAATGCTGATATGACCTCAAATGAGGGATTTTCGGTGGTGGCACCGATCAGTGTAACCAAGCCCCTTTCGACAGCGCCCAACAAGGAGTCCTGTTGGGATTTGGAAAAACGGTGTATCTCATCAATAAACAGAATGGGCTGATCCTGATTGAAATTCATCAGTCGCTCGGCTTTATCGATCACCTCACGGATATCCTTTACACCAGCTTGTATAGCGCTCAAGGAGAAAAAAGGTCTATCCAGCTCTTTCGCAATTAACAGCGCCAGACTTGTTTTTCCCACCCCTGGAGGGCCCCATAAGATCATCGAAGGGATATTTTTTTGTTGAATCGCATGATACAGGACTGCATCAGGGCCGACAATATGTTGCTGTCCCACATAATCATTCAATTGATGTGGACGCAGTCTTTCTGCAAGCGGGATACGTGTTGCCATAACACAAAATTAGTATTTAGTATTGAGATATGGGTATTGAGATATCTTTAACATTTTTTCACACAATTTTTCTTCATATTTGCTCTAGTATAAGTTCTTTATGGCTGAGCAGAGAACGATAAATTGCCTTCACTATACAATTTATCTGAGTTTGCTCTAGTATAAGTTCTTTATTGCTGAGAACAATAAGGTTCGCTCTATTGTATTTAAAATGCTTGTGGAAGCAGACCTGAGCTTGCCAGCTTATTGAAGATAAAACGATAGATTGCTTTTGGCATGCAATTTATCTAAGTTTGTAATACACGTTTATGACGACGTAATCATTTTAAAGGATGACAAAATACTGGACCCGACTTCTGACTGCCCTAATCCTGACCCTTGGAATGAGCGGTAAGGTGGCGGCACAGCAAGCCCCAAAGGATTATACGGGGGCGATAAAAAAATATGATGTTTCATTTAAAGGTGTAGGCCCAGAGGTATATTTCCTGCCTCCTCCAAAGACTGAAAACGAAATTATTGAAGATAATTATAGTGATAAAAAGGGCTTTAGCAAGGAAATTGCCAGACAGCTGCTCTTCCAACGCCTGTTACTGCAATTGAAAAGCACCAATAACATGGGGCATTTTCAATACCTGATAAACCCCGTTCCTGTCGATGCCGCAGCATGGAATAATGCCATCGAGAACCAAAAGAAATCTGAAAACTGGATTGCGGGTTACGCCCTGGCGAATGAGGCCGCGCTATTTGCCATTAAAAATAACGACAGCAGCAATGCCTCAAAATTCCTTTATGATGCACTGTCTTTGGCCAACCGTACCGACAATAAAGATGACATTGCTACAATCAATCTGAATCTGAGTAATTTTCAATTGTACAATGGAGACTTTATCAAAGCGGAAGAAAGTGCCCAAAAATACCATAACCATGCGACAGTCAGCAAAAGCTATCTCGAACAGGCCAATGCTTGGTTATTAATTGCCATGGCACGTGCAGGACAAGGAAACTTTAAAGCCGCGGAAAATAACATTATCCGAAGTGCCATTCCCCTATTCAATAAATCAAAAGCCTATGAAGGCAAAATATTCGCCTGGGAAATGCTTGCGGAGATTTACTTTAAACAAAATAAATACACACAGGCACAGTGGTTTTTGCTGCAGGCACGCGATCTGGCCAATGCAAAAAAACTGATCGGCGAACTTGCGGAGATCGAATATTTACTTGCGGCCTCCAAACAAAAGGACGGTAATTACAAGGTCGCCATCAAAGAATTTATTCAAGCCGCTGAACTGGCTTCCAATGAGAATAACAAACAGCTGTCGTTGGCGATATTGGACAAATTGGGCGAAGTTTACCTGGTTCTGGAGGATTATCCATCAGCAGACCAGACTTACAAAGCGTATACCCAGCTGAAAAATGAATTGTACAATTAATCGGCTGTGATCAGATCATAGCAACCGTAGGAATAAAAAGTAAGAAATAAATTGTATTTTAAGCTTTTTGTAAATATTAAAGGATAAATCAAATAAATTTTTAGAATCTATGTCAATGTGCTATGAATTTCACTAAATTTAGCACGCTTATCAATAAGAGCTGAAAATTTTTTTATAAAATGATTATTAAAACTGTCGAAAATATGTTTAGGAAACTCATATTTGCACTTTTTGTGGTATCTATTGTCTCCTGTGGATCAACACCACGGGTGGCGCTTCCAGATGATGGCGGCCTCAAGCCAAGTACCCAGCATCAGATCATCGCGAAAGAAGTGATTGGATTATTGGAAAATGCGAGCTACAAGAAGGTCAAAATGAATGATTCGGTATCTGGAATTATCTACGATAATCTGATCAAAGGGTTGGACCAAAGCAAGAATTACTTGATTCAGTCGGATATCGATGAATTTCAGGCTTACAAGAGTAATCTGGCTCAGGATATGAAAGATGGCGATCTTTCTGCTGCTTTCCATATCTTCAATGTCTACAAAAAAAGATATTTGGAAAGAATGCAATATGCGCTTTCTGAAATAGACAAAACGCATGACTTCAACAAAGATGAATTCTATCAACCCAACCGGGAAAAATTAGGCTGGTTCAAAACTGATGCCGAGGCGAACGACCAATGGCGTAAACGGGTAAAGTATGACTTATTGAATCTGGAAACAGCAAGTGGAAAATCTACGGACAGTGCCAAAACCAAACAGGTGGAAACATTGAAGAAACGTTATGTGAATTTAATTTCGCAGACAAAAAAATACAATTCCAATGACGCCTTCCAGATTATTATGCAGGCGCTTACGGATGCCGTGGATCCGCATACATCGTATTTCAACCCATCCTATGCACAGGCTTTCAATGAAGGGATGGCAAATACTTTTGAAGGCATTGGTGCAAGACTGATGATTGACAACGAGGCCGTGAGCATCAACGAAATCATTCCCGGCGGACCGATCTTTAAGGATAAAACCATTCAGGTGAATGACAAGATCATCGCTGTCGCACAAGGTAAAGATGGCGAATTTGAAGATATCATCGGCTGGAGACTGGATGCAGCAGTAGCCAAAATAAAAGGACCTAAAGGAACCATTGTAAGGCTTAAGATTATTCCGGCCGGACAACCAATGAACTCGCATCCGCGAATTGTTTCATTGGTCCGTGAGAAAATCGTCGTTGAGGAGGAATCCGCGAAGAAAGAAATCATGAACATCAAAGGTGCCGATGGCAAGATGTATAAAGTCGGGGTGATCAATATTCCTAAATTTTACATGGATTTTGATGCCTACAGAAGACGTGATCCAAACTATAAAAGTACAACACGGGATGTAAGATTAATCTTAGACACCCTGAAACAGGCGAAAGTCGATGCCGTATTAATTGATTTACGTTTCAATGGCGGGGGATCACTTCCGGAAGCAATCGACCTGACAGGATTGTTTATCGATAAAGGACCTGTGGTACAGGTACGAGATACCAAAAACAATATTGATGTCGAAGAAGACAAAAATGCCGGTGTGACCTGGGACGGTCCACTAGGTGTGATGATCAACCGCTTCTCGGCCTCAGCTTCTGAAATCTTCGCCGGTGCGATTCAGGATTATGGCAGAGGGGTAATCCTTGGCTCACAAAGTTATGGTAAGGGAACCGTTCAATCGGCTATAGACATGTCACGTGTCATTAGTCCAACAAGCCGCCTGTTACTGAAAGCTTCTGGTGAGAAAGATCCTGATACCCCCGAAGGTGCGCCACAATATGGACAGATCAACATTACACTGGGTAAATTCTACCGTGTCAATGGCAGCAGCACACAACATAAAGGGGTAACACCTGATATTACATTTCCATCACAATTCTCCGCAGAGAAATTTGGTGAAAGTTCAGAAAAATCTGCGCTTCCTTGGGATCAGATCCAGTCCAGCAACTTCAAAAAAGTCGCTGATATGACCGGTGTGGACAAACAGCTCGAAACCCTGCATGAGACACGTATCAAAAATTCACTTGAATACAAGTACCTAAAAGAGGATATTGAAGAGGCTCAAAAAGATGAGGACGTGAAAATTTCACTGGAATTGAATAAATTCAAGAAAGAAAAAGATGACAACCTCAAGAAAAATAGGGACCGTATCAATGCTTTATTGAAATTACAGGGCAAACCAGCATGGGAAGAGGGTAAACCGCAACCGAAAATGGATCTTGACTTTGTAAAAGATGAAAGTGCAAAAGTAATGACGGATTACATCATCAATTTTGCAAACAAAAAATAACCGGGACAACCCCATAAAAAAAGGCAATCGCGTAATAACGGTTGCCTTTTTTTATGATACTCATCACAATACTAAGCCTTTAACAGCGAATTCATCTTTTCTTCGTACCTTGTCATAACGCGATAATCGCATAGATTTTAGAATGATGGTCCGCGCGTGTAAACTTTAAGCGGCTTAAACTGTTTACATACTAAACATCGACTTGACATAAATTTCTAACTTATAGCACAATGAAACGTATCCTGCTTTTAACCGACTTTTCAGAAAATGCACTCTTAGCGGCGAAACAAGTCGCCCTCTGTGCAGCGGCCTGGAAAACTGAACAAGTTATTGTTTACCATACGTATAACAGCGTAACAATTGTAAACAACGAACCTATAGTTGTGGTCAATGACGAAGTGAAAGAGGCCAAAGAGAAAGAACTAAATAGCTGGCTGGAACTGATCAAGCCTCTTTTTCCACCACAGGTGATCTTGTCACACAGGATGGAAGATGTCGACTTGCCGATAGGAGTGAATGACCTCTGTAAATCGGAGTCCATCGATCTGGTGGCGCTGGGAATCACCGGACAGACTGGCTTTGCGAAAATATTGGTGGGCAGCAATGCCATTACCTTAATGGATATCTGCAATAAGCCCATGCTGATTGTCTCCCACAAGGTCGATCCGGCAGTTCCAAAACATGTACTGGCAACCACCGACCTGAAAGAAGTGGACCGGAAATTAAGTCTGTTTAACCTGGATCAGGTCCTCGATGCTTTTTCCGCACAGTTATACGTACTGAATGTTGCGAAGCGCGAGAGTTCGGCCGCAGATCTGGCACAGGAATTAAAACATTTACATGAACGGCTGGACAAGTATAAACCTATCTATGATTACATCAGTCACGACGATATCACGATGGGAATAGCGGAATATGCGAAAGAGAAGCATATTGACCTCATCCTGTCCTTTCATAAGAAACAAGGTTTATTGGCGAGTCTATTTAAAACGAGTATATCCAAAAAGATGGCCTGGAACGGCGCGGCCAACTTATTGGTTATTCCAATGGACAAGTCCTAAATAGGCACTAACACCAAGGGGCTTTGNNGAGCCCCTTGGTGTACATGTCAATATCAGGAAAGACCGGCAGGGCGATTGTTTTCCGCCAAATCCCTGTTATTTCTTGTCCACGGAATGCTTCCCGGGTCCGATAAATACAAGCCCGAGAAACACGAAAAATAGTTCGATCGCATGGGATGCGCCTGAGATACCGTCGCCTTTGGACAGGTGCATCAATCCGGCAACCACCATCGTAAAGGCAAGCAACAGTGCTGAGGGCCTAAAGAATAGCCCTAAAAGTAGAAAAAGACCACCAATGGTTTCTGCTGCTGCAGCCATAAAACCCCAAAATGCCGGCATAAAATTAATACCCATATTGCCCATTGCTTTACCCACACCGGCCCAAAGTTCTGGCCCTCCCTGCAGCTTAGGCAAACCATGCATAATCATCATGACGCCTAATCCGATACGAAGAACCAGTAAGCCTGTATCTCTATATTTACCCAGTGAATTCCAAATTGCCATAAATAAAAATTATAATTTAAAATGTTAATGACTGATAGACTCTCCTAAAATAACCAAAATTTTTCATTGATCGGTGTTCAAATTCTCCTTTTGATACCGCAAAATTAAACCAGTATGGAATATCTTCCCTTGATATAGATTAAGAAATTTCACAAAATAAACTGACCTGAACAGAAAAATATTGCATTTATGCTACTAAATATGTAATTTAATAGACATAGACCCGATTATAAAATAAAATGAAGAATCTTCTCTTGTTAACGGATTTCTCTGACAATGCTTATGCTGCCGCACAATACGCAGCAAAGTTAGCTCCGCTTTGGGGAATAGAAAAGGTTGTGCTTTACCATACCTATGAGGTTGTCCCTACAGTCGGAACAGAGCCTGTCGTCATCAGTAATTCAGATATTCTGGAAGAAAAACAAAAAGATCTCAATGTATGGCAGGAGGATCTGATGCAGCTGTTTCCACAGGGTATCGCATGGAAAGTGACCCTAGAAGAGTATGAGTTAAGCTATGGTGTCAACCGCACCTGCGCCGAAGAAGATATTGATCTTGTGGTGGTGGGAACGGCCGGTAAAAGTGGTTTCAAAAAACTGCTTCTGGGAAGCAATACCTTAAAATTGATTGAAAACTGTCATACTCCGCTATTAGTTGTACCGGCCAAAGCGGAATTTAGGATTCCCAAAAAAATGCTGATCGCAACGAATCTCAAAGAGGTGAAAATCAAACTGGACCGCCTGCTGGTCAATGCTGCGGAAGTACTCCGCAAAAGCGAAGTTTATGTGGTCCATGTGACCAAGGAAGATCCTGCGAGTAAAGCGCTAAGTACAGAAATTAATATCATGACCGATCTGCTGGCCTCTTACCATCCGATCTACAGCTATATCCTGCAATCGGATATTGCCGTTGGCATTAATCAATACATCAATGAGAATCATATCGATATGATGGTCACGTTCCATCGCGATAAAGGATTACTCAGCCGGATTTTCAACACCAGTATTGCACAAAAAATGGCCTGGAAAAGCCAGGCCGCAATGATGGTTATCCCTGTCCATTCAGGGTAGTATGGAAAGACTATACGTATATAAGTTCCGTTTTATTGGCACTCGTTATTAATCTTACTTTCCGGCCTAATACCAGTGCATGGTTATCATCTATATGTCCTGCTGGATAAGCAAAGGCAACCGGAAAGTCGTATTCTTTAACTTTGTCCCAGATAATTTCCTCTACTGTCTGTCCAAATGCGGGGTCATTGTCTTTCATGGACGAAAAACCACCGACGATAAGGCCTTTCAGTTTTTTAAATTTACCCGCGCGCTTCAACGCCCAGAGCATCCGGTCCACGGAATAATAGGCCTCGCCCACATCTTCAATAAAGAGAATTTTATTGGCATACTTAACATCGGAATCCGAAGCTAAGACGGATAATAGTATAGCCAAATTTCCACCAATCAGCTTCCCTTCGGCCTCCCCCGGACGATTGGGAAATACAGACTGCTCGTAGGCAAAGTCCATGGGTTCCCCAAAAAGCGCATTTTTCAGCGTCTCCAGTGAAGCTTTTGTTCCCGATTCAAAAGACTTGGGCATCTGCCCATGGATGGTTGCAATTTTATAGTTACGCTGAATATGACTGTGCAGGACTGTGATATCGCTAAAGCCGACCAACCACTTGGGATGCTGCTCAAACTCCGAAAAATCAATCTCATCCACAATACGGACACAACCGTAACCTCCCCGGGCCGCAAACACAGCTTTAATGGATGGATCATCCAAGGCCCATTGCAGATCTGCGGCGCGCAGCTGATCATCGCCGGCGAATTGGTGGTAAGATGTCCCTACTGTCTCCCCTACCAGAACCTCCAGTCCCCAGCTCTTCAATGTTTCAATCCCAATATCAATCGTGCCGCGAATGAAACTGGCCGGACAAACGATCGCAACTTTGTCGCCCTCTTTAAGAAAATCAGGTATTTTAGACATATTCATTATGTTTCATGAATGATTTTGATTCTTTATGGCTATGAAGCTATCATAAGCCAAGGTGCTTTATTTTAACTCAAATTATTTTGTTCTTGCCCATGATGGTTTCCCCTATTAAAAATTTTCAATGGATGAGGAGAAAACGATAAATTTGGTCGTCCATAAGCTCTCTAAGCGCCAAATTAACACAAATTTATCTTAGTTTTATACCGTAAATTGAATTATCTTTGTGAAGAAAATAAGTAAAAACTTTAATATACTTTCAAGCATTGAGTATTCTAGATAAAAAACGTTATACAATTACTTCGGCATTACCCTATGCCAATGGTCCTTTACATATCGGACACCTCGCCGGTGCTTATATTCCCGGTGATATATTTGTTCGTTATCTGCGTTTAAATCAAAAGGATGTAGTCTATGTATGTGGATCGGACGAGCATGGCGCAGCCATTACCATCCGCGCAAAAAAAGAGGGCATTACGCCACAGCAGATCATAGATAAATACAACAAACAGATCAAAGAGAGCTTTGAGGAGTTTGGCATTTCTTTCGATATCTACCACCGTACTTCCGAGCCGATTCACCATCAATTGTCACAGGATTTTTTCCTGAATTTATACAACAAAGGTGAATTTGTCGAGAAATTTTCGGAGCAATACTATGATGAGGAATACCATCAGTTTTTGGCAGACCGTTATATCACAGGAACCTGTCCAAACTGTAAATCCGAAGGTGCTTATGGCGACCAATGTGAAAAATGTGGCACCTCACTTAGTCCAACAGACCTGATTAACCCCATTTCTACACTGAGCGGGAAAACACCGGTATTGAAAGAGACGAAACATTGGTATCTGCCATTGGATAAATATCAGCCCTGGCTTGAAAAATGGTTAATCGAAGGCAAGAAAAATATTCTTAAATCCAATGTTTTTGGCCAATGTCAATCCTGGCTAAAATCGGGTCTGCAACCTCGCTCCATGACCAGAGATCTGGACTGGGGAGTGGATGTACCTTTGGAAGAAGCACAAGGAAAAAAACTATACGTATGGCTGGATGCGCCAATAGGTTATATTTCCGCGACGAAACAATGGGCAATTGACCACGGAAAAAATTGGGAAGACTATTGGAAAACCCATGAAAATCCAGCGGATGATGCGACATTGATCCATTTTATCGGAAAAGATAACATTGTATTCCACTGCATTATATTTCCGGCGATTCTTCATGCACATGGGGACTATATCTTACCGGAAAATATTCCTGCGAATGAATTCCTCAACCTGGAGGGGGACAAGTTGTCAACTTCCAGAAACCATGCGGTCTGGTTACATGAATATCTACAGGAATTCCCGGGCAAACAGGATGAGTTACGTTATGTATTGACCTCGATATTACCGGAGACCTCGGATGCTGAATTTACCTGGAAGGATTTCCAGGCACGGATCAACAACGAGCTGGTAGCCATCTTCGGGAACTTTGTCAACCGTGTGATGGTACTTTCCCATAAATATTTCGATGGCAAAGTATTAAATGGTTCTCCGCTGACAGCAGTGGATCAATCGGTACTGGACGAGTTAAAATCCTACCCAGCGTCGATCAAGTCCTCTCTGGAGCAGTTCCGTTTCCGTGAAGCATTGGCCGAATTTATGAATGTTGCACGTCTTGGTAACAAGTATTTAGCAGATGAAGAGCCATGGAAAGTAATCAAAACAGACGAGGAACGCGTAAAAACGATTCTGAATGTCGCGTCTCAGATTGTTGCTAACCTGGCTGTACTGGCACAGCCTTTCTTACCAAAAACAGCAACGAAGTTATTTGAAATGCTCAATTTCCCACAGGGGAACTGGAGTGATGCGGGCAACGAAGGACTAATTGAGAATGGCCATCAACTGGGTGAAGTCCAATTGTTGTTTGATAAGATCACCGATGAACAAGTAGAGTTCCAATTGAACAAACTTGCGGAGGCCAAATTGAAAAATCTAGCAGATAATGCTAAGGTCGCTCCTGCAAAAGAAAATATCAGTTTTGACGATTTTGTGAAAATGGATATCCGTGTGGGAACAATTTTAGCGGCTGAGAAAGTAGCGAAAACAAAGAAATTACTAAAACTAACGATAGATACGGGTATTGACAACCGCACCGTCGTATCTGGTATTGCGGAATTCTTCAGTCCTGAAGAAATTATAGGACGTCAGGTATCTATATTGGTGAATCTGGAGCCGCGCGAAATCAAAGGCATTACCTCCCAAGGGATGATCCTAATGGCTGAAGATGCTGATGGCCGGCTGGATTTTGTCAAACCGGATACTGCAATCAAAGTAGGTAGCACAGTACGCTAGTAGCTATAAGCGATACCATAAAAAAGCCTGTCCAAGAGACAGGCTTTTTTATTAAAGGTGATCAATACTATTTCAAGTCCCTTCGTGCTTTACTCGCACTAATGATGCAAAATCATATGAAAATCTTAGAATAATACGCTCTGTAAACGTTTTTTAAAATCTTTGTCATCCATCCAATCGTAGACCGTATCTTTCAATTTTTTTATGATCTCTGCCTTAGATTCCGCAACAACCTTTTTCTTTTTGGTAAGCACATTGGAGACCGGGGCATTGGTAAGTTCAATTTTGGTTGCAAACATATTGATATTCATGCTAGGGACGGATACCCCCAGGATCAATCCGGGCAAGCCATGGATTAATTCAGGTCCACCCGCTATCGGAATCTGTCCCGCAAAAAATGCGACAACATAGATAGAATCTTGTATGATCCCATTTGCCCGTCGACAATCATATCCGGCTATTTTGCGGTATTCGTCTGTGTACTTCCATTTCACCGCCGGCAGAGAATCTTTCATCAACAGCTGCTCATCACCAAAGGGCAGTAACTTGATAAACTCGCCGTTTTTAAAATTCATATAAGTCTTTGAATCTGTCAATGCGGGGTTGTACCAGGAAACATTTCGATAATTCGCGGGATAATCTTCCTCTACAGTTTCAAACAATGTTTCCTGATCGTAAAATTTTAATGTATGATGTGTGATCACTTCCACAGGCCCATTTTTGACCGCATTGTCTACCCCCAGCTTATCCCAGGTATCCAGGTCGGGCTTACTGAGATACGTCCGTTTAAGATAGTTCTGCACATGGAATTTCCGTTCGAACGTCACCGTGCCGCTGCTTGGAAAAAATGCGTTCTGGGCTTGTATCGTAGTGACGGATAAGCATAATAGCCACAGCATTGATATCAATTGCTTACTCATTTATCACCTCCCTTCATTGTTGTAAAATTGTAGATCACTTTTAACATTCCATAACGACGCAACACATCATTACTGGTCTGGACAAATGCAGTACCGTCCTGATAACGACGTACGCCAATATTCTTATTTAATATATCATTGACAAATAGCTGCGCTTCGAGGGATTTATCTTTCAAGAATTTTTTGGAAATATAACCATTCATATTCAACATATTAATGGACTGCAAAGTCTTAGTCGCAGCCTGATAATTCTGCTGCATGGAGACAGAAATCTTAAAGTCTTTGGGTAAGTAATAGGTTGCTTGTGCATACGAATTGAATTTAAATGTGGTCTGGTTCAATTCGGGCTGCAGATAAGAATCCATCTGTTCAACACCAGGACTTAAGCTGATATAAAAATCCATTTTATTGGCTTTATACCGATTAAAGCCAATCTCGGGCCCGATACTCCAGGTCTTATTACGATTGAGCCTAGGTTCTTCATTAAGCAGCGATAGATAGCTATATTGGCTATTGTATTCCGCATTCATACCCATATTCATTTTCAAACCCCATTTTTTCTTTAACATAAAATTATATGATCCACTTCCGTAGAAACGCCAGTTGTCTTTATCAATATTGACAAACGAAATTTTTCGGGTACCGTCTTCTAGATTATAACGAACACTGCTGTTAATGTTTCGTTTCCCCTGATTGGCGCTGACATAAAAGTAGAAGCTCTGGTCTTTGATCTGTTTGTAAGAATTATAATTGAGGGAATAGGAATTATTAAAACCGGCTTTCAGGTCCGGATTGTCCAAATATTCGACAAGCGGCTGACTATTTTGTTTGAGCGGTTCAATCTGTGTGAGCGAAGGCTGAACAGTCTGCCCATTATAATTGAATCCTATATTCTTCGTTTTTGAAATCTTATAGTTCACATTCAATGAGGGTCTAATGGATGTCTGATCGCGTTGCAATACAGTATTCAAGTTGTTGTAGGTCCGTTTCACAGCCTCAAAATCAGTACGGTTGCTTAGATTGACCGTCCATGTATTTGTTTTATAATTCAATGCCGTATTAACACTATTTTTTAAACTGGAAAAATTAAAGTCATTCAATACACTTTCGTCCAGCACAGTATATTGATGCGTGATAGAATCTCTATTGAAAGATTGATTAAGTGTTTCTGATTTATTGCTGGAAAAAGAGTATCCGATTGATCCAGTGATCCTTTTTGACAGCGGCTCGGTATAGGTAAGAGAGGCTCCATATGTATTATTGCGAAGTTCATCTTTTTTAAGTTGATCAATTGTATCAGTACGATTGTCATTGAAAAAAATGTTTTCGGAAAAATACTTTGTATCTGAATTATTTTGGTCCGTATTTGCATTCACATTAAATGTAATGGAGCGCCGTTCCTTTTTAAAACGTCGGGTCAACATTGCATTCACGTTGAATTTATCCTGATCACTATTCAGATCCGTACGCGATTTAGTTCTGGTAATATCTTTTCCATCAAGGGTTTTCTGATAAGCTTCAGCCTCGGATAGATTATCTCTGCTGGATTTATTGAAGCCCATGTTTACCGTCAGATCGGCAAGTGAATCCAATTTATAATCGTATCTAAGATTGGCAACATTGGCTCTGTTCTCATTTTCTGATCTGGTGATATTACTGTCTATCTGCGCGCGCTCCGGCAAGTTATTCTGCGCATTATAAGTACTTGTATTATTTACATCGATCTGGCTGCGCTTGTAGTTGACATTGATTTTATGTTTATCGTCTTTGCTTTTATCGGAATAACTTACCCCCATATTTAGAGCCTTAGGTACGCCGCCACCCCGGTATCGCCCATCCCATCCACCTTCCGTTTCATCTCCGCCCGAAGAGATCATAATGCCTCCCCCATCCATCATCTGGACATTGCCGCTTCCCCCAACACCATATTTTTGACTATCTTCAAACCCCAGTCCCACCATACCATCGTTGGCCAGGATACCGTAAGCCGCAATTTTCTGCGATCCTTTAAATTTATTGAGCATGACTTTCCCGCCATAGTATTTATCCGTTCCGGCCCCAGCGATTGCCTGGCCGAACATCCCTTTCTTCTTATCCTCTTTCAGCTTGATATCAATGGTCTGGGTACGCTCCCCATCATCCACGCCCGTACGTACAGCCAGATCTGATTTTTTTTCGTAGACCTGTACCTTGCTCACCATATCCGATCGGATATTTTTGGTAATCAGGGTGGGGTCATCTCCAAAAAATTCCTCTCCATCAAGCAGTACCTTCTTTACCTCTTTTCCCTGCGCCGTAATCTTACCTGTCCCATCGATCGTAATGCCGGGCAATACCCTGAGCAGATCATCTACTTTGGCATCTTTCTCCACCTTAAAACTACCAGCATCGTACTCTATAGTATCACCCTTGATGACAACGGGAATTCTCCCATTGACCTGCACCTCTTCCAAGAGCAAAGCCGCCTTTGACAGTGCTATCAACCCGATGTCGTAATCTTTAGCTGTAATATGGATATCTTTTACAAGATCTGCATATTGTGGGTAAGACACCACGATCTTATAAACTCCAGTATCCAGATTGGCAATTTGGAAAGTTCCATTTTCTTTCGTTCGGTCGAACTTAATTAAAATGGAATCTCTGGGATTAAGTAACGCAACAGACGCTTGATGAAGTTTAGCTTGGTCTTTCCCGTCAACCACAGTCCCCACAAGCCTATGTTGGGCATAGGAAATAGAGCTAAAGGCTGAGAGTATAAGAAACAAAACTAAGGAATAGGTTAGTTTCATAAATTTTCCGTTTATATAGTATTGATATAAAGATATTAATGTTACTACGGAAAATTCGTAAAATAATGTTAAATAATTACGAAGTTAAAAACATAAACAACAAATAATAAAAACAGTGGATAGACAAGGAAAACAAAACACTGTTTATCAGCTCATTATTAAAACAAAAAAGGAGATGCAACTTATCTGTTACATCTCCTTTTTTGTTTTTGATGACTCAATTTATCTTACCTAATCTACATTTAGGTTCAATTCTTTTTCTTTATTGATTAAATGAGCGATGCTCGTATCATTCAAAATCTGTAACATCGCATTCCTGACTTCAACAAATGTATCCCGTATCCCACAGGCATGTTCTTCGGTACACTCTTCACAGGAGCGATAGAAATTGAGACTGACACAGGGAAGTAAAGCAATCGGCCCATCGATCAGGCGCATCACCTGCGATAAAAATACATCTTCAGGAGCCTTATTTAGACTGTAACCACCACCTGCACCTTTTTTACTGTAGAGAATCCCCGCATTTCGCATTTCAAGGAGAATCTGTTCCAAGAATTTCTTTGGAATATTTTCTTCTTGCGCAATCTTAACGATCTGCATAGGTTCATTTCCGTAGTTACGACCGAGCACCATAAGTGCTTTAATTGCATATTTTGTCTTTTTGGAAAGCATAATTTGTTAACCCCCTGTTGAATTGCAAATTTACGTTTTTTATTCAATAGAATAAAACCTATATCATTAGCAGGTAAAAAGAACCCTTAGCACAATTTCATCTGGTTGGATATCCTTATGCTAAGGGCGATCGTATTAGAACTTAACGTTATTGGCTCAAAACTGCCGTAATTGGTTTACCGATACTACCATTTGGTTCGGTAATATGCAACAGCGATGAAATGGTAGGCGCAATATCCACAATATGCACTTCGGTATTGGATACGCCCGGTTTAATGCCCCAGCCCATAAATACCAATGGAATATGAGAATCGTATCCCGACCAGGTGCCATGTGTTGTTCCTGTAGAACGCGGCGTTCCATCATACCATTGTGGTTCACAAACGATTTGGATAACACCGCTCCGTTTGAAATTATAGCCGTTGATCATTTTTTCACGGACAGGCTCCGGGATCATGAGGCTTTCACCTTTTTCCATATCCGCAACATAAGCAACACCTTCAGTCTGGCGCAACTCGCGAATAATGGTCTCTTTGATTTTATCCCGGTCCAATTGAAGCGAGTCAATCATCTGATTGTTCAGATGGACCTGGTAATTCATGAGACTTTTGACGATTTTTTCCTGTCCGAATTTCTCTTTCAGCTTTTTGTTGAGATCCGAGATAATCTGACGGGAATAGAAATAGCCGCCATTTCCTTTCATATCCATAAAGAATCTGGAATTGTAGGAAGCACCGTGATCAGCTGTCAGGAAGAAGGTGTAATTCCCTTTCCCAACCGTATTGTCCAAGTAAGCGAAAAAATCCGCCAGCTGTTTATCTAACTGCAGGTAAATATCTTCGATCTCCACTGCGGTCAATGAGTAACGGTGTCCAACATAATCCGTAGCGGAAAGACTGACACAGAGGAAATCGGTGTTTTTGGTCGGATTATTTCCCATCTGCTCGTTTTTGATCGCTTCCATGGCTAGATCCAAGGTGAACTGATTTCCCATCGGTGTTGTTTTGATCAACTCAAGACCTTCATCTTTCATCAGCTTGGATGTCGCCCGTGGCAAAGTCGGCTTTTCTTCACCGGGATATTTTCCCTCATAGATATTATCGTCAGCAATGCTATTAGCCGCGTAAGTACTTACATCATACATGGGCTTCCAGTCTGCTTTAAGATACTTTTCAGCTAATTTTTTCTTGTTGAAGTCCACCACCCATTTTGGCAATTTATCCATATAAAAATTGGAGGTAATCCAATTGCCTGATTTTGCCTCAAACCAATAAGCCGCATCGGCAAAATGGCCAGCAGGCAATATTCCGCCACGATCTTTGATCGCTATACCAATGACTTTGGATTTAAAATTTGAAGCCAGTTTCAACTGATCCGTTACGGTAGATGCCAGCAAGTTCCGTGGAGATTGTTTACCTTCTTTTTCAGTTGTCCCTACTCCAGTGACATTGTCATCTTGTGTACAGTACATATTCTTACCTGTAAGCTCTTCGATCCAGTCATTGCCAGCAATACCGTGTATGGAAGGTACAGAACCGGTATATACCGAACTGTGTCCAATAGCCGTATAGGTCGGAATGTAATTGATCAGGGTATTCTCACAGGAGAAGCCTTCTTTCAAAAGTCGCTTGAAGCCATCATTGCCATATCGATCCGCAAAACGATATAGATAATCCCAGCGCATCTGATCCACCATCAGACCGACGACCAGTTTGGGTCTGTCCGGTTGTTGTGCCATGGAGAAGAGTGCAGCTATTCCAAATACGACACTTAAAAAAAATCTTTTAATCATTGTTGTTAGATATTAGTATTGAGATATTAGATTTGAGATTCTGGGTTGTGCCAGTCTACGGCTTATGCTCCTTATTCTTTAATCTTTATACCAGCCTGAGACTTAACAGCTGTTCCCATTTTTGACTTTTTAATATTAATATTGAGTAATTAGTATTTAGATTTTAGTCCGGCAAACCTTCGGTTTATCAACATGATCTATCATTCTAGCGCTTTAATTTTCGTCTTGATTCCAGCACGCTCTGCATTAGCCGGTTATTTAATAACAGGTACTAAAGTAGGCTTAATCTTTTAAATGTGTTTTTAAAAACTGTCCTGTATAAGAATCTTTACAATGCACAAGATCTTCCGGAAGCCCTGCAAAAACGAGCTTTCCCCCTTTATTTCCCCCTTCAGGTCCGATATCAATGACCCAGTCTGCCGACTTGATCATATCCATATTATGCTCGATAACCAGTATACTATTGCCTAGATTGATCAGTGCATCAAAAGACTTCAGCAGCTTTTTAATATCCTGAAAATGTAAGCCGGTCGTCGGTTCGTCGAAGATAAACAGGGTTTTCTTACTGTTATTGCCTTTGATCAGAAAGGATGCAAGTTTAATCCGCTGTGCCTCTCCGCCGGAGAGTGTACTAGAAGATTGCCCGAGCTTAACATAGCCCAGTCCAACATCTTGCAATGGCTGCAGCTTGGCCAATATCTTAGGCTGATCACCAAAGAATACGATGGCTTCATCCACACTCAATTCAAGGATATCGGCCACGGATTTGCCTTTGTATTGCACATCAAGGACAAACTGTTTGAACCGTTTGCCACCGCAGGCCTCACAGGGCAGCACGATATCTGCCATAAACTGCATCTCGATCTTCACTTCTCCCTCGCCCTGACAGACATCACAGCGCCCGCCTTCAACATTAAAAGAAAATGCAGCAGGTTTCAGTCCCGCAGCTTTGGATGCTGCCTGATTAGCATACAAAGCTCTGATCTCATCCCAGGCTTTCACATAAGTCACCGGATTCGAACGTGAAGAACGGCCAATAGGATTCTGGTCCACCATCTCGATCTGCTCCACCTGCGCAATATCGCCTTCGATGGAATCATAAACACCAGTTTGCTCACCAGAATAATTACCGATTGATTTCTGCAACGCTGGGTAAAGAATCCGTTTCACCAAGGAGGTCTTTCCCGAACCCGATACTCCGGATACAACCGTAAATATATTTAAAGGGAACTGCACATCTATTCCCTGGAGATTATTCTCATGTGCTCCTTTAACGGTAATGCCATGAGACCATTTGCGTCTTTTCTTGGGTACTTCAATCTGGCTTTTTCCGCTCAGGTATTGTCCGGTTAAGCTCTTGTCATCTTTTAAGATCTCGCTATATGTTCCGGCAAATACCATCTCACCGCCATTGATCCCGGCTTCGGGGCCAATATCAATCAGGTAATCCGCAGCTTCCATCATCTCCTGTTCGTGTTCAACCACAACAACAGTATTACCGACATCACGAAGGGATTTCAGCACCGAAATCAACCGTTGTGTATCACGCGGATGTAAACCGATACTGGGTTCATCCAGGACATAAATCGAACCTACGAGCGAACTTCCGAGCGATGTTGCCAGATTGATCCGTTGGGATTCTCCTCCAGAAAGGGTATTTGACAAGCGATTTAAAGTAAGGTAACTTAAACCCACATCGCATAAAAACTGTAGTCGATTATTAATTTCGGCCAATAAGCGCTTCGCGATCATCTGTTCATTTCCTACCAAAGGTAAATTGGTAAAAAATGCCAAGGCTTCTTCCAAAGGCATTAATACGATATCGGTGATTGACTTCCCACCCACCTTGACATAAGTTGCATCTTTGCGCAATCTTGTGCCGCGGCAGTCCGGACAGTCCGTCTTACCCCGGTAACGTGATAACATCACACGATATTGAATTTTATAGGTCTGCTCCTCCAATTCCTCAAAGAACTGATTAAGTCCGGTGAAATAATTATTTCCCGTCCATAATACCTCCTTTTGCTCCACTGTCAGGTCAGAATAGGCACGGTGGATGGGGAAATCAAACTTTAGGGAATTTTTGACCAGCACCTGTAACCATTCCCCCATTTTCTCTCCCCGCCAAGGTGCAATTGCTCCGTCGTATACCGAGCGGCTCTTGTCGGGGATAACCAGATCGGGATCTATACCGATAATTTTTCCATAACCCTCGCATCGCCGACAGGCACCATAAGGATTATTGAAACTGAAGAAATTGGGACTAGGCTCTTCAAAAGTTATTCCATCGAGTTCAAACTTATGCGAGAAATGATGTCTTTTCCCATTTTCCTCCATAAACAGTTCTCCTTTTCCCTCAAAAAATCCGGTCTGAATAGAATCGGACAATCGGTTTACGGTATCATCATCCTGCTCAATACGTACACGATCGACTACGATCAATACCTCAGCATCCTGAATCGTTGCATTGGCCATGCTTTTATCATCAATGATGCTTTCGATTTTTTGCATTTTATCCTGATAAACGACGCGGACGAATCCTTTCTGCAGTAAAAGCGACAGTTCTTCTTTGAGCTTGCGTCCGTGAGAAGGCACCAACGGAGCCAAGAGCGTGACGGACTCCCCCTCGTCAAACTTCAGGGCGAAATCCACCACCGAGCTCACACTGTCCTTTGTCACTTCCCGACCGGAAACGGGAGAAATTGTTTTGCCGATCCGGGCGTAGAGCAATTTCAGGTAGTCGTAGATCTCGGTTGAAGTCCCTACGGTAGAACGCGGGTTGCTCGTGATCACCCGCTGCTCGATGGCGATCGCCGGCGCGATACCTTTGATGTAATCGACCTCGGGTTTATTCATCCGCCCCATAAACTGCCGTGCATAGGAAGAAAGACTCTCCACATAGCGCCTTTGCCCCTCCGCATACAGCGTATCAAAAGCAAGGGAAGATTTTCCCGAACCCGACATTCCTGTAATGACAACTAGTTTATTTTTGGGAATATCAACATCAATATTTTTTAAATTGTTGACTCTTGCCCCTTTTATCTGAATATATTCTTTTGGAGTATGCTCCACTTTTTTACGCATAATAATCCTTATCTCACACAAAGTTACGCAATCTTGGCTGATTATAGACCCATTGTATCAAAAGCTGACACGAAAAAATCCCTCTGCTATAGCGGATATTTTCCACAGACTTAGAGGTTGCCTTTTTTCAGTTCGCCAATAGCATAATCCACGGCTCTCGCAGTTAAAGCCATATAGGTCAATGATGGATTTTGTGTTCCGGTTGAGGTCATGCAGGCACCATCAGTAACAAAGACATTTTTGACCAGATGCAGCTGATTCCACTTATTCAACAGGGAGGTTTTTGGATCCAGCCCCATACGTGCTCCACCCATTTCATGGATATCCAGGCCCGGGTTCTGGTGGCTGTCACTGATCCTAAGATTTTTCACTCCGGCGACTTCCAGCATCTCTTGCCCCTGCTGAAAGAAGTCATCTCTTGATCTATAGTCATTATCTTCGTACCCGACCGAGGTAATAAGCTGCGGCATACCATAGGGATCTTTTTGATCTGTGCTCAAACGGACGTGATTATGCTCCTGAGGAATCGTTTCCCCCTGCATCATCATCGAAACGCCCCAGCCGCCTAATTCCGCTAAACTGTCCTTATAAGCTCCCCCAACCTGCTCTCCTTCAAAATTACCGCCCCTCGAACGGTAGGCTCCAAAGAATGACGCATAGCCTCTTAAAAAATCCGTTTCCTGCCGCTGTACATTTCTAAAATTGGGGATAATCGGCTGAGTTGGCCTACGACCATAATAATATTTGTCTTCATACCCCTCCATTGTGCCCGAAATGGTGCCTAGATAATTATGAAAGGCGACATATTTGCCCAACAGCCCACTATCGTTTCCAAGGCCATTCGGGAAACGTCCGGATGTGGAATTCAACAAGATGAGGTTTGTCGCTAATGCGGAGGCATTAACAAAGATGACCTGCGCAAAAAACTCCTGACTCACTTTTGTTTCGGCGTCGATAATACGGACTCCGACTGCTCTTTGCTTTTTATCGTCATAGCGTATGGATTCGACAATCGCCTGTGGGCGAATGGTGAGGTTACCTGTTTTAGCAGCCCAGGGCAACGTAGATGCATTGGAACTAAAGTACCCTCCGAATGGGCATCCACGATGGCATAAACTACGGGCCTGACACTGGCTGCGCCCCTGATCAATATGGATCTGTCGGGGCTGGGTCAGATGGGCACAACGCCCCTGAATCACCGGACGATCCTTATACTGTTGCTGTATGCGTTGCTGTATTGCTTTCTCCACCACATTCATCTCCCATGCTGGAAGAAAATCTCCGTCCGGCATGGCATCAATTCCATCTTTATTACCCGAAATGCCTGCAAAATGCTCAACATACGAATACCAGGGAGCGATATCATCATACCGGATGGGCCAATCTACGGCAAAGCCATCCCGTGCGGGCCCCTCAAAATCATACTTAGACCATCTTTGCGTCTGACGTGCCCAGAGCAGCGATTTACCACCGACTTGATCCCCCCGAATCCAATCAAAAGGTTTTTCCTGGATATAGGGCTGTGCGGCATCCGGCAAAAAGAAATGTTTGGCATCTTCCCGATAGGCATAACATTTTGACGCGACGGGATTTTCGTCTTTGATGAGCCTTTCCACTTGCCCCCCATGTCTGAACTGCCAGGGATCCATATAGGCTGTCGGATAATCCTGAATATGTCTGACATCTTTTCCCCGATCCAGGACAAGCGTTTTCAATCCCTTTTCGCAAAATTCTTTGGCAGCCCAGCCGCCAGATATGCCCGAACCGATCACAATAGCATCAAAATGGTTTTTCTTATTCATCATTATATTTAGGTCATTTTTGAAAAGGTAATATACTGTAAATAATACTATTGCAACAAATATTCCTGATAGTTCAGTTAATTTTGTTACAAAATGGAATCTAAGCGATCCTCGAAATTAACATCGTGGTCAACACCTTTCAGCATCAAATGCTTAAGCTTTTATCCTAGTTTTTTAAACAATTATTTTAAATATTCAGCCATTCACAATTAATCCTTCTGCATTTTCGGCTGTCTTAGAAATATAGTTACATAAACAACAAAATGGCAATACAGCAATAATTGTGTTTAAAAGAACAAAATAAAAAAATAGTTATGAGAAAAAATGTATTAAATGTTATAGTCATGATGCTATTCGTTTTAGTCGCATCCACAACAGTAAGCAAAGCACAGATGGTAATTGATAAAATAGATTTAAGTATTTTTCCGGCAGCGGAAAAAGGGTACAAAAAAATGGTGATTGAAGTGCCACATTCAGAAAATGACAAGAATAAAAAAATTGAGTTTTCCGTTGGTAAATGGATGGAAGTAGATGGCTGTAATACCTTTAATTTAGCCGGCACTTTTGAAAAGAAAGATCTTCAAGGATGGGGTTATGATTACTATGTATTCAAAACAAACGGAAATGTAGCGAGTACCATGATGGCCTGCCCCGATAAAGCAAAAAGAAATCTTTTTGTAAGTGCTCAACTGGAAACAGTACGTTACAATGGTCGAATGCCTATTGTTATTTATATCCCTGAAGGTTATGAAGCTCAATTCAAAATCTTCACGACGGATGGGGATACCTACCGTGCTGCCGAAGTCAGAGAAAAGAAAAAATAACAGCAGTAAGATTTAATTTAGTTAACTAAACAATAGCAGGCGAACATAGCTTGTAACAGAAAGAGGCTGTCTCAAAAAGACAGCCTCTTTTGTATTATCATCTTTAGTTACCTACTATTGGAATTTTTTCGCGTTTACTTTACGCTCATTTTCCGTCAAGTAGATTTTACGCAAACGGATAGATTGTGGTGTAACCTCAATGTATTCGTCGGCTTGGATATACTCCATAGATTCTTCCAGAGAGAATTTAATTGCCGGTGCGATACGTGTGTTATCATCTGTACCAGATGCACGCATATTTGTCAATTGTTTACCTTTAACGATGTTAATCGTTAAGTCATTGTCACGGATGTGCTCTCCTAAGATTTGTCCTTCATAAATATCCACACCTGGATCAACGAAGAACTTACCTCTATCTTGTAACTTATCAATAGAGTAAGCAGTTGTTGTACCTTTATCTAAAGAAATCAATACACCATGCAAACGTCCAGGAATTGTTCCTCTCCAAGGCTCGTATCCTTTCAGACGGTGTGCCATAACAGCCTCTCCAGCTGTAGCAGTCAATACGTTGTTACGCAGACCGATGATACCACGAGAAGGAATTTCGAACTCAAGATGCTGCATTTCACCTTTCGTTTCCATCACTAAAAGCTCACCTTTACGTTGTGTTACCAACTCAATTACTTTACCAGAAACTTCTGCAGGAACGTCAACAACCAACACCTCGATAGGCTCACATTTCTTACCGTCGATCTCTTTCAAGATTACTTGAGGTTGACCTACTTGTAATTCGTAACCTTCGCGACGCATTGTTTCAATCAATACAGATAAGTGAAGGATACCACGTCCATAGACCAACCAAGCGTCCGGAGATTCAGTAGGAACGACACGTAATGCCAAGTTCTTCTCTAATTCTTTTTGTAAACGATCGTGAATATGTCTAGAAGTAACCAATTTACCTTCTTTACCAAAGAATGGGGAGTTATTGATTGTGAACAACATGTTCATTGTCGGCTCATCAATGCTGATAACTTCCAATTGTTCCGGGTTGTCAAAATCTGCGATTGTATCACCGATATCGAAACCTTCGATACCAACAACAGCACAAATATCACCACATTTAACTTCCTGTACACGGCGACGGCCCAAACCTTCAAACGTGTGCAGTTCTTTTACACGTGATTTTACGATCTTACCATCACGTTTTACCAACGAGATTGGCTGACCTTCTTTAATCGTACCACGAGCTACACGACCGATAGCAATACGTCCTACGAACGTAGAGTAATCCAACGATGTAATCTGCATTTGTAATGTACCTTCAACAAATGGCGAAGGCGGGAAGTGATTGATGATCGCATCTAATAGTTCAGACACATCTTCTTTCTTTTCTTTCCAATCTGTTGACATCCAACCATGTTTGGAAGAACCATATAATACTGGAAATGCTAATTGCTCCTCTGTCGCATCAAGGCTAAAGAATAAGTCAAATACATTTTCGTATACCTCTTCTGGGCGACAGTTTTCTTTGTCCACTTTATTGACAACAACCAAAGGTTTCAAACCTAAGGATAATGCTTTTTGTGTAACGAAACGTGTTTGCGGCATTGGGCCTTCGAAAGCATCCACCAGCAATACAACACCATCAGCCATTTTCAATACACGCTCAACTTCACCACCGAAATCGGCGTGACCAGGTGTATCAATAACGTTAATTTTTACTCCTTTATATTCAACAGAAACGTTTTTAGCGACAATAGTAATACCGCGTTCACGTTCTAAATCGTTATTATCCAGAATTAAATCACCTGTACCATCATTGTCTCTAAAAAGATTTGTGAAGTGTAAGATTTTGTCTACCAACGTAGTTTTACCGTGATCGACGTGAGCGATAATCGCTATGTTTCTAATATTTTGCATCTAGCAAGTAAATTTGTTTTTAAATTCAGGGTGCAAAGATAAACATTTTGCACCACAAAATTTATAACTATGTGTATTTTATTTAATTACACCTAATTCTTTGCCTACTTTGGTAAAGGCAGCAATCGCTTTATCCAAGTGTGCAAGCTCATGTCCCGCCGAAATCTGCACACGGATACGGGCTTTTCCCTGAGGTACAACAGGATAGTAGAAACCGATCACATAGATACCTTCGTCCAACATTTTAGCCGCAAACTCTTGTGCAAGTTTCGCGTCATAGAGCATCACAGGGACGATCGGATGGAAACCCGGCTTGATATCAAATCCTGCTTCCGTCATTTTTTCACGGAAATATTTCGTGTTGGATTCCAGTTTGTCACGCAAGGTTGTCGTGTCGCTCAACATATCTAATACCGCAACAGAAGCGCCTGCAATCGCCGGTGCCAAGGTATTTGAAAATAAATATGGGCGCGAACGCTGACGTAACAAATCAATGATCTCTTTTTTACCGGACGTGAAACCACCAGAGGCGCCACCAAGGGCTTTACCGAGGGTTCCGGTAATGATATCTACACGGTCTATTACATTGAAAAGTTCGTGCGTACCACGGCCGGTAGCACCGATGAAACCTGTACAATGAGATTCATCGATCATCACCAAAGCCTGATATTTGTCCGCTAGATCACAGATCTTGTCCAACGGCGCCACTGATCCGTCCATGGAGAACGCACCATCGGTAACGATGATTTTGTGTCTTGCTCCTGAGGCTGCCTGCAACTGTGCTTCCAAATCTGCCATATCCGCATTTTTATAGCGGAAACGTTGTGCTTTACACAAACGTACACCATCGATGATCGAAGCGTGGTTCAGCTCATCAGAGATAATTGCATCCTCCGCACCAAACAATGGTTCGAAAACACCGCCATTCGCATCGAATGCTGCCGCATATAAAATCGTATCTTCCGTTCCTAAGAACTGGGAAATCTTTGCTTCTAATTCTTTATGTACATCTTGTGTACCACAGATAAAACGTACCGAAGACATTCCATATCCGTATGTGTCAATCGCTTTCTTCGCAGCTTCGATTACTTTTGGGTGCGAGGACAGGCCCAAATAATTGTTTGCGCAGAAATTGACCACTTCCTGTCCTGTGCTCACTTTAATGTCAGCTCCCTGAGGAGTAACGATCACTCGTTCTTGTTTATACAATCCCGCTTCTTTGATTGCTTCCAATTCCTTTTGTAAAACTGGTTGTAATGTATTGTACATAATTCGAATTTATTTTTTTATACAATATTACAGTTTTTTCACTGGAATAAATTGCATTCCTTCCCGGGATAGGGGTTATTCACGGAGAATTCACCTCAAATCAATGTTTTGATAACATTAAACCGTTTGCACAAATTTGCGTTCCGCAGTGATTTCTTTCCTTTTGCAACGAATAATGGCACGATCAAGAAGGAGATAACAGACAAACTGCATTGGATTTCCGGCAGCATGACTGTGGAGCAACTAACGGAGTGATACAGGTCAACAACTGTTATTTAATGCAGATTCAGTTTATTCGTAACGCAGGGCATCCACCGGATCTAATTTTGAAGCTTTTGATGCCGGATAATAACCAGACAACATCCCCACAAGACCACATACTGCAAATCCGAGAATAATAGCAGCCCAAGGGATAATAAAGGATGTCCCCAGTTGAAGGGCCAACAAATTACCAATCAGGATGCCGATAAATATACCCGCGACACCGCCCATCATACAGATGACAATGGCTTCCATCAAAAACTGCTTGCGTATCACACTGGGCGTAGCACCTATTGCCTTCCGAATACCGATCTCTCTTGTCCGTTCGGTAACCGATACCAGCATGATATTCATCAGTCCGATGGATGCACCAACAAGAGTGATAAAGGCAATCACGACTGCCCCTAAGGTCACCATCGCCATATTCTGCATCAGCATTTGTGCTACTGCATCTGATTTGGTAATCTCAAAATCATTGGACTGTCTTGCAGATAGTCCGCGAATATTCCGAAATACAATGGAGGCCTCACCGATCGCTGCTTCCAAACGCATTGGGTCATTGGAGGATACCGTGATCACATAGGATGGCTCTACGACCTGCATGACCGATCTTGCTTTTACCAGGGGAATAAAGCAGGCTCTATCACCACCCATACCTGCAGAGGAACCTTTGCTTTTTAGCACTCCGATGACCTGGTATCGGATATTATTGACCGTAATAAATTGTCCAATCGGGTCAATGATTTCGCCAAAGAGCATTTTACTGACCTCACTACCGATGATAATCACGGCCCCACCAGTCTCTACATCCCGGACGGAGAAATTACGCCCTTCACTGACGATGTAGCCCGAGGTCTGAAGATAATTTTCATCGGTACCAATAAGGCCAATATTAGGGTTTGTCTTTTTCGATTGAAATTTTGCGGTCGAATTCCAGGTTACATTGGCACTGATGGATGTCGTCGCATTAAAATGAAAATTCTGTTTGAACCTTGCCGCTTGGGCATAGGTAATATTGGCAAATACCTTAGACCGTGTACCTCCCGTACCGATCTGCACATTGATCCCCCTATTCCGTATATTGAATGAATTGGATCCCATGGAAGAAAAGGAATCCGTTAAGGAGTTTTTCATGGCATCAATAGATGTCAATACACCGATCAGGGCCATCATCCCTATCGCTATGATCAATGCCGTTAAAAATGTCCGCAACTTGTTGCCTACAATGGATTGCAGTGCAAGTTTTACGTTTTCAACATAAGACATTTTTACGGACATACGGCGATTTTTATTATTTGCAGATGAAAATACTGTTATTCCTCCACAAAACCAAAAGGCAATTTATTTCATTAGAATAAATTGCCTTTTTTATACCAGATCAACGCCAACAAGAAGATGGCCATTAACTTGGTAAGATCTTACTTTAAACTATAACACAACGATTAATTGATCCTTTTCCAGGTCTCCGTCCGGCCGAGCAAACTAACCCCTACATAACCACGTATGTCGAGTTTGTCCCCTTTTAAAGTCATTTTACAACTATAGGTTTTCCCTGTTTTTGGATCATAGATCTTTCCATCTTCATAGGTATTTCCATCTTTTTCAAAATTGGTCAAGATCTCCAATCCCTGAACTGCCCGGCCCTGAAGCGCCTTGTCTGGGTTTTTAATATCTTTCTTGGGCTGTCCGGCTTCATTATTTGGAAATTTAAGCCAATAAAGCTTACCAAAAAATTTGTCCCCTTTTTTATAAATCTCCACACGGCCCTCGCCGCTTGGGTTTTCCCACTTTCCGATAATCGGATCTGTTTGCGCAAACAATGTTACTGTAACAAGCAACATGATGAATGACATCATAATTTTCTTCATTGGTCTATATTTTTATGAATTTATTTTACCATTTTTTTGCCTATCTCTCAAATCGCCTATCTCCAAAAGATTCTAGAGAAAAAATAAAACCGTCTAACCAATTCCAATGGAGTCCAGCGAATTAAAGCGTGTGGACTTATAAGTTAAATATACAAAATATTTACTATGCTTGCATATATTTATTTTCCATATTCCCTATTGATTTAAATAGATAAATGAGTTAATTCCTGTTTGCCCCAATATCGGCAGATAAAAGAGAGACTCGATTTTCCATGTATAAAGCCAGCTTGGGGTCCGAAGCAGTCCCGAACTTGGTATGAGAAAAAGGCGAAGAAAGGGACCGAAACTTTGGCATTGCGTTTGCACGATAGTTATTATATTATTACTTTATTCACTGTTTATAAATTAGCACATATTATGAAATTTATTATTAGTCTTCTACTTACCGGCGTAGTCGTCGCAGTTGCTTGTTGGATTGTTCCAGGTGCACATGTCGCAGGATTCGGCTGGGCTATTGTCGCGGGGTTGGTCATCGGATTTGTCAATGCAACCGTAGGTTCAATTTTGAGATTGTTCACTTTTCCATTAAACTGGCTTACGCTTGGGCTGGTTTCCTTTATTATCACCGTTTTAATGGTATTACTTTCAGACTCGCTCCTTGGATCCAAATTTGATGTGGATGGATTTTGGACAGCAGCATTGTTCGCCATCGTCGTTGCCGTATTGGAAATGATCGTCGGAAGCACTTCAAAAGACTAAAATTATATAATTATATATAAAAAAGGCTGTTTTCCGATTGGGGAAGGCAGCCTTTTTCGATATCAACAGGAATGATGATCTCCAGACAGAAAGGCTGTTTCTAAAGCTGTTTATGCGCTATTTTAATTTCCCTACCCTCGCTTTTTAAGCTTAAAATAGCTAAATTTAAATTATTTAACAGATCCTCCGATATATGTGCGAACACAACCACGAGCATAGCCATCCAGAAAAAGAGACTCCCTGGTGGATATCACAACGCAAACTTCTTATTGCACTTATCCTATTGATCACACTGCTGATCCTCAAATATGCCTTTAAGATCACGCTTCCTTTTTATGCTTCTTTATTTTTAAATGGTACGGCATACCTATTAGCAGGTATACCTGTTCTGCAAATGGCTTTGCGAAAGGCCAAACGCGGTGATTTCTTCAATGAATTCTTTTTGATGAGTGTTGCCACCTTAGGGGCTTTTGCCATCCGGGAATTTGAAGAAGGGGTTGCCGTCATGGTCTTTTACCAGATCGGCGAATGGTTTCAGGATACAGCTGTAGATAACGCCAAAAAATCCATAAAATCGCTTTTGGACATCCGTCCGGATAAAGTCACGGTCTTGCGTGATGGAAAACAACTGGATGTAGATCCCAAAACCGTCAATATCGGTGAAGTGATTGTTGTTAAAGCGGGTGAAAAAGTTGCACTGGACGGGAAACTGCTGAATGAACGGGCTGCATTCAATACTGCGGCGCTCACCGGAGAAAGCAAGCCCGACACGAAATATAAGGGCGAGGCCATCTTTGCGGGCATGACCAATTTAGAATCAGTTTGTGAAATCAGCGTAAACAGTCTGTTCAAGGACAGCAAGCTGAGCAAGATATTAGCAATGGTGCAGGATGCTACGGCACGCAAATCCAAAACACAGCTATTTATCTCCAAGTTTGCAAAGATCTATGTCCCTATTATCTTCGCGCTTGCTGTTCTTGTCCTTATCGTCCCGTTATTTATTGTCAGTGACTATAGCTTTAGAGAATGGTTTTATCGTAGTCTGGTATTTCTTGTGATCAGCTGTCCCTGTGCCCTGGTTGTCTCGATCCCATTAGGTTACTTCGGCGGAATAGGCCTAGCTTCCAGAAACGGGATTTTGTTCAAAGGCGGTAATTTCCTAGATGCCATCACTGCGGTCGATACCATTGTCATGGATAAAACGGGTACTCTGACCGAGGGTGTTTTTGAAGTCAAAGAGGTCATTGCTGTCAATGGACAGTTGGCGGAACTATTAGATTATGCCAAAGCCATTGAGTCCAATTCGACCCATCCAATTGCAAAAGCGATCGCGCGCTACCATCCGGGAGATCCGACTTTTATTACCAAAGGAATCATGGAAGTAGCCGGCCATGGACTCAAAGCGACGATCAACGATAAGCTTGTCCTTGCCGGCAACAGCAAACTGCTGGACAAGTTTGGCGTCTCCTATCCAGAAGAAATAAAGCTAATTGTCCATTCCATCGTACTGATTGCAATAGACAAGCAATATGCAGGCTACATTACGGTTGCAGACCGAAATAAACCGGACGCTAAAGCGGTAATTTCGGCCATGCGGGCACAAGGCCTATACACGGTCATGCTGTCCGGTGATAAGAAAGCGGTAGTGGATGAGGTGGCAAGGGAACTGGGGATAGATAAGGCTTACGGCGACCTGCTGCCAGAGGATAAAGTAAGTCAGGTCCAAAGATTGATCGACGAAGGACGAAATGTGGCTTTCGCGGGCGATGGTGTCAATGATGCTCCTGTGGTTGCTTTGGCCCAAGTAGGCATCGCAATGGGCGGATTAGGTGCAGATGCGACTATCGAAACGGCTGATGTGGTGATACAGAATGATGAACCCCATAAAATTTTGTCTGCCATCAAAATCGGTAAGATCACCCGTAATATTGTCTGGCAGAACGTCATCCTGGCAATGGGTATCAAAATTATTGTGCTGATTCTCGGGGCCGGCGGGGTTGCCACTCTCTGGGAAGCTGTGATCGCTGACGTTGGCGTGGCGCTATTGGCGATTTTAAATGCCATCCGGATTCAGCATAAAACGGTATAATACAGTCCAGAAAGAGCCGTTTTAAAAAAATAAAACCTGTAAAATACATTCGGCCAAACTTGTTGAAGATCAGCCGAATGTACGATAAGGACGTATTAATCGCGCCAGGATTTATAGGCATTGATCAATCCATTGGTGGAAGAATCGTGACTTGTGATCGGATTATCGTCGCTCAGCTCCGGTAGGATCTTATTGGCAAGCTGTTTACCAAGTTCAACACCCCATTGGTCAAAACTGTAGACGTTCCAAATTACCCCCTGTACAAATATCTTGTGTTCGTACAGCGCGATAAGTCTGCCCAATGTCCGTGGAGTCATTTTTTTCAATAAAATGGAGTTTGTTGGCCGATTGCCCTCAAATACTTTATAGGCTTTTAACTCTTCGATCTCAGCATTGGATTTACCTGCTTTTTGGAATTCAGCAACAACCTCTTCCTCGGTTTTACCATTCATCAGGGCCTCTGTCTGTGCAAAGAAATTAGACAATAAAAGTTGATGGTGGTTGCCGATCGGGTTAAGGCTATTTGCTGGCGCAATAAAATCACATGGAATCAATTTCGTCCCCTGATGAATCAACTGGTAAAAAGCATGTTGACCGTTTGTTCCGGGTTCACCCCAAATGATCGGCCCGGTCTGGTAGTCGACGCGTTCACCATTGCGGTCAATGTATTTTCCGTTGCTCTCCATATCTCCCTGTTGAAAATATGCTGCAAAGCGATGCAGGTATTGATCGTAAGGAAGGATGGCATGGCTTTCAGCCTCAAAAAAATTATTATACCATATACCGAGCAAAGCCAATATTACCGGAATATTTTCCTCAAAGAGGCTGGTTCTGAAATGCTCATCAGCTTCATAGGCACCTTTTAAGAGTTCCTCGAAATTATCAAATCCGATCGCCAGGCTGATGGAAAGCCCAATGGCAGACCATAGTGAATAACGTCCACCAACCCAATCCCAAAATACAAACATATTTTGCGGATCTATACCAAAAGCCGTTACAGCCTCCGTGTTGGTACTCAATGCCGCAAAATGTTTGGCGACATCTTTCTGTCCGGCTCCCCTACTCAGAAACCAATCTTTTGCCGTATGTGCATTGGCCATTGTCTCCTGGGTAGTGAATGTTTTGGATGCAATCAGAAACAAGGTTGTCTCCGGATCTACTTCTTTTAAAGTTTCGGCAATATGTGTTCCGTCTACATTGGACACAAAATGCACGTTCAGCCTGGTTTTATATGCCTTTAAAGCCTCGGTCACCATCACCGGTCCCAAATCAGAACCGCCGATACCGATATTGACAACATCGGTAATCACTTTTCCGGTGTAACCCTTCCATTCACCGGAAAGAATCTTCTCTGTAAAAGCTTTTACCTGCACCAATACATTTCTAACCGCAGGCATCACGTCCTTGCCATCCACAAAGACAGGCTGATCGGACTGATTCCGCAAGGCCGTATGCAAGACGGGTCTATTTTCGGTCACATTGATCCGCTCGCCGGCAAACATCGCCGCTATCGCTTCGGACAGATGACACTCTTTGGCCAGCTGGATCAACAATGCGATGGTCTCTTCGTTGACACGATTTTTGGAATAATCTAAAAGAATATCCTCAAAGAGAATCGAAAATTTCTCAAATCGCTGTGGATCTGCCGCAAAAAGCTCGCGTAAGTCCTGCTGATTGATATCGATATAATGATCTACCAAATATTGGTAGGCTTTGGTCGTCGTAAAATTAATTTTTGGAAACATACTGTTTTTATTTGAAATTATTTGCTTTAAGCCGGCATAAGAACCTTCCATATTTTTTATTACACTTCGTGTAGCCCTCTAAACAAAGGTTTATGTGCCTGCGCTATCAAAACTAAAAAAAAAAGGTGAGATACAAACCGACGGTTTCCGATCATCCCTATTTTTTATTTTTTATTTTTTGATTTTGAATATCTACATTAGCGGGTATGACAAAAGAACAAATTCAAGACTTGAGGGATCGTGTTACTTCCCTAAGGAGGCATCTTTGACATTGATGTCCGTAAAAATGAAATAGAAAGAGACCAGGCCATAACCCTGGAAGCAAACTTCTGGGACGATTCCAAAGCTGCAGAGAAAATACTCCAGGCCATTAAAAATCAGAAGGTATGGACAGATCATTTTGATGAAGTAGCTTCGGCAGTTGAAGACACCTATGTCATGTATGAGTTTTTTCAATCCGGGGACGCAACAGATAAAGAACTGGATGATCAGTATAAACTTGCACTGGAAAAGGTTGAAGAGCTGGAGTTCAAAAATATGCTCAGCGCCGAGGAGGATCAATTGGATGCTATCCTACAGATCACAGCGGGCGCCGGAGGTACCGAAAGTTGCGACTGGGCGGCTATGCTGATGCGCATGTATATTATGTGGGGTGAGAAAAACGGGTATAAAGTGACCGAGCAGGACTCCCAGGAAGGCGATGTCGCGGGGATCAAAAGTGTCACCCTTCAATTATCCGGAGCATTTGCTTATGGTTACCTTAAAGGTGAAAATGGGGTCCACCGACTAGTCCGCATCTCGCCCTTTGACTCCAACGCCAAACGACACACCTCATTTGCATCGGTGTATGTCTACCCATTGATTGATGACAACATAGAAATAGACGTTAAAGATTCGGAAATCGAATGGGACACTTTCCGTTCGGGAGGTGCCGGTGGCCAGAATGTGAACAAAGTGGAGACAGCTGTCCGGCTACACCATAAACCCACGGGCATCATTATCAAAAATCAGGAGACGAGATCACAATTGCAGAATAAGGAAAATGCGCTGCGCTTATTGAAATCGCAACTGTATGAGATTGAAATGCGCAAACGGCAAGAAGCCTCTGCTGCAATCGAAGGAAACAAAAAGAAAATCGAATGGGGATCCCAAATTCGTAATTATGTCTTGCATCCTTATAAATTAATCAAGGATTTACGGACAAATTACGAAACATCAAATACCCAAGCGGTACTGGATGGAGACTTAAACGATTTCTTGAAAAATTATTTAATGGAATTTGGCGGTTAATCTACCATAAAAAAACTACAAAATTGAAGACGCTCCATAGATGGGCGTCTTTTTTTTGTCACGGCAATCACTGCCTTCTTTCATACACAGTCTGTCACTGTAACTGTCAGTTACGCTTTAAAAAAATCTTAAAAACGTTAAAAAATCTTAAATGTCGACTGTATGCATAGGGTAGCAAATTATTGATTAAACAGACAAGCTATCAAACGTAAACAATTAAAAAACAATTATTTACAACACATAAAAGTGTATCAAGAACGTTACAAAGTGTAGGTTTCTTCAATTTTTGGCACAAAATAAAGGCATGTATTTTGCGTTTATGCATTCGTAATATTTTCATTACAAACGACACTATACTTGGGGTCAACAAAGAAAATAAAAAGAAGAATGTATATCTAAAAATAGAACGGTTATGAATTACATGAAAGAAAACTCAATCGTATCAAAGCAGATGACCCAACAATGGAAACCTGCCGTGTACGACGTCAATGAAGAACAGCAACAATCTGAGACAACAGTAAACAAAGTCGAGGAAAGCAATTTTGGAACGAAAGAATACGTTATTTTTGGAGCGACTTTTTTCGTGCTATTTGCATCAGTCTTTGGTGTATATATGCTTCAGCCAGATTTTGATGCATTACGTTTTCAACGTTTAGACAGTATCGGCGGAATATTTTTAATTGGCTTGGGAATATTTTTAGCCGTTGTCGCCCTAAGTTTTTTAATCTTTTTGATTGTACTTCACCGTAAATACAAACCCATTGCGTCTGTTTCGGATGAAGAACTGCCGACCTGTACAATTATTGTTCCGGCTTATAATGAAGGACAACTGGTATACGATACGCTCCATAGTTTGGCAAGCAGCGACTATCCGGAGAAAAAACTTCAGATCATCGCTATTGACGACGGAAGTAAGGACAATACTTTTGCCTGGATACAACGTGCGAAGATGGAATTGGGTGATCGTATTGAAATTTATCAACAACCCAAAAACATGGGCAAGCGCCATGCGTTGTATCGTGGATTTAAATTAGGGACAGGCGAAGTCTTTATTACAGTAGATAGTGACTCTGTGGTCAATAAAGACACCATTCGCAATATGGCCAGTCCATTTGTGACCAACCCAGAATGTGGGGCAGTAGCAGGTAATGTGCGTGTACTGAATAATAAAAAGGCAATCATCCCTCGTATGTTAAATGTGAGTTTTGTCTTCAGTTTTGAGTTTGTACGTTCGGCTCAAAGTATGCTAGGAACAGTAATGTGTACCCCTGGAGCTCTATCCGGGTACCGCAGAGAAGCTGTTATGCACTGCTTGGAGGATTGGGTCAACCAAACTTTTATGGGACAACCCTCTGATATTGGAGAAGATCGCGCCATGACAAATATGATATTGAAACAGGGATATCATGTATTGTTTCAATCGAATGCTTACGTATACACCGATACGCCTGTACGTTATAAAAATTTATATAAGATGTTTATCCGTTGGGAAAGAAGTAATGTACGTGAAAATATTATGATGAGCCAGTTTGCCTTTAAGAATTTCCGTAAAGGGCCGAAATGGGGTGCACGTATCCTATTGATCATGCAATGGAAAAAAGTACTGCTTTCCTATCCAATGATGTTATTAATGCTTTGGACCGTATTTCATTATCCATTGATGTTTTTGAGCTCAACCTTAGTCGGAATCCTTATATTTTCAAGTATTCAGGCTTATTTCTTTGCATCCAAAAATTCAGACGCAAAAGAAGCTTTCTGGGCTTATAGTTACAGTATATTTTACGCTTTCAGCTTATTTTGGATCACACCTTATGCCATTGCTACGGCTGGGCGTAAAGGTTGGTTGACAAGAGGCTAGTTTCGACGGAAAGAACGTATCTTTACTTTAAATATAAATATGACAGATTTTCAGATTAAAAAAATTGCCATTATTGGTCAGGGTTATGTGGGATTGCCTTTAGCGATAGCTTTCTCTGAATTCTTTCCGGTGATTGGCTTCGATATAAACAAAACGCGTATTGACGAACTTAAAGCTGGTATAGACCGTACACTTGAAGCAGATGGTGATGAGCTATTGCATGCACGGAATCTATATACCGCATCGGAACAGCGCAGGGGCTACGACGCAAGTTCAACCGTTCATGATATCGCAGATGCCAATGTGTATATCGTCACAGTCCCGACACCGATAGATCGTTATAACTCGCCCGACTTATCACCGCTCTTGGCTGCATCTAAAATGATTGGAGAACTGCTAAAAGCGGGGGATTTAGTTATCTATGAATCCACGGTCTATCCGGGATGTACCGAAGAAGAATGTATCCCCGTTTTGGAAAAAAATTCGGGTTTGAAATTTAATCAAGACTTCTTTGTTGGCTACTCTCCAGAGCGTATAAACCCTGGCGATAAGGTGAATTCATTGCAAAAAGTGATGAAAGTAACTTCCGGAAGTACTGCCGAAGCGGGACTTGTGGTTGATGGGCTCTATAAAAAAATTATTCATGCCGGTACACATCTAGCTCCTTCCATCAAGGTAGCAGAAGCAGCCAAAGTAATTGAAAACGCGCAGCGGGATGTCAATATTTCTTTTATGAACGAATTGGCCCTGATCTTTGACCGCGTTGGTATAGATACACAGGATGTGCTCGATGCTGCCGGAACAAAATATAATTTTCTTCGGTTCAAACCGGGATTAGTTGGGGGACATTGCATTTCAGTAGATCCTTATTACTTAGCGCAAAAGGCGACCCAGCTGGGTTACCATCCGCATGTGATCTTGTCTGGCCGCGAGGTTAATGATCAAGTAGCTTCTTTTATTGCCTCCAAGGTCGTCAAACTGATGATACAGAAAAACATCAAATTTGACGGAGCCAAAGCATTGGTATTGGGGGTAACGTTTAAGGAAAACTGTCCAGATATCCGTAATAGCAAAGTTATTGACATGATCCACGACCTTAAAGAATTTGGTCTTGAGGTCGATATCTATGACCCTTGGGTGAATCCAGATGAATTAAGGAAGCATTTTGGTTTAGAATTACTAGAAACTCTTCCGCAGTCAGGAAATTACGACAGCATAATTCTAGCTGTGGGGCATCGGGAGTTTTTACACCTGGATCTCAAAAATTTAAAAAAGGATCCTTCTGTCGTATTTGACATCAAGGGAATACTTGACCGAAAATTGGTAGATGCCCGCTTGTAGTCTCATTTATTTGATACTATTTTTAGGTTGCATTCTTTTAAAACCTTTAGTTTTCACCTCCAAATATGGTGAAAACTGAAGGTTTTTTCCATATTTGGAGGCAATGTAATCATTTGATTAAAAAAACCATCATCAAATCTCTTGTTTGGTAATATTAACTTAACACCACAAGTATAAATCTGACCTCATTAAATTAAGCGCTATTTGGCACCAATTGCGGCACCTATGAAACAGTTAAGCGACACCGAGCTATTCCCTAGCATTCAAACGGATGATTGTTATTCTTTTCCTGAAGTAATCAATCGCTATTCAGAGATCTTTTTCCGCTTTATCCAGCGCCGGGTTTGTTGTGATTCTATTCTATCTAAAAAATTGACCCAAATGGCGGGAATTGATCAACAAATCATCCAATAATTATCCAATAATTATCCAGATAAATAGCGATCTAACTAAGCATACATCTAAAAATACAACCTTATATATCCATGTTTATCAATTCTATATCATTTTTTTTGTTTATGTGTAGCGTTTACCAATAATTATCCGTAGTATTAATAAACCAAAAACAAGTTTAAGGCCAGGAGAGAAATGCGCCTTTGTCTGATCAATATCAGGTGATGTAACTACTATAAACTAAATCATGGAAAATAATTTGCGAAAATCAGATCAATTCAATGACCACAGCTACGGCCTCCATGCCAATTGGTACAATACCCTCTATCCAGAAAAAGAACAAAAAATTAAGGTAATCAAATCCTTAAATAGCTACAATGGAAGTATCAACCACTGGTTACAGAACCTTTTTTTCAATTGTCTGAATCCTTTTACCAAGAATAAAAATGCGAAATGGCTTACCCTTGGTGATGCTTATGGACATGACGCGCGATATCTGCTTGACCAGAGTATTCAGGATGTAACCGCAAGTGATCTGGATGACAGTTTCCTGAAAGTTTCCCATGAAGAAGAATTTATCAAGGATTTCTCCGCCCAAAACGCTGAATCATTAACGTTGGAAGATGAGAGCGTGGATTATATACTCTGTAAGGAAAGCTACCATCATTTTCCACGTCCTTACGCCGCGCTCTACGAAATGATCCGGGTAGCCAGAAAAGCTATTATAATTATTGAGCCACAGGATCCGATATCAAAAATGCCTTCCTTATTGTATTTGGCCAATTTACTGGGAAGAATCAACGACAGGACGATCAATAAGATCTGGAAAAATAGGTTCTCCTATGAAAAGGTGGGAAATTTTGTCTACAAGGTTTCAGAACGGGAATTTGAAAAATTTGCTGCTGGCCTCAACCTTCCTATGATTGCAATAAAAAAAATCAACCCAAACTTTTGGTTTCCGGGCAGTGAACATATCAAAGCTGATAGAAAGGAGAAGGTTTTCAGGCGTATTCTTTTCAGAAAGAAAATACGTGATCTTTTTTCCAATTGGGGGGTATTGCCGAGCCAGACACTTTCCATTGCTGTCTTTAAGAATATGCCCGATGATTCCCTAAAGAAATCCCTTATCGAAGAAGGATACAGATTGGTCGAGATCCCGAAAAATCCACATATCCAAAAGTCATCGTACTAATCCCACAGCGAAAGCTGGTATGAAAAATTATTCGATTACTTTTATTGTTCCTGATCTTTGTTTCCGCGAGTGCATGTAAAAAGGAGAAAATCATTTGCGGGCAATTGGACAAGTTGGTACAGACCAAAATTAACCATCTGAACGCAGTCAGAAAGGAGCTTCATTTCGGAGGAATTCAATTCTGAGTTATTTTCTGCAGTTTAAATGAAATAGAACAAATGCTATAGTATCGTTCTCGACAAGATTAGACCATTTTAATCGCATAAAAAAAGCGACTCTTTTGAAGTCGCTTTTCGTAGCCCGTAGGGGAATCGAACCCCTGTTTCAAGAATGAAAATCTTGCGTCCTAACCCCTAGACGAACGGGCCGTTTTCTGTTTCGGTGTGCAAATATAGAAAGTTTTCTAAATCTGTCAAAATTTTATCGGGATTTTTATTCATTTTTTTCTAAATGGATCGCAAAACCCTCTAAAATAGCTATATTTAGACTCATTGAAAAAGTAACCAACATGACTAATTTAAAAAAAATTAAAAACCCACTACTCTATGCTGGCCTTGGCATGGCACTTTTTAGCCAAGCAGCATATGCTCAAAAATCGAGCTCAATTGCAGATCAGCTGCAACTCACCTGGCAAGTCAAGGATGGCCAGAATATCCGTAAAAACCCTGTCTCAACAATCATTCTGAAAAATACGGGCAAAAGCGCAATACAGCTTAATGATTGGAGCCTCTGGTTTAATTTTATCCGATCTATTGATCCAGATAAAGTAGATAATAGATTTGCCATTGACCACAGGAATGGCGACCTATTTCAGGTTAGTTTTAAGAAAAACAATTTTTTATTAAATGCACAGGACACCATCCATATTGATTTTACAACAACCGGATTAGTCAATTATACCGACGGACCAATCGGTTTATACATAAAAAATAGCAAAACCGGGCTTTCAACAGATATTCGGAACTATACAGCAGTGAAAACCGCTCCTCAATCCGAGGCCGAAAAAAATAATTACTGGTCCTATAAATATGACCTAAACCAACTTACCAAAGGGGTCGAAGCACAGCGCGTTATCCCCCTACCGAGTCATATTAACATCAACGATAACACAAAATTTAATGTAGCGACCGGTACAAAAATATTTGTTGCCAGCGAATTTTCTTCAGAAGGGAATTTTCTGACAGATTTTCTGAACAAATACACGGGAATCAAGCTGTCCCCTTCCTTGGCAAAAGAGGATGGAATTGTTATCGTCAAAGCAAATGATCTAAAACCTGAATCCTATCGGTTAAATATTGATACAAAGGGTATACACATAGAGGCATCGGATAAAGCAGGTGCATTTTATGCCATACAATCTTTAAAATCACTGATCAATCATCAACAATGGAGTAAAACCACGAAATCAATTGCCTTACCACACGCGAGCATAGAAGATAGCCCGCGCTATGGATACCGTGGTTTTATGCTGGATGCGGCCCGTAATTTTCATAGCAAGGCAGAAGTTTTACGTATTTTGGACCTGATGGCGGCCTACAAATTGAATAAGTTCCATTTCCACTTTATCGACGACGAAGGTTGGCGACTGGAAATCCCCTCTCTGCCCGAACTAACCGCTGTAGGAGCAAACCGTACTGCTAATTTTGAGGATGGTAAAGGAATTCAACCTGCTTACGGTTCTGGGGCAACGGCAAAAGCGCATCAATTCTACACCGTAGCTGATTATATCGAAATCTTACAATATGCACAGGCAAGACATATTGACGTAATTCCTGAAGTCGAAACTCCGGGGCATGCCCGCGCGGCGATCAAAGCCATGCGTGCCCGGTATGCTCACTACACCAAAGCGGGTGACAAACAGAAAGCTGAAGAGTTTCTATTGGATGATGCAGACGACAAATCGGTTTATAACTCTGCGCAGAACTGGAACGACAATGTGATGAACCCTGCCCTGCCTTCAACGTATCATTTCCTGAGCAAAGTAGTCGATGAAATCAAAGCTATCCATGAAAAAGCCGGAGTACCGTTGAAAATGATCGATTTGGGAGGTGACGAAACACCGAGTGGTGTCTGGGAAAAATCACCCAAAATCCTTGCTTTCATGAAAGAGAATAATATCAGCAATGTCCTGGATGTATGGCCACTATACATTGCCAAAATAAATCAACTTGTCCAAAGTAAAGATCTGACTATGTCGGGATGGGAAGAGATGGGTATGCGTAACAAAGGGAAAGGAATGGAAGTTAACGCTGAATTGGGTAAATCCAACATCCATCTCAATGTATGGAATAACCTACCAGGACAGGGACAAGAAGATTTAGCTTACCGCTTAGCAAATGCAGGCTATAAAGTTGTGTATACAAGTGCGGCTAACAACTACCTGGATATGTCATGGGATCGTGATTTTGCGGATCCGGGTCATAGCTGGGTGGGTACTGTAAACTTGAACAGAACCTATTCTTTCTCACCGGAAAACTTCTTCATCAACCTTCGTAAAGATGACACCGGAAAAGATCTCGTAAAAGAAGCTTATACCAACAAGGAGCAACTCACGGCTGAAGGAAAGAAAAACCTGCTAGGCATTAAGGGTGCACTCTGGGCAGAAAAAGTATCGACAGATCAACGGCTTGAGGAGATGATATTCCCTCGGCTTATCGCCATTGCCGATCGTGCCTGGGCGCAGGAACAAGCTTGGGAAAAAGGCAATGCTTATGATGAAGCAACCTATCGTAAGTCGTATACAGCTTTTATTAAGAAATTAGGCGAGGATGAATTGAAGAAACTGGATATTATTAATGGGGGTTATACCTATCGCCTTCCGAAGCTTGGAATTAAAAAAGAGGGCAACCAGTTGTATATCAATACAGATTATCCCGGATTCAAAGTCTATTATACAGACAATGGAAGCACGCCGACATTGAAGTCAAAAGAAGTAAATGGCACAATTCCTTTTCAAGTGGGCAAGAAATATCTATTCAAGGTCTTCGATGCCAAAGGTAGATCAGGAGACGTTATTGCATATTAACAACTGAACTGGATTATTACAATAAAATAGTGATATCCGATGTACTTAAGCTCGTCGGTGTAATAGCACAGGCCAATAGCAATTCTAAAACTGAAAAAGGGGATGATTTCGAATAGAAATCATCCCCTTTTGTGTATTAACAATTAAATGCTATCCGCTTAAAACTTATAGCTTAACGAAACAGCCGCATTTCTCGGGTCAATCTGATTGATAAAACCTCCTCGGAAATACGAGTTCAAGCCAATCTCATTAGTGATATTGTTAACAAAAACTCTTGCGTCAAACCTACGCCATTTGTACCCCACCTGTGCATTTAAAGTTGTATAAGCTGGCATATTGAAAGGCTTTTCTCCATAATATTCACCGTGGCCCTGTGGTTTCAAACTGTATTCATTAACAGGACGGTCTCCAACATAGTAGACACCAGCACTTAAACTCAGGTTCCTCAAGGCGCCTTGATTAAACACATACTGCACCCATGCATTGGCTGTATGCTTCGGTGCGTTCATTGGCGCTGACCCATTCATATAAGATGGAGAATTTTTATAGCGAGCGTCCAAATATGCGTAACCTAACATCACTGTAAGATTTTCCAATACACGGCCGTTTAATTCTGCTTCAATACCATCCCTAATTAAATCTCCAGCTTTGAAATAAAGTCCCGTCGCTTGATTTTCAGTATTATACTCAGCATTCGTTAAATCGGACGTATAAATGTGAAAATAAGTCAGATTAAATCGTAGTCTGTTGCCCAGCCAATCAGACTTAATACCGCCTTCAAATTGCTCTGTTTTAGATGCACCAGCTGTGGTGCCATCAACGAGCGGACTAGCTGCACTCCTTAAATTTGTCGCATTGGTATAAGATCCAAAGATATTGAAGTTTTCAAAAGGAGTTACAATCACTCCTGCCATTGGATTCCATGCAGATTCTCTTTTATTGCCGTTTGATGTAAAGTCTTTTGTTATTATTTCAGAATAGCGTAGACCTAAAACTGCTTTAATATATTTATTGAATTCTATCACGTCCTGTGCCATAAAACCAATGGATGAATAATAGTTTCTAACTGGTGTTTTGGCCTCAAAAGATACTTTCTTTCCCGTATGTTCATTTCCCAACGAATCTGTATAAGTGACGTTGGTCAAATCGTTGGCCCAATCTCCATAAATATCAATAATATCAATAGTACCTGCTGCCAAGGCTGACTGGTCTGCTTTTTTTAGGAGAACTTTATCCTCCAACAGGCCCAGCTTCGTACCAAATGAAGTTGTTGTTGCATCAGCAATACGGTAATCAACCCCCGCCTGCACCAGATGCTTTACCTTACCGGTATAAAGATCTTTTCCGATCAGGTCAAATTGAAAAGTTTTGTTCTTGTCATCTCTCAAACTCTTACTCATCTTTCTAGAAAAAGTATCAAATTTTTTCGCATCATCTTCGATAAGTGTGGCTGAAGTAGTCAAGTTATCGACCTGATAAGATGATGTCGCAATTGAGGCGCGAATGCTCCAACGATCGCTCAATTCATGATTGATCTGCCCCATAAAGCTTTTCATTTCGGTATTTACATTATCAGAATTCATACCTAAGAATTTATTATTGGGTATGACATACAGTGCATTGATACTCTGCGAAGAGTTTAAGTTAACAGCCGAATTGACCGGTGTACGGTTATCATTAAAGTAATCTCCTTCTAAAGTGATCGTTGTTCTGTCTGTCGGTTTCCAAGCCAATGAGGGGTTCAGATACACACGGTTGGCCGAAAGTCCTTTTCTAAAACTATCGCTTCTTTCATAGGCGCCGTCCATACGAAAAGCAACGGTCTCCTTTTTATCCAACACAGTCTGAAAATCAAATGTCGGACGAAATTGCCCCCAGCTTCCTACGCGTACTCCAACTTCGCCAGCGTTGATAAAATTAGGCGTTTTGGTCACCACATTGATCACTCCTCCGGCATTCCCAAGGTCAGTAATAACACCCTGTGTTACCGCTGCGGATCCTTTGATCATCTGGATAGACTCTACCCCTTGCATGTCCACAACACCAGAAGCGGTCTGAAACTGAGAATCCATACGTACTCCATTTTTCAAAACTGGCACACCTCTGAAACCCCGTGTAGATAGCGATTCTTTAACGCCGCCATATGAACCGAAAAGCGTAACACCCGGAATATTTCTTACAGCATCTGTCAACGTTAATATCCCCTGATCTTGAATTACTTTATTTGATATCACCGATATACTCTGAATCTGATCGGAAGGTTTTAAAGGCATACGGGTGATCATCTCAAGTCCCTTTGGCTTTTTATTCCGCTCACCAAACACCTCCACTTCATCGATAGCCTGCTCATTGCTCACCAACACCACCGGTTTTATGACCACCTCACGGCTAGCGGAGCTAAATACATAATCAACCGAAGTTGTTTGATATCCTAAATAGGTAAAACGGATTACCGCATTCTGATCGACACCTTGAAGTCTAAAATGACCTGTGTGATCTGTCCGTACGGTTTTATCGCCAATTGAAACGGTTACTGAGCTTAATGGATTGTTGTTTGCATCAACAACCTTTCCTTTTACGATCCCTGAAGTTTGACCATATACAGCGCTTCCGATTAAAAATGTAGAGGCAAGAGCAAGTAAGTGTTTGTCCATGTTAATAATTTTGGATAATTATTTTTAATTATTCTAAATAACGAAGCAAAGATATAAAAACTTGCTTATTTAGAATAATTAAAAACAAAAAAAGCTCTGAACCACTTATGATTCAGAGCTTTCCTAATATTAACTCAGATTATTTTAGTCAAATTTCCATCGTACAAAAGCTTCTATCGCTTCGTAGTTAGCTAGACCTAATCTATCATATAACGACGCGGTATCACTAGTACGGTCTTCAGCACGCACCCAAAATTCACGTGGATCATCACCCGGGAATACAGGTAGATCTTTTTGGGATTGGTGTTTGAAGATCGCTAAACGCTTGCGGTACACCTCTTGTGGTGATAGGGGAACGGCCATTTCAATCTCATGGATTGGGTATTCATGCCATGCGCCTCTGTACAACCATAACCAACAGTCTTTTGTCCACTCGTCAGTTTTGCTCAATCTTTTCAAAGCTTCGAACAAAATATCGAAACATACTTTATGTGTACCATGTGGGTCGGCAAAATCTCCCGCTGCAAATACTTGGTGCGGTTTTACCTGACGCAACAATTCCATTGTTTGTTGAATATCATCTTCAAACGATACTTCCTTCGCAAATTTTTGTCTATCATAGAATGGAAGATCCTGGAAGTGAATATTTTCATCTGGCAATCCGACTAAACGAGCTCCGGCAATGGCTTCTCCTTTACGGATCAATGCCTTTATTTTGCGAACAAGTTCGGTATCGATCTGATTTGGTTTTTTCGTTGCAAAGATTGCTCTTTCTTCATCATAAATCTGATTGATCTGAGCGGCCTCCGCTTTCGCACCGATTTGATTTGCCAGATCCTCCGCAAACTCCAGGTAACGTACTACATCATCATCCCATACAGCCGTATTACCACAAGTCTGATATGCAACATGCACATTGTGCCCTTGATCTGCCAAACGGATAAATGTCCCCCCCATGGAGATGACATCGTCATCTGGGTGTGGAGAAAATACAATCACATTCTTCTTAGCCGGATTGGCTCGCTCCGGACGTTGTGAATCGTCTACGTTAGGTTTACCACCCGGCCATCCTGTAATCGTGTGCTGAAGTTCATTAAAAATACGGATATTGATGTTATAAGCAGGACCGGTTTCAGTCACCAGTTTTGCCATGCCATGGGCATTATAGTCTTCGTCAGTAAGTTTCAAAATCGGCTTATTGATCTCTAAGGCCAACCAAACAACTGCCTTTTTAATCAAAGACGGTGTCCAGGTAACATCTTCGGCTAACCATGGAAGATCAAAACGTGTCAACAACGACGCTGCTGCCTCATCCAAAATGAACTCGACATTATCCGAAAGTTGAAGATATGTAGCCGGAATCTCTGCTGAAATCTCGCCTTCAACAGCTTTTTTGATGATCTCCGCTTTCGTTTCAGTCCATGCCATCAGAATGATCTCACGTGCTTTGAAAATTGTACCTACCCCCATTGTAATGGCTTTTCTTGGCACATTTTCTTTTCCACCAAAAGCGCGAGAGGCATCACGACGTGTCAGATCATCTAAGGTTACAATACGAGTACCGGAGTTGGGCGCAGAACCCGGTTCGTTAAAACCAATGTGTCCGGTACGACCAATACCTAGCAATTGAATATCTAAACCTCCAGCAGCTGTAATCTTTTGCTCGTATGCCTCACAAAATGCATTGACTTGATCAGGTGCCAGGGTACCATCAGGAATATTTACATTCGCCTTATCAATATCCACGTGATCGAACAAGTTTTTGTTCATAAAGGTCACATAGCTCTGATCGGCGTCAGGTTGCATGGGGTAATATTCGTCAAGATTGAAGGTAATCACGTTCTTAAAGCTTAAACCTTCTTCTTTGTGCAAGCGAATCAGTTCTTGATAGACCTTCACCGGTGTGGCACCAGTGGCAAGACCCAGAACAGCTTTTTCACCTTTCTCTTGCTTTGCACGAATAATGTCAGCAATACGATTTGCAACGTTTTTCGAAGCTGAATTTTGATCTGGATAGACGCTTACGGGGACTTTCTCGAAGCGTGTTTCTTCCAATAAATTTAATCTAGCCATTTTATGGATATATTGATAAACGTGAATTACAAATTTATGAAATTAGTGAGTTAAGTTGAAGTAAAATTTTAATAAAGTGCCCTGTTCTTAACAATATTTTAAATAAAACCTTTTAGCCCTAAATTTAGCATCTAAAACAGGCTAAATTTTATTCAAAATAGCTACTGCTTCCAATAAAGTAACGTCCTGTTTGGCGAAACAAACCCGCAAAACTTGTTGATCTGTAGCCTGTTTATAGAATGCGGAGAGCGGGATTGTCGCTATTTTATGATGCGCTGTCAAATAACGGGCAAAATCAAATTCTTTCTCCTGGCTGATTGCACTATAATCAAGATTCAGAAAATAGGTACCTTCACAGGGCAGTACTTTAAAACGGGATTCCTTCAACCCATTTTTGAGCAAATCTCTTTTTTTCTCAAAAAAACCAGCGAGACCTTCGACGTAGGCAATATCTTTTAAATATTCCGCAATCGCAATTTGCATTGGTGTATTGACGCTGAACACGTTAAACTGATGGATCTTTCGAAATTCTCGTGTCAGCATGGCCGGAGCTACACAGTACCCAATCTTCCAGCCTGTCGTATGCAACAGCTTTCCGAAAGAAGCAACAACAAAACTCCGTTCGCGCAAGGTCGGAATACTCAAAACTGATTGCGGCTCAACTCCATCAAAGACAAGATGTTCATAGACTTCATCGCTGAGCAGCAGCGTGTCCGTACCTTCCAGAAGCTTGCCAAGTTTATTCAATTCTTCATTTCCGAGAACTTTCCCTGTAGGATTATTCGGATTATTGATAATCACCAGTCGTGTTTTTTCGTTGATCAACGTAGCCACATAAACCCAGTCAATCTGAAAATCCGGTGCCAATAATCGAACCGGAATAACCCTACCTCCAAACAATTCGATCGTTGGGGCATAACTATCGTATGCCGGCTCGAATATAATCACTTCATCTCCAGCCCCGACCACTGTTGCTATAGCTGTAAAGATGGCCTGGGTTCCCCCGGCTGTTATCGTGAGTTCCTCTGAAGGATCTATATCCACGTCATATACAGCCTTGTATTTATTTACGATCGTCTCTCGCAGACTTTGTGCGCCGATCATCGGCGCATACTGATTATGTCCTTTTTCCATCGCCGCAGCAACCAATTGGGTAAGCCTGGGATCCGTTTCAAAATCCGGGAATCCCTGTGAAAGGTTGAGGGCCTGCTCCGCATTGGCAAGCGCGGTCATCCGGGTAAAGATCGATGTACCGACATGTGGAAGTTTAGCTATTAGGTTGAAGTTCATTTTTTGACATTTTATTAATCTACTAAATTAGTGGATTTTCTTATATTTGTAAATATATAGAAGAATAGCAACATGATAAAATACATCACACTACTTTTTTTGGTTCTTCCGCTCTTTGGTTCAGCTCAGAAAAAAGAATTGACCAAACAGGAATACATTGCCCGTGTTAAAGCAGCACCTGATTCTATTTCAACCTTAGTTGATTTGCGTCGTGTAGGCGGCTACGATCCTGTTTATACGGAGTTGCAGGAGCTTTATAATACTTTGAGTGCCAATGTCAAAAACTCCAACGAAGGAAAAGAATTCCAGGAATATTTAAATGCGCTGGAGACGGTTCAGATCGGAAAAGTCGCACCTGCTTTTACACAAAACGATACAACAGGCAACCCTGTACAGCTATCCGATTTTAAAGGCAAGTATGTACTGCTTGATTTTTGGGCTTCCTGGTGTCCAGACTGTCGCGTTGAAAGTCCTGATCTCGTAAAAACTTACCAGCAGTTCAAAGGAGACAACTTTGAAATCCTGGGTATATCCTTTGACAAGGACCGCAACTCCTGGATCAAGGCCATTCACGCAGATAAACTGCACTGGAGACATGTTTCTGACTTAAAACGCTGGCAAAATGATGTCGGCACATTATACGCAGTAAAGTCTATCCCTCAAAATGTACTGATTGACCCCAATGGAAAAATCATTGCAAAGAACTTGCATGGCGATGCTTTACGTGAAAAGCTAAAAGAAGTATTGAAGTAGGTTTTCGATATACATGGTTACTATCACCTTCTAAGTGAGCATCAGAAATGAGGCTATAAGGGAATAAGAACCATATTAAAAAGAATAGGTGCCTGATTTTTGGGCACCTATTCTTTTTCTTCAAGGTTTTAGCAAATCAACCAAATAAAGCGCTAAAAATATCCTCCAATTTAGCTACTGGCCTAATGGCAATATTATATTTTTTGGCATCCAGTCCTTTGGTATTAAACTTGGAAATAAAGATTCCATCAAAACCCAGCTTCTCAGCTTCCTGGATACGTTGTTCAATCCGGTTGACGGCTCTGATTTCTCCCGACAAGCCCACCTCGCCGGCAAAAGTCAGGTTGCTCCGTATCGGAATATCTTGCTGAGATGAGATAATCGCAACGACAACTGCCAGATCAATAGCGGGATCTTCGACCCGCAGCCCGCCGGCAATGTTCAAAAATACATCCTGTGCACTTAAACGAAAACCAAATCGCTTTTCTAATACGGCTAACAGCATGTTTAATCGCTTTGTATCGTAACCTGTAGATGAGCGTTGGGCTGTACCAAATGCCGAATTGCTCACCAAAGCCTGCACCTCGATCATCATAGGCCGCATCCCCTCCAGCATGGCTGCAATAGAAACCCCACTCACGGGCTCATCACGTTGTGAAATCATGATTTCGGACGGATTGGAAACCTCCCGCAATCCGGAACCCTGCATTTCATATATACCCAATTCCGAAGCGGAGCCAAACCTATTTTTGACAGCACGCAAAATACGATAGACATGATGACGATCGCCCTCAAATTGGAGTACGGTATCAACCATATGTTCCAATACTTTCGGTCCGGCTATGGAACCATCCTTGGTAATATGCCCTACAATAAATACGGGAGTACTGGTTTCTTTGGCGAACCGGAGTAATTCGGCGGTACATTCCCGTACCTGGGAAACCGAACCCGGTGCCGATTCAATCTGTGATGAATGCAGCGTTTGGATGGAATCAATGACGATAACATTGGGCTGTACGGTCTCAATCTGCTTGAAAATATTTTGTGTGGATGTCTCCGTCAGAATATAACAATTGGCTTTAGAGGACTGTGACAACCTTTCTGCCCGCATCTTGATCTGTTGTTCGCTCTCCTCTCCGGAAATATAGAGCGTTTTGACCTGTGGAATGGACAAAGCCAGCTGCAGCATCAAGGTGGACTTTCCTATTCCGGGCTCACCACCGATCAACACCAGGGAGCCCGGAACTATGCCACCGCCTAATACACGGTTGAACTCCTGATCGGGGGTAAGAATACGGGATTCATCCTGATACACAATCTCATGGATGATTGCCGCCTTATTTGTCCTTTTTGTGTTTCCGGTTGTTGTTGTGCTTCGCCATTCAGGGACTTTTGAACTACTTTTTTCAACTACCTCCTCAACAAAACTATTCCATTGTTTGCACGAAGGACACTGTCCCATCCATTTGGGAGCCTCATAGCCACAGTTTTGACAGAAATATGCGGATTTTGTTTTTGCCATTCTACGAAATTACAAATTTCCATCCATTACCCTATTCTTCATTTTCTTTTAAAATCCGTAGAAAATTCAGTCCCATAATCTTCGCAACATCTGCTTTGTTGTAACCTCTTTCCAAAAGTCCCTTTGTCAATAAAGGAAACTTAGAAACATCTTCTAAGTCCTGAGGTGACGATTCGATGCCGTCAAAATCCGACCCAACTGCAACATGATCAATACCCACTTTCCTGACCAGATAATCAATATGATCCAATAATTTGGATAATGGTGCGTCGGCTTCGCGCTTGGCCTCCTTTGACAACTGATCATACAAGCTCCAGGTACTCTGCGTTGTATCCGCATTCTTCCCAACCTGTTTTTTGTAGATCTTCTTTAACCTTGTTTCATAGGTCGGGTCTAAAAAACCAGAGTAAAAGTTCACACCGATCACACCGCCGTTTTTCTTCAACGCTTCCAATTGTTCATCTTTCAGGTTTCGGAAATGTGGACATAAACGATAGGCATTACTATGCGACACCAATATTGGCTTACGGGAAACCGCAAGGACATCATAAAAAGTCTGCTCACCACCATGGGAAAGATCGACCAGCATACCAAGTTCATTCATTTTTTTAATGATTGCTTTCCCATGATCAGTTAATCCTTTTGCCTTCGAATCCATCTTTTTGGACTCCATCGCAGCACAGCTTGCCCACGGTAGATTATAGTTCCAGGTCAAGGTCAAATATTTCGCGCCACGTTCATGGAGCCTAACCAGATTGTCAATACTCTCCTCAATCATATTACCGCCCTCCACACCGACAATTGCGGCAATTTTTCCAGTTTTTAGAATTGCATCAATGTCCTTTGTGGATTTCGCTAAGGCGATATCTTCCGCATGAGTAGCAATCATTTTTTCCAGCGCATCTATCTGGGCATTGGCATGTTCAAATGCTCCGGTCTTCCATTTCGCATCATCGGACCAAACAGCAAATACCTGCACATCTACTCCACCTTCCTTTAACCTTGGTAAATCCGTGGCACCGGAATTCAGACGCTGGCCGATATCTTTTCCCTGAAAAATAGACTCATAGATCACATCATTATGCCCATCAACAACAACCATGTCTGTATGAATTTGCTTATAATCCTGACTATAGGCCGGGCGGGTCAAGGATAGCATGCACAGTACCATGAGCAATGGATTTTTTATCATTTTTTCATTTCATTAATTGTTTCGTAAATCGCATCCTGAATCCGACTGCGGATATTGAGATCCAACAATTTGGTACTGACCTGCGGGTGTACCCGATTGGATAGAAAGATATAGACCAGCTGGTTTTGCGGATCTATCCAGATACAGGTACCTGTGTAACCCGTATGTCCGAAGACAGTGCTATTGGCTAATTTAGATGGATATTCATTTTTCGGATTTGGATCCCAGCGGTCAAACCCCAGTCCCCTCCGACTTGATGTGGACTGCTTACTGGTAAACTGATCTATTGTTTCAGTCTTAAAATAGCGTTCTCCGCCATACTCACCTCGATTCAGCAACAGCTGTCCATATATCGCCAGATCATTGGCGGTAGCAAATAACCCCGCATGCCCGGCGACTCCCTCCGCCATCGCTGCTCCTTGATCGTGCACATACCCTTCCAATAATGTCCTGCGAAATGAAGTATCCTGCTCCGTAGGTACAATCTGCTCTCTTGAAAATCGTTCCCTGGGAAGATACCCCGCGTGTGTCATTCCTAATGGTCGATAGAAATTTTCCTGAACATAATCCTGCAAGGGTACTGCCGTCTGATGTTCGGCAACTTCCTTCATCACATACATGCTTATGTCGCTATACACATAGTTTCCTGTTGGCTTAACTGGAGACTTTAACATTTCGGGCCACATCACATCCCGATAGTAATGGTTGAGAATATAACTATTGTCAGCCATCTTAACCTGATGCTGTTGATCTGGACTGGCAACAACATCCCCAGCTTTCAAATATTTATAAAATGGGATAAATGGCGTAAAACCAGCTTCATGCAGCATTACGGAGCGCAATTTGATATCTTTTTTATTCGTATACTTCGCTTGCCACAGATAGTGCCCCATGGTGCTGTCCAGATTAATGATATTACGTTCAGTCAGACGCATAATAACAGGAGTAGTACCCGCGATTTTACTGACTGAGGCCAGATCAAAAATATCACTTGTTTTTGTTGGAATAGCCTTCAAATAGGTATGATAACCGTATGATTTTTCCAATAACACCTGCCCGTCTTTGATAACCATCACGACCGCGCCCGGAGTTGCCTGCTTCTCAATTGCTTCTTGTGCAATGGCATCAATTTTTTTGGTCAATTTACCCAAGTTCAGACTTGAGTTTTCACCAAAGTTGTATTGAAGTCGCGTTTGAGCCGTCTTGGCGTTTCCTTCAGTAATGGCTGCTCCACCAAAAATTGACATCGCGGCATTGCGTTGACCGACAGCGGTAAAAGGTGCCAGTAGTTCAATCAAATCGGATTGTGGATGCTCAGACACAGCCTTTTTGCTGCGCTCATGCTCAAAGAAATGGCAGAGCACAACCTTTTTATTGTTCAGGACTGCCTGCTTAAGCTGCGCCAAACAATCTGCATCCAAATCATCTTCCTTGCCAGCTACAATAATCGTATTATAATACTTGATATCTTCGTCAAATTTACTGAAATCAAAAAGTGCTGTATTCGCATAACGCTTCAGCTGATTTATAAACGCAGCATATTTGTCTACATTTGGAACGACGACGGCAATACGCCGTTGATCCAACCCTGTGAGTGGCAGCAGCTGATCTACATTATTAAAAAGTATGGTTTCGTTCTTTATAGTCGACTTATATTGAGCGAACAGGGGGGCAATACAGAACAAACCTGCAAATAACACCCCGAAAAATCGTTTTTTCATTCTGTTTTTATCGTTTTTTAGGTTCTATCAAATAAAAATACGAATAAAATAAAAAAGCCAAGTTCATTCCTGTAAAAAAATCAATTTTGTTACGCTTGTTTTCTAAATCCCCCGGTTAGGGATTTTCGGGATGAGCAAGCATAAATCTTTTTTTTTTCTGTAAATTTGGTTAATGCCGGAATTGATTCAAGATAAAACAATATTTTCCCTGTTAGAGGTGAGCAAAAGTATCCAAAAAACGCTTGCTGAGCGTTACAAGAGCTTATATTGGATCAAGGCGGAGATGAATAAACTCAACCACTATACACATTCCGGACATTGTTACCCCGAACTCGTTGAAAAACAGGATGGCAAAATCGTTGCAGAGATCAGATCAACTCTGTGGAAAGCAGATTTCACCCGAATCAACAACAATTTTCTGAAAATTGCCCAAGAACCCTTAAGGGAAGGCATTACGATGTTATTTCAGGCGAGCATTTCCTATGATCCGATGTATGGTTTAAGCTTAAGGATTGTTGATATTGATCCGACTTTTACCTTAGGGGAACTGGAGAAAGAAAAACTGGACAGCATTAGAAAGCTCAAAGAAGAGGGCATTTACGAGGCCAATAAATCTATTCCGTTCCCAATGCTTCCAAAAAGGCTAGCAATTATTTCGGTGGAGACGAGCAAAGGTCTTTCAGATTTTTACAAAATTATAAATCAAAACCCATGGGGCTACAAGTTGGAATGCACACTATTTCCAGCGCTCTTACAGGGTGATAAATCCATTCCCTCCATTATCAATCAACTCGCGGTGATCGCCGATAAAATAGCTGAATTTGACGTGGTCGCCATTATTCGTGGTGGTGGTGGTGAGGTTGGTCTATCAAGCTACAATAATTATTTATTGGCAAAGGCAATAGCGATCTTTCCCATTCCTGTATTGACCGGCATTGGCCATTCTACCAACTATACTGTGAGTGAGATGGTCGCCTATAAAAATGCGATCACACCGAGTGAGCTGGCTGATTTCCTTATTCAAAAATTCCACAATTTTTCTGTCCCAATCGAAAAGGCGGCAGAAGGGATCCAACAGCTGATCTTTACACGGTTTAAGGAGGAGAGAAACTTCCTGTCTCAAATGGCAACGCATATCCAATGGGTCGGAAAACGAGAACTTCAGACTGCGCGCACCAATATTCAGCATATACAGCACGAGCTGGGTGCGTTGATCAAACTACGCTTTTATGAACATAAAACAGCGTTGGCGCACACCGAACGGATTATCCAGCTTTCTGATCCGCGGCGACTGCTCAAACGGGGATTTTCCATCACAAAAGTCAATGGCAAATTACTTCAATCTCTTGATCAGCTATCTCCTGGCGACCTGATCCAAACGATGGTGATAGATGGCGAAATTATAAGTACTGTAACGGATAAGAAAGCGCTTAGCGACAGTTCCGAAAACAGCTAACCGGAACTATATTAAACTGAAAAATTTAAATAGATAGCATACAATGGAACAAAAATATACGTATACCGATGCCTTCAATGAATTACAAACGATTGTAAAAGAAATTGAAAATGGCACAACAAATATTGATGAGCTTGCTGAGAAAATCAAACGCGCATCCGAGCTTATTGAAGTATGCCGGGCAAAATTGACCGCAACCGAAGATGAAGTGAATCAGTTGTTGCAAAAGATCGCTCCGGCACAGGATGCAGATCCTGATTACCCCTCCTAATATTGATAAGCAACTACTTGTTTATCTCTTCGCAAAACCTCCATGAATTCTCGATGTTGTCTTGTGTTTCCAGTCAAGCGCCAGCTAAATCATAATAAGATATGCGCTGTATTAAAACATGGGAACTTCAATCAGTAGCAATTTTGCATTGTAATCTGCCGTGATCTCCATTTTTTCCGAATCGTAGATGCCGATAGCATCTCTTCGGGATAATGTTTCGCTGGCCACCTTTACCTTTCCTTCAAGCACAAAAAGGTACATACCATTTCTTTCCGAATGAACAGTATACGAAACTGTATTCCCTTCATCCAGGTCCGCAAGACTGAAATACGCATCCTGATGAATATGAACGGTGTCCGGATCAGAACTATCAGGAGATACAATGGTCGCAAACCTATTATGGCGATCTAAATGCAGGTAAGATTTTTGATCATAACCGGGTGTTAGATTCATTTCATTGGGTATAACCCATATTTGCAGAAATTTGACAAGATCTTTCTGATCACCATTAAACTCTGAGTGCTTCACCCCTTTACCCGCGGACATAATTTGGACTTCTCCTGTTTCAATATTACGGACATTGCCCATACTGTCCTGATGGGAAAGTATCCCCCCCAAAGGTATGCTCACGATTTCCATATTGTCATGGCCATGACGACCAAAACCCTGACCGCCCTCCACCTGATCATCGTTTAATACACGTAATGCTCCAAAGTTTATTTTTTGAGGATCAAAATATTGCCCAAAGCTAAATGAATGGGCACTTTTCAACCAACCAAAATCAACATGGCCGCGATCGTTTTCTCGGTGTATGATCTTTTGCATCTGTTTCTTTTTGTTACATAAATAACTACTAATCAGAGGACAAAACTCATACCAACAAGCTTTTTAGTAAAAAATCTGCCAATTTGACAAAAAAACACCATTAAAGTACTTTGAGTTTATCGGGAGCAACAGCCTGAATAAGTGCCCGGGCGAGGATCCGGTTGGGATCCACTACGGTCATTCCATTGTGATCTCTTTCGGGAATGGCCAATGGCAATTCGGCACATCCCAAAATAATCACCTGTGCACCCTGTTTTTTCAAATCATCCATAGCCATTAACAAATCTTCTCTTGCCTTATTGGCTATTGGTGCTGGTTGTGCCTTAATCCCATATTCTTTATCGTAAATAGCATTGTTTACCTTTTCTTTTTGTGCACCTTCAGGTTCTACGATAGGAAATCCTTTTTTCATAAAAGCTTCCCGGTACTGGCTGTAAGCCTGCTCACCTGCTGTCGATAGCACACCTATGGTGCTATCTGGATAATTTTCATGAACAAAGCGTACCGTCTCATGGACAATATGAAGCAACTTCAGTTCATTTCCTAAACGGGCCATTTCATCCTGAATAACTGAAAAAATCGGTTCTGCATGCGCTGTATTCGACGGAATTGCCGCAATCGTTGCGCCAGCCTGCTCCAGTTGTTTTAAAACCACGGCTATTGCCTTTCCGGGATTCTCCTTCGATTTATCCAATAAATATGCGGAACGATCCGGAATCAAATTAGGGCAGGAAAACAACAACAGTGGCAAGTGTTCCTGATCGGAACTTGACACTGTCTCATCTATAATTTTCTTGGCTATATCCAAGCCCGCATAAGGGCCAAGGCCTCCTACTATACCAATCATAACACTATTTTTTTATACCTTAGATATAACCAATAGCTCGCGGAATGGTTTGAACAAATTACCATTCGATGGACTGATCCTCGTCCGGAATCTGTGTATTGAGCTGACGCTCCAAAATCAATGAGCCCGAGACCTTGAATTTGATCGCTGTAGTAGAAACAAGCGTATAATCTGTAAATTCATAATCCACATTATTGATTGTGATATAACGATGCAGTAAATAAGGACGGACGGCATCCATCTGTTCAGTAATGGTATAACTTGCATCTTTTTTCACAACAAACTTAATATCGGGATTGTCCGAGCGAAAAGTTACTGTACCTGTCTTAGTGAAGGTTGCATATATCCTATAATTTCGTCGATCTTGTCTCTCTTCATCAATATTCCCTGCATAGAAAAAAACAGTATTTTCGTCCACCACATAACTTCTAATTTCACTTTTCACGACTGGAGTTTCATTTTCTTGTCCCTCCATCCTAGTTAAGAGGGCAGCTCCCGAATAATTGCCTGAATAAATCGTTGAATGGATTAACCCGAAGTATTGCTTTCTTATAATACTTTCGAGGGTGTCCTTTATAGATTTGTATCAACACTAGCGACCTATAAATTAATCTGTTAAAAGAAAAAAAGCAGCTAGTGAATTGAATGTCTCGTTTTTTAAGGGAATGCACTTTTTACACGTGAACGGAGCCCTTAAAAGCAAGAATAATGCAATGGTGTTAGGGATAATGTTACAGCAAGCATAAGGACAGTGTAGACACAGTGGCAGGAGCGATTCAAGTGCCCGGTACTACAAATAGTGAAAGATGCAATTGTTACGCTTAAAACCGAAACATATGGAGAAAATTAGGCATTCGGAACTGCCTTTAACGATCACTATTCGATTATTGGGTTTAACAGTTTGCAATATTTACGCTCATTCCAACAATCCGCCTACGAATGCTGAGATGTATGACGCGGATGACGAGTCAAATAATGCATACTGTACCCAAATATAGCTATCACAGCGGCCAGCATGCCGATCAATAATGCGGAGTCACTCCCAAACGGTTTTAACTTTACTAGTAACATCAGGTTAAAAAATATCAGAATAGCACTGATCACTTTTCCCAGCCGCTCTTCTTTTTGATACCTCTTACCGTAACTAACCCGATAACTATTCATGGATGCCTGTAGCAGCTGGTCGGAAAACTTTGCTGAAGGTGTATCCAAAATCTCCTGTTTCAGTAAATCTGCAAGTGGATCACTCTTTTTCATTTTCTCACGGTTTATCATAAATCTTTCATTTCATTCCCTAATAAACTTCTTAGCGATTGTTCTAGTTTTTCCCGTCCTCTCATCAGCCTCATTTTGACGGCTGACTTTCCAATGTCCAGGATTTTCGCTATTTCTGACGTGCTTTTCTCTCCCAGATAATGAAGTGTAATCGCCGACCTTTCTTCTTCTCCAAGTCTAGAAAGCGCCAGGTCAATATATCTTTTCCTATCTGACTGAATCAGGCCGCCAATTTCTCTCTTTTCGTCGAGCAGATAGCTTTTGGATTCGGAATTTTCAGCCAGTTCTGTCGTTTCAATTCGTTTACTACTTTTTCTAGTCAAAGCTGTATAGTAAACGATTTGATATAGCCAAGTGGAAAACTTAGCCGCACTTCTAAATTTATCCAATGCCCGGAAGGCTTTCATAAACGAATCCTGCACCACTTCTTCAGCATCTTCATTATTTCCGCAAATTTTAATTGCCAACGTATAGGCCAGCTTTTGATAAGTTGACACCAAATAATCAAAGCCCTCACGCTCACCATCCAAGGCTTTTTTTAAGTAATAGTCTTCACCTTTACGGTTTTTTCCGAACAGCATGCGTGTGGCCAAATTATTTATAAGTACTATTACTTAGACTATCAGAAAAAAATATTGGTCACATTGTGACCACTTATCCCTAAATTCAGTCCTATCAGGAAATTAACAAAAACAATTGAAATGGAAACTACATCAGCGGCATTATTTATATCCATCTCCCTTGTCGTATTTGGGATTAGCTATTATTACTTTACCACCAGACATAAAGAACGCATGGAAATCATAGAAAGGGGGCTTTCGCCGGATTATTTTAAAAATCAATCCAAATTTTTGCCAATGCTGCTGGTACTTGGCTTCAGCAGCGTCGGAGTTGCTCTTGGATTGGCCGCGGGTCTAGCCCTAGGTGATCTCTTTCCCACCCAAAAATTTCTGGCTGTCGGGATTTGCATTTTTATGGGGCTCGGCCTCGCACTTATCACGTCTTACTTCGCACTGAAAAGCACTCCGAAAAAAGAATAAAACCACTTTTTTTACAATTAACATTCAGATTTAACAATAACTTATAAAAAATGAAAACATCATTACTGGTATTGCTATGCCTTATTTTTTCGCTGCTTGTCCAAGTTATAGCACTCGCACAGACCAACCAGCAGCAGTTTGATTCTCTCACCAGTGCCCAATTTGCTAAAGATGGCGCAGGTACAGTTGTGTACCTAAGCAGAGGTGACCAGGTGCTTTATCAGAAGGCATTTGGTAAAGCCAACATCGAGCTTGATGTGGCGATGACGCCGGAACATGTATTTCGCCTGGCATCAGTGACCAAGCAGTTTACTGCAGTACTGATCTTGATGCTGCAGGAACAAGGCAAGTTGTCGATCCAAGATGACATCCGCAAATACATCCCGGATTTCCCGGAGAAAAAGAAAGTAATCACGATTGAAGCCTTGTTAACCCATACCTCTGGAGTCGTTAACTATACTGGCCTGCCAAGCTTTACTGATGAAATCAAACTAAAAGGCCTAAGTCCTAGACTGCTGGTGGATTTAGTCAAATCGGAACCATTGGACTATGATCCCGGTTCAGACTACAAATATTCCAATTCCGGATATATTTTGCTGGGCTATATTATAGAACAAATAACAGGAAAAAGCTATGCGGAATTTATCGAAGAAACGATTTTCAAGCCTTTAGAAATGACTCATTCTTATTATGATACCCCGACTAGGATCATATTTGGTAGAGTGTCAGGATATGTCCAGCGAAATGGTGCATACCGTAATGCAGACTATCTGAGCATGAGCCTTCCCTATGCCGCCGGTTCGCTGATGTCAACCGCTGGGGATTTGCAAAAATGGTACAATGGCTTGCATAACTGCAAATTGCTGAAATCAGAGATAATCAGGAAAGCACAAACATCCTTTAAACTGAATGACGGACGTTTGACAGGCTATGGTTACGGATGGGAAACGGGAAATGTCCAAGGAAGTCCTAGCGTTAAGCATGTAGGCGTGGTTAATGGTTTTTTTACTTATGCAGCTTATCTGCCACTGGAAAATCTTTCTATTACGATACTACGGAATTGCGATACCCCCTATGAACCTGATATCCTGGCATCCAAGCTCCTCGCTGTGGCTTTAGGAAAACCATACGACTATAAACCCATTACACTAAAGTCATCTGAACTGGAAGTGTTTCAGGGTGTATATAACATTAAAAATGGTAGAAAACATTCTGTACGGTTGCAAGATGGAAATCTGATGTATTATTATCTGGGTGGGCCAAAAACTCGTTTGGTTCCCAATGGAAAGGATCAGTTTTTGGTGGAAAATAGTCTAAACACGTTCAAATTTACCAGAGATGAAAAAGGTATCGTGGATGGGTTTACGGCAAGTGGTACGGGTATGCCTAGCTCGGCTGTCAGAGAAAACACTGTCTTGGAAGCTCAACCAAAAATCAACGTTTCCAAGACACAATTAGCGAAATACACCGGAAAGTACCAATTTAATCCCGGGCCAGTATTTGAAGTGGTCCTGGAAAACAACATCCTTTATGGACAAGTGGGGAACGACAGAAAGGAACTAGTGCCGTTTGACAAACACAAGTTCTACGCCCGGGACTTGGATGCGACTATTGTTTTTAACGTAGATAATAAAGGAACAGCCATTGGTCTGACCAAAATCCAGAACAGTAATATGGTCTCTAAGAAACTCTAGCAGCATTATAATTAGACGATCCAATTATTGTTTAGGCGCCAAACTGCCCAGCTTCAAAGATAAGCCACTTGTAAAAATTGGAACTAGATAAGCTGTAGATAAGATAATTGCTTGTTTAACAAAACTCGATGAACTTTTCATAAATGCAGGTGTTGATGATAAACGCTATATTGTTGGCACTTATACCCTTAAAAATTATAGTTTGATGGATTGACTTATCGAGCATCCCGACATAATGAATATTAGAAGTTATTCTCCTGTTTACAAAGTGCTAAAAACAAAAAAACCTGCAAATATAACATCTGCAGGTTTTATCTTTTGTAGCCCGTAGGGGAATCGAACCCCTGTTTCAAGAATGAAAATCTTGCGTCCTAACCCCTAGACGAACGGGCCATTTTTATGCAACTCCAAAAGTTTTGTTGTTTTTGGAGTTGCAAATATAGGCCTTAAAATCATTTATACAAAAATAATTTTAAATATTTTTTAGATGAGGTCAAAACCGATATCACGACGGAAATACTTTCCTTCAAAATAGATCCTTCCGGCATCAGCTGTAGCCTGTTGAAGCGCTTCAAAAAGCGAATCCTGTAATGTGGTTACCGCGATCACACGTCCGCCGGCAGTAACAACCTTGCCGTCCTGTTCCTTCGTTCCCGCCTGGAATACAATCGACTCCTTAACATTCTCTATATTCGCGATCTCCTTTCCAGATTCATACGCTCCTGGATAACCTCCTGCCACTAACATAACTGTAACCGCGGTCTTTGGAGAAACGGTATAAGAGCGTTGATCCAAATTTCCCTGTGCGACGCCTTCCAACAGATCCAGCAGATCAGATTCGATACGAGGCAATACTGATTCTGTTTCAGGGTCTCCCATACGCACATTATATTCAATTACATAGGGTTCACCATCAACATTCATCAAACCGATGAAAATAAAACCCTTGTAGGGAATACCATCTTTCTTCAGCCCTTCAACAGTTGGTTTGATGATACGTTCTTCCACTTTATTCAAAAATATTTCGTCGGCAAAAGGCACCGGAGAAATGGAGCCCATTCCACCTGTATTTAGACCTGTATCACCTTCTCCAATACGTTTGTAATCTTTTGCAGAAGGAAGTACCTTATAAGAGTTTCCATCCGTTAGGACAAATACCGAGAGTTCAATTCCTTTTAAAAATTCCTCCACCACCACTACACGACTTGCCTCTCCAAATTTGGAATCTGCAATCATTGCTTTCAGTTCGGCTTTCGCATCTTCAAGTGTTTCACAGATCAACACACCTTTTCCGGCTGCTAAACCATCGGCCTTAAGCACAATCGGTAACTTCTGGCTCTCCAGATAAACCAATCCTTCAGCAAGCGAGTCGGCATCAAAAGAACGGGAAGCGGCAGTAGGCACGCCGTGGCGGTCCATAAACTGCTTCGAAAAATCTTTCGAACCTTCTAATTGTGCACCTTCCTGCTGTGGGCCTATAACAGGAATATTTTTTAAATCTTCCCGGTTCAAAAAATAATCATGAATACCTTTTACCAAAGGCTCTTCTGGTCCCACCAACACCATTTGTATCGCATTTTCCAAAACAAAGGATGCGATAGCTTCAAAATCAGTAACTTTAATATTTACATTTTGGCCATATGCTCCGGTACCAGCGTTTCCTGGAGCAATAAACAATTGATCTAAACGTGGACTTTTCGACAGTTTATAGGCGAAGGCGGATTCACGACCTCCTGAACCGATTATTAGGATATTCATAGCACAAAGATATTTTTTTTATGCTAATTTTCAGACATAAGATCGTTCAAAAACGGATTTTATATTTATTTTCCAACTCAAAAGCGTCCCCATCCCAGTAATAGAAATTGCCGGATCTCTTTCATGCGATAATATTTTGATTTATAAGTTGATTAAAGGGAAAATATTTTCTAATTTTCAAGAAACATTAGTCATATGTATGCTCGCTTATTGCTGTTAATCAATTGCCTTCTGCTTCCTTTTCTGGCCTCCGCTCAAATTGATCAGACCATACAGAAATTGGATACCTATCACGAAAGTCATGTTACGGAAAAAATTTATCTACACCTGGACAAAAATGACTATTCAGCGGGTGAAAATATCTGGTTCAAACTGTATTGTACCACGGCACCATTTAATTACCTGAGCAATATCAGCAAGATTGCGAATATCGAATTGATCTCGCCGACAAATAGCATTATCAAAAGCATTAAAATCCCCCTCACATTGGGCCTTGGCATCGGTGATTTTAGTCTATCGGACACACTCGTGGAGGGCTCGTACCGGATCAGAGCATACACCCGCTGGATGCAAAACGATTCCATCTCCAATTTCTATGAGCGGATTGTACCGATTACCAATGGTCGGGCAGACAATGTCATTACTCAAAGCACTCTCCTTCAAAATGGAACTGAAAATCTCTTCCAGATCAACTTAAAGACAATTCAGGGCGCGCCGCTAATAAACAGCAGCGTGAGCTATACCCTCCAACAGGATGGCCTAAAAGAAAAAACCGGGCGCTTAAAATCCAATGAAAATGGAACAATAGCTCTTGAGCTCAAAGATAATTTTAAGGGCGGAACATTATCCTTACAATTTTTATCATCAGATAAAAGACGCGTATTAAAGAATTTTACAATCCCAGATCCCAACCAACGGAACAGTATCCAGATTTTCCCTGAAAGTGGTGAGCTCGTAAACAATATTCTGAGCAAAACCGGGGTTAAAGTACTTACACCCGCCGGACTGGGCCTGAAGTCCAAAATCAAAATCGGAGAGGAAAACCAGGCTCCCATCATCGAATTTGAAACAAATGACCTCGGCATGGGCAGTATGCCCCTTATTTTAAGCACAGGAAAAAAATATATTGCCACGGCTGTATTCCCGGACGGAAATTCGGTGAGCACCTCTCTGCCTCAGGTAGCTGCCTCAGGCTACGTACTCACTGTCAACTCAGGTTTAAAAGATAAAATCGCCGCGCAATTATCGGCGACAGATGACCTCGTAACGGGTAAAGAAGTCTACCTCATTGCACAATACAATGGATTTGTTTTACATGCTGTTAAACAAAAGTTAAACGGGCCGGAAATATTATTCAACATTCCCAAACAGGATCTTCCTTCGGGAGTAATCCAATTAACAGTACTGAACGAGCACTTGGTTCCGATCATCGAAAGGCTCGTATTTAGTTACAATGCTCCAAAAACAATATTGCCAATAACCTTACAATTGAACAAGCCAACATTTACAACACGGGATCAGGTAATCGCAAATCTTTCGGTTAAGGAAGGTAGCAGTGATACTTCAAAAATAGCCGCACTCTCAGCTTCGGTAATCAACCTCAATAAGTCCGATTCTGCTACAGCGCAATATCATTCTTCGATTGTCTCCGAGCTGCTCTTAAAATCCGATCTCAGGGGCTTTATAGAACGTCCAAATTATTACTTTGAAGATCTGAACAATATTAAGTTCAATGAACTTGACAACCTTATGCTGATCCAGGGCTGGCGTAAGCTAGATTGGAAAAATTATCTTAATACGACGAATAATGCGTACCTTCCGGAGAAGAGCCTCGCAGTCTCGGGCACTGTGAAAAAAACCGGACGAAAGGCACTTGTTCCGAATGCAAAAGTTACTTTAGTCCCCACGAGCAATATGATGCTAAGTATAGATACACTGACAGATAGTGATGGCAGATTTGCTTTTGATAACCTGTTTTTTGCGGATAGTATCAAGTTTATTGTCACCGGGAATGGTCAAAAAGAGAAGAATAGAGTCGATATACTTGTTGACAATCCCCCCTCTCCCGCTGTCAAGGAAAGTAAAGACAAGCCACTGATGCAGAATGACATCAACACCAAGCTAATCAACCAGCTCAAGGATAATCAGCAATTTCTGGCCGAACTTGAAGCTGCCGGTATTATTCAAAAAAGCATCAAACTGGAAGAAGTTCAGGTCAACAGGGTCAGAGCCAATAAAGCAGATAAAAATTCAAGAAACCTCAATGGCCCCGGCAATGCAGATCAGGTGATTACGGCCGAGGACCTATCTACCTGTGCGACCCTAGAGCAATGCCTTGCGGGGAGACTAGTGGGAGTTATTTTCCAAAACGGAGTTCCTTACAGTACCCGATCGATGGGATTAAATGGCGGCAGTCCCATGCAGGTAGTGCTAGACGGCATGTATATTGAGCCTGACCAGATCAGTATGATCAACGTCCCGGATATCGCGAGCATCGAAGTGCTGAGAAGCGCTGGAAACACCGCCATTTATGGAATGTATGGCGGCAACGGTGTATTGGTAATCACCAGTAAATCTGGCGATGCGATGTTATCCACCTATACGCCAACAGGAATAATTACCATTTTACCCAAAGGTCTGCATGTGAATCGCAACTTTTTCAAACCACAATATAATAGCACACAGAAACAGGTGCTTAATCGTGACCTCAGAACAACAATCGCCTGGGAACCAAATCTGGTAACAGCTAAAAACGGAGAAGCCAAATTTGATTTCTACACTTCGGATGAACCCGGAACATATAAAATCACGATTGAAGGAATTGACATGGAGGGAAAAATTGCACACCTAGAATATTTAATGGAAGTAAAGCCACAATAGCAAGCCGAACAAACCGTTATACATTTAAATAAACTCATTATGGAGCATATCAAAACCCAAGTAGAAGACCATATTTTAAGCATTTTTCTGGATCGAGGAAAGTCAAACGCCATCGATACGCTATTACTGAAAGAGCTGATAGAGACGTTGGAGATAAATCGGGAAAACGACGCCGTTCACGGCGCAATTCTTATTGGTAAAGAGAACTTTTTCAGTGCGGGGCTCGATCTCATCACCTTATTTGGCTATAATGAGAATCAAATCAGGGAATTTTGGAATCTTTTTTTGGAGGCTACCTCGCTATTGGCGTCATTTCCAAAACCAATTGCTGCGGCCATATCCGGTCATAGTCCTGCCGGAGGCTGCGTATTTGCCCTATGCTGCGATTATAGGATCATGGCCGAGGGTAATTTTGTCATCGGGCTCAATGAAATACCCGTTGGGTTGATTGTTCCCGAAAGCATTTTTCAACTGTATGCTTTTTGGATTGGAAAACGGACTGCGTATCAAAACCTGCTTGAGGGAAAACTCTTAACTCCAGATGAAGCAAAAGCACAAGGTTTGGTAGATGATGTCGTTCCAGCAAACATGCTTTTTAATACCGCAGCAAAGAAAATAAAACAGATCTCACAGTTTAATCAAAAGACCTGGCAGACCTCCAAACTGAACTTCAGAAAAGAAATAATTCTTAAATTGCGCGAGAATAGAGAAGAAACTATTCAAGAAATCCTCGTCCAATGGTGGCTGCCTTCGACAAGGTCAATATTAAAGTCGATCATAGATAACTTGACTTCAAAAAAATAGTATTAAAAAAAATAAAAACAACATGAGAAATCTCTTTTTCTTTGTTCTGGTCTGTATCTCGATAGGTGTATTCTCCTGTAGAAACAATAAAAAGGAAGACAAGGCCGTAAAAATTGCCCAAGATTCTATCCCCTTAGATACGATAAGCAAACCCGACACACTCGAAAAGGAAGTCAAAAAAGAGGATACAGAAACATTAGAGCAAGTTTTGGAAAAAATAGCCAAAGCATATATTGATCAAGACAGCAAAACAATCAATAATTATATACATCCCAAATTAGGTATCTATATCATCTATCGCCCGGGGGCACTGGACTCGTATGTGCACCAAAACAATTTTAGCTTTACCAAACCGGTGCCAGAGTATCACTCGTATGAAAAACTGAGTTACAAAGGACCTTTAAAAGCTGGAAAGCTTCCCGTTTTTGACTGCGGCACAATGAAATGGGATAAACTCGGTTTTTTTTATGACAAAAAATCCCGCCCAAATGAACTGTCACAAACAGCCAAGTTTATGAATGAGATTTTAGACGCAAAAATTACGGGTAACGAATTAAAACGATTAAGAAATATAGAAATCAGAAGTTATCGCGCGATAATGACCTCCAATGAAAGCGAAGAACCATTTGTTTTTCACGTTACAAAAGAAGGAGAAAAATGGTACATTACAGTTATTGATCGTGCATATGCGGGTTGCGATGCCTAAAAGATTTTTTTACATTTAGCCATATTTAATGATAATGGGAAATTTAGATAAAGACTTACAAAAGAAAATTGATGACTGGTTGACCTCAAGTTATGATGTGGAAACAAGAGGTGCGGTTCAGAAG